>NZ_JBYSYC010000002.1:0-339299 GCF_058782875.1 Cupriavidus sp. FW305-F7 | reverse complement strand
AATTCGAGCGTGCCGCCGAGGGCGGCAAGACCCAAGGTCTTGTAGTCGCGAGCAGCCAGCGTGCGCGCCGGTGCGGGCAAGACGCCGCCCGGTACGCTCAGCAGATTCACATGCGGTTCTTGTTGTGGATTCACGTTCGGTCCTCGTCAGGTAGTGATCAATGGACTTCGGTCAGGGCCGGTCCTTTTGAGACCAAGACCCCATCGTTTGCGCGTGAGGGATGCCGATCAGGCATCGTCCGGTGCGCCACGCCTGTATGGAAATGCACAGTTGGTGCGCGGACATCAAGTCGTGCGCACCTTCTTTCCATGCTGGTCTTTGTGCGGAATCGACGCCGTGCTGCAACCAATGAGGCGCAGCAGAGGGCTGCCGGGCCGGCTACCGGAATGGCCAGCGGGTCCGGTCAGTCGGGGATCGAACCGTCAACCTGCGCCAGCTGCGCATACGCCGAAAGCGGTCGGTTTGGCCGGAAGTACAGGTCGCGAAGAATCGGCTTTTTGAGCGGTCCAACGATGGATGCCAGGTCGGACAGCTTCACATGGCCCAGTTCGGGCATGCCGATACCCACGTCGCACAAACCGTATGCGGTGTCGCCATCGGCCGGGTCGAGCGCGGCCAGTAGCCAGGTCGCATGCGCGTCAGGCGTAAGCAGCCGCACCACAGGCAGCGGGTCGCTGGCGTGGCCGGTTGCGTACGCGTGGCCGTTGGCGAGTAGCTGTGCACGTTGCTCCTCGGTGATTAGGGTTGGGTACATCGATGTTTCTCCTAAAAATTCACTCCACCGGCGGGGGGCAAGGCGATAGCGGGGCCGGCCTGGCGTCCCCCCGAACTTTGCGCGCCGAAGCTCGCGCATAGGGACCGCGCGGGCCACGCCCGCAGCAGCAAAAGATCATTTTCTGGGTATCCTATCCCGTGGTATCGCGTCCGTCAAATTGCGACCATTGACGCATGGCGAGACCCTCACCGAAACACTCTGGCAACCCCGCACTTGCATCCATTGGCAAGACGGTCCGTGCTATTCGGAAGGTCCAAGGGTTTTCACAAGAAGATTTGGCGCTTGCGACAGATATGGACCGCTCTTACATCGGCGGTATTGAGCGGGGCGAACACAATCTGACAGTGCTCAACTTGGCTAGGATCGCGAGCGTGCTAGGCACGTCTGCCGGTGAGCTTCTCACTCAGTCAGGCGTGTAAGAGATGGTCATGGACACCTAGGGTCGCTCGACTGGCTGACTTCTTTCCACGCCGCGCCGAGATATGTCGATCTGGACCGCCGTCGTCTTGAATTAGACTGACATAGTCACAAAGCGGCGCAGCGGCCTTTGACTAGCGGCCCTCCCCTGCTTGGGACCAACCTAGGGACCCTGAAATTCGACGACGCACCCAGGCAAAGAGCAGGCATGATCCGCGACCCGTTCCTGCTTGACATCGACGCCGCGCTGATCTGCAACCTCACCGTCCAAGTCCCGTGAGTGACCGTGACGACCGCCGCGACCGGGACTGAGCTCATCACAAACGAGGAAGCGCAGAACCAGAACAGCGCTATGTAAGCTACAAAGATCAAGACGCACGCCATAACAACAATGTGACAGATTGCCATACGTCGACTACCCTGGTCATCTTGGCTTCCAGTAGCTTACCGAGCCGCGCCAATACCTATGCAAGCTATTGCAAAATTGACGCGAGCGCATCGGCAATGCGGTACCGCCCCCCAGGAGTTAGGAATCGCACATATTGCCGGCTCCCTCGCGCTCGCTCAGGGGCGTCAAAGTCAGACGGACGCCGATCAAAATTGAAATTACGCTCCCCGCTTGCGTCGCAGCGCCTCCTTCAGTTCCATGGAAGATGCCCGCTGCGCAACCTTATGCTTTTTAGGCCGGGACTACACGCGGTGACTCCTGCCCAGAACTGGCGGACGGGGATAGCGACAGGTAAGGGTTGTTCGGCGGCATATCGGAGAACAGGACTCGTGGGTCTTCCAACAGGTAGCCATGAAGTCTCCGCGACTTCCGCGGCCCCACCACGGTGCAGGTCCAGATATTCGCGCCGTCCTGCTGTTTGCGGTGCAAGTGCAGTTTCTCGAACCGTTTCTGCACCCATTGCCAATCGGGCACTCGAGCTTGCTTGGCAAGGAAAGCGGTTTTGGGATGTTCTTGGGCATAGCGCTGGAACACACCGGGGCTGACTAGATAGACGGTATCGGCGACCGTATGCACCAATGCCTTGGCGTCATTGATGATGAGCGTGCGTGCTTCGATGTGCCGGCGCAGCCAAGCAACAAAATGCTCGCCTGACGGCGTTTGCTCCTGTCCCGAAGTTAAGGCGGGTGCCAGGGAAACCGAGTCGATAGGCGCCCTCGACTCTGCGGACTCGACGGTCCGGTCTTCTATAACTGATGGGTCGATTTCCGTGAGTGATAAGGTAGCCGCCGACGCTGCGCCGGGAGCGACTAGCAGATCCAACGCTTCGCCGCTATCGCCCGTTGGCTGGCTAGCTGACGAAGACCGAGTTGCGGGCGAAGGCGCACTGCTCGGCACCGATCCGAGATTCGTTGCCTCCCCCGCTTCCTGGACTACCGTCACCGTACCGGTGAACGATGGGGGCCGCTGATCTCCTTCCCAGATCAGCGAGGGTGCGAGGCGCAGAAGCGTGAAGGTATGGGACCAACCGACATCGCTTGTCACGGTACCTTTCCAGATCGCCTTGCCGTCCAGAGTGGGTAAGGCGATGCCGTGATCCTGCAGCACGTTGAACACGGCCGTATTGCTCGCCGGAATCCCGTCGATGCCCTGCGACAACAGGTGTGCCCGCAGCTTATCGGAAACGGTCTTGCTCACTAACCAGAGCGCATCCTGAGTCAACCAGCCATCGGAAGCCTGAGGCTGGTTCAACTTGAACTCCTCTTTGAGCAGATAACGCAGGCCCTCCAGCAGCTTGCGCTGCAACGCGTTGCGGGACACAGCCAGCGCCTTACTCGGATCACCGCCGAGCTCCTGAGCGACCGAGGCCTGATCGGCCTGAACCACCAGCTCGCCTAGCATGCCGGCGTGCTCGTTCTGGCCTGCCAGGACATAAAGCAAGGCGGTCCACAAGTCAGGATACCCACTCAGCCAGTCGAGAATGTCCGTATCGAGCAGGCGCGCGTACAGCAGCCCCGTTGCTGCGCCGTGAAGCCGGTACTCGCGATTCTTGGGGTAACGGAAGCGGTACGGCAGTCGAAGTGGCCCATGCCAGGGATGCCAGACAGTGCCGTCGCCATACTCGACCTGCAGATCCACAGCGACCTTGCCGACATCGTGCAGCAGTGCCGCGTAGGCCGTGCCCGCGGTCCAGGCTTCCGCTTGGGCAGCTTGAGCTTCCGGCGTCGAGCCAGCCGGAAGGAGATGGGCTTGTCGCAACTTCAGCGCGTAGGCGACGGTTTCCAGTCCGTGATCCAACATGCCGCCGGGGTAGGCATGGTGGTGGCTTTCCGAGGCCGGAAACAGTTGGACCAGCTCGGCGTAGCGTTCCAACGGCGCGCCGTACAACGTGGCGAACTGGTTGCGGGAGACGGAAGTGCGCTGCCAAATGTGCTCCAGCAGCTTCTGTCGGCGCGGTGTCGCCAGCAGTGACGCGGCCGATTCTGGCCGCGTCAGCCCATTAGGAGGCTCCATGGTGGCCGTAGACCGGGTGTCGGTGTTGGGCGGCACTCTCCTGCGTAGGAACAACGAAAGCATGGCGAATTTCGGATGACGGACAAACTTTGGATCCTTGGATATAGCGTCAACAGTTCTTCACAGGCCACAGTCAATGCGGGCTTCGCCAAAGTCGGATTGACCGTCGGTTCCTGCGAGACCCCACTGACCAGGTTAGGGCTTGTCACGTTGTTGGCGCCGAAGGTCGACCACCTGATAACCGGCGACAAGGGGCTGCTGGCCGCCAGTACCCCGTCCTCACGCCCGCGGAATTTTGGGCACGCCACGCAGTCTGATTGGATGTTGCAGGGAAATCAGCCTCTCGGTTGAAAAACCGTGCAGGGGCATGAGGTAGCCACGATGAAACACGTTGCACAAACCACTTTCGCGGAGGGTGTGGGCCGGACCCTGGGCCGGCTGTCGCGGCGTGTCATGCGCCTGGGTAGGAAGGCAACTGGCTGGCTGACGGCGCATGGGCTGGCACCTGGCGTTGCCAAGGTGGTGGTCCTGGTCACCAAGCTCGTTGCACTCGGACTGCTGCTCTACACCGCTTTCTGGGCGTCACTGCTGCTCACGTTCGCTGTGGCGGCGGCTCGGGTGGCTCGGAACACCGAATATGGCGAACCAGAGGAATGGGCGATCGGGGAGCAAGCTAAGCACAAGAAGAATCCAGGATACGACCCCATTCTTTATAACGACACTCCAGACCCCCGGTTTTACGACCCCCGGTTTGACAAAGACTGAAGACCGGCAAGCGGAGAGGCTGGTATTCACCTGAGCTTGTTCGACACGACCCCCGCCCCCTTTCCACCGGCTTGACCCGCTGGCCGCGTGACATCCGAAAGACCTTGGAGCATGCCGCCGGCACGTACTCCTGCCAAGGACAGAGCCGCCACCCAAAACGTAGGCAGCACAATAAACATCGTCGCCATGACGAAGTTCAGCAGCATGTCGCCGAAGGCATTGTTAAGGCCGATCAAGGGATCGAAGTTTGAGTGCGGCCGGTTCGCACCAAATCCCCAGCCGTAGAGTGCATCGAGGATCGTGCTGTCCAGCCAGCGCGCAAGTTGGAACCAGAAGTCCACGAAGAACAGCGCGAACTCGGCGCAGCTCACAGCGACCACGGCCTTCAGCTCGTAGGTGCCGAACAGCAGCACCAGTGGGATGCAGATGACGAGTGCCATCTTGAGCAGCGACAGCACCATCGGCAGTGCCTGGCGCACCACGTCCATGGCTGGGAAGAAACCAGGCGACCCGGCGGCCAGGCCGAGATCGCCAGTGCCGCGCGCCACAATGTTGGGCAGCGTCTTCTCGATCTGACCGCCGTAGTCGGTATAAACAGCCCCCTGGTTCATCTTCTGATGCCGGGGCGAGACGACGGCGCGGACCACCGAGTCGTTGACCTCATTCTGCGAGAGGAACCCCGCCCATCGCCCGATACGAGAGAGCAGATCGGGATCGACCTGGCCCAGCAGGCGTGCGCGCAGCCCACTGCTGCCATCGGACCACCATTGCCGGCAGGTCGGATAGCCGCCGCCACTGTCCACCTGGGCCAGCCCCGCATCGCGGGCCGCGTCATAAGGCCAAGCCGTGCGCGGTGTGCTCGAATGGTAGGTGTCGTAGAAGCCGGCGGTGTTGAGGAAGTAGCCCGAACCGATCCAGGTGACGTCGTTCATCTGTTCGTCGGAGAGCGTCGGCCGGCTCATGAACAGCTTGGCGCGCGAAGGGCCATAGCAGTCACGCACGAAATCGCCAACTTCCTGGGCCAGCACCGGGTTATCGATGCGCGTGGCGTCAACATCCATGCGCATCTGCCGCAGGTCAGTTCCACAAGGAATCGCCGCCACCGCGGCGCCCGTGACGGCCTTCGAGATGGCGTGCATGAAGAACCACCACACCGGCACCAGTGCGCTCTGGTTGTTGAGCGTCGTATAGGAGCTGGACCAACCCGTATCGGCCGGCTGGGGGACATTGACTTGGCACTGCCGGGAACGGCTCGTGTCGAATTTGATCGTGCTGAGATCAACCGGAATGAAGGGGATGCCGGCGAACAGGATCACTACGATCGCAACCCACACGCGGTTCTCAATGCGCATCGAGGACAACACGCCCTTGTTGCCCTCGTCCGCGCCTTCTGTCCTCGCGCGCAGCCACTCGTGGATCACGATGGCAACGAACGGCAGCGCGAACAGGCCGCTTTCCACGAGGATGTTCCAGATGCCGTTGTTGACCACCCACCCCACCAGGGTCAGGTAATACTCCAGGTAGTCGGTCGTGTAGAGGGTCATGAGGTCATCCCAGCTTCAGGCATGGCGCAGCAGTTGGCTGCCTTCGAGCAGCACGATGGTGATCACGGCCGCGATCTCGACTCGCAGCAGGCGTTGATGCGCTTCGCCCGATGGCTCGCGCTGCCGCAGGCGCCCGCGCATCCACCACCAGCCATAAGCCGTCGCTCCGTAGAGAAGCAGCCGCCAGACGAGGAAATGGGTCGCGTGAGCACGCAGCCAGTGCTCCCAGCCGTCGATGCTGCCGATGACGTGGATGCCGGCCACACTCACAACCACGAAGATGCCGGCTGCCACCAGTATCCACAGCAGCACAATGCCCACGCGGCGGCTGAGCAGCCAGGCCGGCCGCAGCCAGGTCCGGGCAGTCACGGCGTGCTCCGCGGCTTCTGCACTTCCTTGAGCCGATCGCGCGTGGTGTCGCCCTCGAAGATGCCGCGCGATCCGCCGGCGCGGGTGTCGTGGCGCTGCACGATCGCCAAGGCGGAGTTCCCGGCCAGTGTGCGCCGCAACTCCAGCTCGGTCTTGAGGTTGTTGATCTCCTGCGCCAACGTGCCGTTCTCCCGGTCGACCTCCTTCACGGCCAACTCATTGGCTGCGACGTTCGGCTCCTTCTTGCCGGTCAGCAGCGTGCGCTGCAGCAGCAAGGCCTTCTCCAGCACACTTGACAGCGCCACCTCGGAAGCCAGCCGCTTGCCCAGCAAATCCTGGTCGGGCTCGTCTCGCAGGGCTTCGATCACGCCGCGGGTGATCGGCAGCGAATTGCTGCCGGCCGCCTCGAGGTTCGCTACTGTCGTCGGCTTCACACCCGTCACCAGCTCCTGCAGTGCCTGCAGTTTGGCTTCGTACTCTTCATGAATCACCGGCGTGAGGCCGACGCCCGGCGTGGTCTGCGTCTTGGTGCAGTTGTCGCAGGTACGCTGCTCGCGCTCGCCCAACACACGGGTAGCGAAGTTGATAGCAGCCTGTGGCGAGGACCACGTGAGGCACGTCAGCCTATTGCCGCAGGACGCAGGCGAAATCGATGACGTCTCCGTGACGTCGCGCCCGTTGAGCAAATTGTAGCCCGCACGCGTTACGTCGCTCACCACCTTGATTGGACTCTGGCTAGAGCCGCCCGCATTGCGGCCGCCTACCCATGGCACGCCGTTGTTGCCCTTGTTCGATTCGGCCCGCGCGATAGCTGACACGGCATCGGTACTACTCACCGCATTGCGCAGCGCCATACCCTCGGCGAGTTGGTCCCAGCCCGCCTGGCCGCCGGCCAAATCCGCCATCCGGTTGGCGATGGCCCGGCAGGTCATCTTGGAGCGGTCGAAGTCCAGGCGCGCCTGCAGCACGCCGTTGGCTAACAGGTTGTAGAGCGCCGGATCCGCGCGCTGGATGATCAGCGCCGGCAGCGACGCCACGGCGCTGGTGGCGTTCTGGATCACTGAGGACATGATGGACTGGAAGCCGCTAGTGGCACCGTTCAGCTGGTTCTGCAGCGTCGTCGTTAGACTCATGTCCCCGCAGATAAGGTTGCTGTTCCAGCCGACACCGACGCCGATGCTTTTCATGTTCCCAGCCCCGCTCATGGACACGGCCCGGCCACCGCCCACACTGTAGAGCACGTCATCGCCAATGACGCTGCCGCTCGCGCTTGCGCCATTGCGGTCGATATGGGTCTGCGCCCACGTGACGCCAGCTGCCGCCGTGACGGCGCAAGCGAGCGCGATAATCAACGCGTAGGGCCTAGCACGCCCTGTCATGCAGGAATAGAACACCTTCATCGGGAAACCTCATGTTAAATCAACGCTACCAAGGAAGACCTGTCCCCGACGCTGGCAACAGGCATAGGGCCGCCACAGCGCCCAAGCGTAGTCGCCCTGCTTGGCCTGCACACGCGGGCTGCTGTGCGGAAAAACGGCACAGGAGTTCGAGAGCGTCGGACTCAGCTCTTGCCACTTTCCGGTGGAAGCGTTGCCTTCCAAAAGTCCGCCAGCCGGCCAGTAACCATCCCGGGTATTCGCCAGCAGCGGTTGATAGACGTGGGGCTGGGCGCGCCGTGTAACGACGTCGCCCGCGCGCTGCGCGACCACGGCAGCGCTCTTGTAGTCATCGGTCTGATGCAAGAATCCGCCGCGCGGATAGACATTGCCCCACAGATCCCCCGTCACGCGGCTACCGATCTCTCGCATACCAGAGGTCAGCGCCTCCGGATACGCCATCTCGGGCACGTTGTAGCGCCAGGCCGCCGTGTCGAGCGTGCTCAGAAAGTACGGCATGAAAGCCGTACCCGCGCCCTGACAGGTGTAACCAAAGGTCCTGGCGAACTCGCTGAATACCGAACCCGCAGGGTGCCCAATCACGTCGGTGTTCTTGAACTTCGCCACGTTGTAATCATTGCCATGGTTCACGGTGCCGTCGCCACCGGCTTGCGCGGTGTCATTCGGCATGCTCATCGCACGCACTTCCATCCATGGGTTCTCGCCAGTATTCGAATAGCTCGATACCACCGCATCCGGCACGTAATGACGTACTTTCAACGACGTACGCACACTGCACCCCGACCACGAGCAATACAGCCAGTAGCAGATGCCGACGACGCGGTATTCCAGACAGCCGGGCGACGCAGAAGAGGCCACGATGGTGGCCGTGGTCAAAGCGAATGCCGACGCGGCACCGCTCAGGAGCGCTAAAGCCATAGCCAGCCGAAACCGGCGAGAGAGTGGCAAGAGCAGGCGATTCATGGCTGTTCCCTCCGATGGTTTTCAATGCGCGCCACGGCGCGCGCAACGTCCGGCTCGCCATAGACCACATAGCGGCCGTCGACCACTACGGCAGGCACCTTGGTGATGCCCAGGGCCCGAGCATCGGCGAACCCTTGGTAGGCCTGGCCTATCCGGCGCTGAAGTTTGCCCTCGCGTAGGCGCTTGCGCACGAGGTCGGCGGCGAGGATCGCATCTGCGGGCAGGCCCGCAGACAGCTCGCCCTCGATCCGCGAGGGAAGGTCCAGTTCGATGATTCGCTCACCGCCCATGGCTCGTACTGGATGGCGGCTGTCGGTGATGACAAGCACGTCGGCGGCGAAGGCGGGCGTGCAGAATGTGATCAGCATGGTTGGCAATACAGCAGCGAAGCTTGGGGCCGGCCACCCCGGCAAGAACTTGAGTAGAAGGGCTGACATGCACGGGATCCTTGGAAGCTGATCAGAGCCATAGTCAAGCGCTGAAGGCGGCATCGCCTCGACAAACAAGACGCACTGCGCGCGTTCCGTTTGTTGGCTCAGCAAGAAACGCGTTGCATTGGCGACAAGAAAAGCGGGAGCCGAAGCTCCCGCAGGGTGGAATATGCGCGTCCGGAACGTCGCCGTGACCGGGTTACAGCAGCCCCGATTCGGCGAACGAGTACGGTGTGCCCTTGCCGATGATGACGTGCTCCAGCAGACGAACATCCACCAGCGCCAAGGCGACGCTGAGTTGATCCGTGAGCACTCGATCGGCCATCGACGGCTTGGTTATCCCGGACGGATGTTGATGCGCAAGGATGAGCGCCGATGCGTTGAGGGCCAAGGCGCGCTGAACAACGACTCGTGGATACACCGCGACCTCGCTACGCGAGCCCTTGAACAGCGGCTCGTAGGCGAGTACCCGGTCCTGAGCGTCGAGGAACACCGCTGCAAACACCTCGTTGGGCTCCGCAACCAGTTTGAGGCGCAGGAAGTCGCACACGGCCGCGAGACCGTTCAGCACCGGACCAGACTTGAAGACACGCTTCTCCAGCACGGTGATGGCCTGCTGGATGATCCAATCCTCGTGCTGCGCGGCAAGCAGAGCGAGCGACTGCGGGGTGGAATCAGACACGAAAGATATTGCAAACCTCCAATGGTTAAAGTCGGAGGCGCATGCCCCGGGAGGGCAAAACCCTCCAATGGATGACGGCATGAGGCATCGGACAAACAGGCATCCACCACCGCGGTGGCGATGGCTGTTCGCGCCAGGGATGCGATGCGAACGGGGTTTCGATCAACGCGGTCGCGCCGCGCCGTAGCCTTGAAGATCGAGGCTACCTGGGCATGTCGCCGACGATTGCGGCGGGCATATCTGTAGTACTGTACGGATCGGCAGCGGTGTGGCCGCCAGCGGCGAGCAAATCGAGAGCCGAAAGCAAGGCATCGCCCTCGACTGGCCCGTGCAGCAGCAGCGTCTTACCCGTCTCACGGTCCAGTAGAAGCAGGGCCGGCGTGGCCGTGACACCGGTCTTGGCCGCCTCCTCGGCTTGGGCGCGAATAACTGCATTGGGCCGCTCGGACGCCAAGCACTGCTGCGTGGCAGGCGACAGGTCGGGATAGCGCAGTTCCTCCGGCAGGCCCTGGCCATTACCGCGGGTATGGGTATAGACCCATTCGACCGCCTGCCAAAACGCAGCATCGCCGCCGGCAGCACCGACGCATTCGACGAGGCGGGCTTCGGCGGATGCGGCCGGCTCGTGCATCGCGAGCGGCAGATGGTGCCATTGCAAGGCTACGTCTGGGTGTTCATCGATCCAGCGCTTGAGAACTGGGAAGTAGGCTCGGCAGAACTGGCATTCCAGGTCGGCATACTCGATCACCGTGAAGCGCGCGTCAGAACGGCCGCGGCGCCAAGGCGGTCCGGGTACTGTCGTGCCCCCAGTCTTCGCCTCGGCATGGGGCTCAACCTGAACAGTAGCAGGCGCCATGGCCTGCGGACGCAGTACCAGCCAGGCGCCTCCGCCTATCAGCGAGGCGGCCACCAGCAGTACGGCAAGAAGGGGCCGGGATTGGGTAGCGCCGGAACGTTGCATCATGCGCTCCTTACGGCGTCAATCCATCGAGCGGAAGCGATGCGATGCCGCGGGCGCAGTCGATCCTCTGAGCGATCTTCAATGCAGCATCCAGTTCGCCAATGCCGTACTGCTGCATCAACTGGAAGCGCTCGGCTTTCTCCTCCGGTTCCGTCTGAGCCAGGGCCAAGTAGAGGCTGGGTGGGACAGCACGAAACAACACTTCCATCGATTTGGAGAGGATCACGCCCTCACTATACTTGCCCGTCTCCTTGCGTGCCGACGCCATCAGCGCCTTCTGTGCCGGGCTCAGCTCGCGGAAGCGTGCGATTTTCTCTACCTCATCCGGCGGCATCGACAGGCAAATCCACCACTCAATCATGTTGAGCATTGGTTCGGCCGCCTTGGGCAAATCATCAAGGTTCTGAGTCGCAAGCCAGTACCAGGCGCCGAGCTTGCGCCACATCTTGGTGATCTTGACGACGTAGGGCGCAAGCAGCGGGTTCTTGGTGATAATGTGCCCCTCATCGGTCACGTTGATAATCGGCCGCCCGAGAAACTGGTCGCGCTCGGCGATGTTGTTCACCGTGTTGATGAGGCTGATGTAAGCGATGGAGAGCTGGGCGTTGTAGCCCTCGCGCGCGAAGGTCGCCAGATCTACGACGGTGATGTCGGCTTCGGGCCAAGGCGTACCGGGCCGATCGAACATTTCGCCATCCACGCCCTGGCAGAACATGTCCATTGCGTCGGCCATTTCCGCCAGTCGGGCGCGACGGATCTCCGGCAGTGTCGAATCGTGAGCGCGCCCGCGCAGTGCGTCGCGCACATCGCGCGTGAGTACCATTCGCTTATCGGCCACACAACGCTGAGCCGCGTCGAGGATGCACTGACGAATGAGGCTGCGGTCTGCTCGCGTCATCCGCGTCTCTTCCTTGTCTTCGCCGCCGGTGATCATCAGCCGCGCCGTGATCTCCAGCTCGCCGAGCACATCGCGCTGCTCGTCAGCGTCTGCGACCCGCGTTGTCTCGGCGCGGTCCTCATCCAGGTCATCGGCATCCAGCGTTTGCACTTCACCAGGCGTATCTACCAGGCGCCAGGCGTCGGCGAAAGGGGCCAAGCTCACGCCAGCGCCGGGAGCGAGCTTGACACGGTGGACCGACAGGCCCAGGCGCGAGGCAAAGTCGCCGAAAAGACCGAAGCTATTGCCCGCCTCGACGATAAACAGGCGCGGCCGGTAGATCGCCGTGATCTGATTCAGAATGTTGTTGAGCGTGGCGCTCTTGCCCGAGCCGGTGGGACCGAAAAGAAACAGATGCGCGTTCATCTGCCTGTCCAGCCGGTTAAGCGGATCGAAGGTGATCGGCCCGCCGCCACGGTTGAAAAAGGTGATGCCCGGATGCCCCGTGCCCTGGCTGCGGCCCCACACCGGCGCCAAGTTCGCGGCGTGCTGCGCGAACATGAGCTGGGTGTACCACTGCCGCTTGTCCAGGGCCGGGTCGAAGACGCAGGGCAACCAACGCAGGTAGCTGTTGAGCGGCGCCACCTCGTCTTCCTCGCGCACCAACTGTAGACCAGCGTTGAGCATGACGTTGACCAGTTGCAGGCCGCGGGCGTCAAGCTGCTGCAGGTCGCGCCCCCGCAGGTAGAAGACCAGCGCGCCGCGGTAGAGCTTGTGCGCGCTGCCAATCATGCTGCGCGCCTGCTGCACGTCCTGGCGAGTCTGCTCCGAAGCTAGTGTCTCGCCCACCGATTTCTTGCTCAGGTGGTTCAGGTGCGCCTCTAGCACGTCCTGAGGCGTAGCGACCAGGGTAAGACACATCACCGTATCTTCCGGCATCTGGTCGAATAGCGCATTGACTGCATCGCTTCCCTTGCGAGTCTCACCGGTTATGTGTCCCGTCGCCGGAGGCATGCGCAGGCGGTCCATCACAATGACCCGATGCGGCATCCCGTCGAAGAGCCAGACGCCGTTGGCCACGTCCGAGCACGGCTGCCCGAAGAACAAGCGCTGGGCAAAGTCGCCGCTAGCCAGTTCGATCTCGCCTGTTTCCCCCTCCTCGGGGTAGCGGGTCAGCGCGTAGAAGCGCTCGCAATCTTCAGCACTCGGCCCCAGCAGCGTCGGATGCGGGTTGAACCAGCGCAGCAGCCAGTCATGGATGTCGGCCGCATGCATGCGGCGGGCCTTCACGCCCGCATTGGCGAGCCCGCCCACGAGTCGATCACAGATCGTGCAGAGAGACTGCTCGGGCGACTGGCCGCGTCGGGAAACCGCTGTCGCGGGTGCGCGCCGGTAGACTACCATGCGCACGCGCCGGACCTGGCCGCGCCACGGCAAGCGTGTGACCATGGTGTCCTCAAAGAGCCCGCCTGGCTTGGCGATCGCGCGCAGATGGTGCGCGAAGAAGCGCAGATAGAACTCGCTGAAGGCGATGCCCTGAGCACGTGGCCGGACGTAGTCTGCCAGCGTGCGCAGATAGCCGTCCCAATTCGCCTCGTCCTGAGCATAGAGCTGGACCACCCAGGGATGCTCTTCCAGTTCATCGAAGGAATCCTGCAGCGCGTTCTCCAGCGCGTCGCGCGCCTGCCACAGCCAGGCCAATTCGCGCCCTTCAGTGCCGACAGGGGCCAACTCGAAGAAGGCCGCGACCGAATCGCCGTCCTCCAGCAGCATGCTCATCGATTCGGGAAGATATTCGACCCAGGGCAGCAGATCGGCGAAGGACGGGGCCACATCATAGAGCGCCTGGGCGTGCGCCTCGGTGGCCGGGTTGCGGCGGCCGGCGGCCAACGCGCTGCCGGGCTCGGTAATGCCATGCGCGGCCAGTAACGACACATGCCGAGTCCAGGCCTCGTCAGCCGGTTCACTGGCACCGGTTGCCCTTTCGGCCCGGCGCGTCCTAAAGAATGAGCGGATCATTAGTAATCCTCCAAACGTTCGCCCGGCATCGCGTACTGCACCCGCTGGTAAAGCGGAAACACCGTGGTGTAGCCGGGCACCGGCACTGGATCGCTTCCGGACAGATGCGGGAAGACGTACATCACGAGGTCCGGGTTGGGCAGTCGGTGGAACTGGCGGTAGATCTCGTTGGCGGCGGTGCGGGTGTAGGCTGCATTGGCCGCGGGCATGCTCTTTACATCGGGCTCAGTCAGCGGCCGGCGCAAGCCCTGACGCACATCGATCAGTTGTCTCGCGGGCTGACCACCTCCCGCACTGCCGCCGGTCTCCTGTTGCCAGACATCGAGCATTGTGTGATCGCCTTGTGGTAGTAGCTTGTCCTTGCTGGTGGCACACCCTCCCAGCACCAGGGCTGCAATCAGCATCGCGGCGGCTTCAGTCCAGATCTGACGCATGAGCTTCTCCGATGCGGTGATTGACCCGCCGCCCCTTGACGTCGTAGTCGATGTTAAGGGGCTGCTCCAGATGGACAGCGACTTTGGCCCCGGGCTGCACGTAGATTGCGGCAAAGGCCTGCCCGTAAAGCTTGTTGACCCAGTCGGCCATGTCGCGCACACCCCCGGCGAGAATGCGGCCCATGGCCTCGTTGCCTGAAATGCCGACCGTACCAAGCGAGCCGTTGCTGTTGGAGACCACGGCTACACTGCCGGTGTCCGACTTGATGAGCGAGGCCGCGCCTGCTCCGGCCGCGGTAATCAACGCCTGCGAACCGAGGTACTGTTGCGCGTTACTGCGACGCTCGCCGGAGACGCAGGGGACGCCGTGGGGATCGCTGATCCAGCCCAAGCTACCCCGCACCGCGCTGCCGTCCATGCCGGTGCTGCTAGCCTGGTCACCGATGGCGCCCTGGCTGCGCGAACTCTTCTGCGGCACGTTTTGGATAGTTCCGTCTTGGAAAACGAACGTCACGCTGCGGACCTGGCCGCGCACGCATGAAAGTGTCCAGTCGCCCGAGGCGGTGCCGCTCACCACTGCACCGGCTACGTCGGGAATATCGATGCCGTTGGCGGTAAGGTTGTCCGGACCGATCAGCACCTTGAAGGGATACGGGTCGTTGACCGTACCGTCGATCGGCACACGTCCGATCAACGCTGTCATGGCAATCGACCCAATGAGTGTCGAGTTGGACGGCACCGTGTAGATCGGCTTGGCGTAGGTCTCTGCGGCGCTGCTGACGGCCTCAGCGGCGGCGCTCGCAGTGTTTTCAGCCATATCCGTCAGAGTTCTCTGCGCGGGTCCGAGGCTAGTGGGCAGATTCGGGCCGCTACGTACATCGCCACTCTTGACAGGCGTTGCGTCATCTGGCTCCACCCAGTGCATGCCGCCGCTCTTGCGAGCACCGCCTCTGTGCTTGCCATCGCCCTCCTCCAGGCCCAGCCCGATGGGCAGGTCGGGCTGCCCGCCCTCGCCAGAAAGCCCGTCGAGGCGCCGCTGCAAGTCTTGTAACCGGTCCTGCGTCTGCTGACGATCGTTTGCGATCTGATCACGCTCCTGTTGCACGCGGCCGCGCTCGCCCTCCAATGCGGTCTGGATGCTTTGGTCAATCGCACTCTCACGGACACGCATGCGCTCGTTCTCGGCCTTCTGGTCCTTGTTGTCGTTGAGCGCTGCCTGTAGTTCGTTGCGCAGTTGCTTAACCTGGGCGACCAGCGTGGCAACGGTATCGCGCGGCGTATCGCCCTCGATACCCAAGGCTTTCCTCTCTTCAGGCGAGAGCGGATTGGCACGATCGGGCCTGGCGGGCTCGGCACCATGTTCATTTGAGAAGAGCCTGATGCCAGCGAAGACCATCAACAGCACCATCGGGATCAGCAACCACTTGAGGAGGGGATTACTTTTCATTATGGGGATCTCCTCCTTCGGCCTGGCCGGCCGCGGCCGCCACCGGCATGCTAGCGGTGGCGTCGAAGGTTGCCACCTTTGGCAGCAGCGACTCGGCCAGGCCATGGCCACGGGTAACAAGATAGACCACGGTGGTGTCGGTCGAAGCGCCAGCCGGCCCCAAGGTCGCATGCTGGAAGGTTGCCGCGACGAAATCGCCTTGCAGTGCGCGCGGGTCGAGTACCAAGCGCCGTGCGGACGTGTTAGTGAGCTTCACTGCCGTCACCCACTGGTCATCGAGCCGCCACGCGGCCAGCGCCTGCCCGCGCAACGGGAGCACAGGTAGCAATGTGTGTAGAGCCAGATCGCGGCGTAGATTCACGCGGCGGACGCCGGCCACCGGCTCCACCGTGCGCAGCGGTGCATAGAGGTTTTGTGCCGCATAGCGTGTCAGCACCGCAGGCACCGGGCTCGCGCGCCGCGTCGCCGCGCCTGCCGTCTCGCGCGGCTGGTGCTCGCTTGTGACGGTACCGGCCAGAGCGTTCGCCGGCGATGATGCCGCATCGCCCACGATGATGCGCACAGGCTCGAGCGCAGGCTGGCCTGCCTTGGCTGGCTCGGCAGCGATGTCGAGCAGGATCAGCGCCCCGGACTCCACGTCTTGCAGTTGCAGCCGCGAGGGCGGAATCGGCTCGCTCGCGCGCAGATAGATCGCGCCGCCGGCGCTCTGCACGCGCAGGTGCGATGCGATGTTCTCCGGCAGGCCGACGCGCACGTTACGATCGATGAAGATCACGCGCTCCTGACCGACCACTAGCGCCACAGCCAGGGGCAAACGTTGCCAGCGCAGGAGCTCCACAGCGTGGCTGATGGAGACTTGCGCAATGCCGAGCAGAAGGCCAGCCAAGGCCGAAAGGATACGCCGCTTCATGGCGCTTCTCCTTGCAGAGGGTTGACAGCGGCAGGTTGGGGGCCGGATACAGTTGCCGGCGCCGATTCAATGCGCTGCGGCGCCCTCGCATAGCAGTCCAGCGCCAGGCCGAAGGGGTTATGCTCTGGGTCCACATCCAAGCGAACGACCTTCAAGGCATAGCGCACCAGTGCGCGCTTGACCTGTTCGGAGCCTAGGTACTCGTCGGCACTTACCTCGAGCATGACGATCCAATCCGCTGCTGACACGACTTGCACACGCGACGTGGGATCATCGCCGTAGCCTCGGCCGGGGATCTCATAGATGCCGCGCACCCGTTGGCGCAGTTCGCCGTTGTTTCGCCGCAATTCGTAGTCCTGTTGCAGGAAGGACCGGCACCCAGGCGTGAAGTAAGCGGACAGCGCCTTGAGATTGCGCGGGTAGTCCTCCTCGCCATTGGCCGGCCAGCGCTGGGTCTGCTGCCAGATGTAGAAGGTAAAGGCGTAGACGTTTTCCGGAGGCACGTCCCACCACTTTCGGGTGCTACCCGAACGCAGATCAGGGGGCACGTGGATGGTCAGGGTCTTCGGCACGCTCCACCAGCCGAACCCCAGCACCAGGGCCAGGGCGAACAGCGCTGCCACGGCTAGGCGCAAGGTCTTGACATGCGCCTCGAGGTGCATGACCTCGTTCTTGAACCGGCTCATGCGGCGCACCGACGAATGGATGTGGAAGGCCACGCGCGCCGTGTGGTCCACCAGCCGGAGTAAGTGATGATCTGCCGTCCGCCTACTTGAGCAGCCAGCGAGGGGTAGCGCAGCGCGAGCCGCCACTGGAGCTGGCGGTATAGCCAGGTGTCAGGCCGACCGCGCTTCTTTCGGCGCAGGAAGCCGCCACCCCCGAACACGCCGATCCCGATGCCAACGACGACCAGGGTCGGCACCATGGCAATACTCTGGGTCAGCCAGGCCGCCGCCAAGCCTGTCAGGAAGCCGGCCACACCGGACAAGCCGGCGCAGGCCCACAGCTCGTCGGCAGTCAATCCGCGTATCACCACCGGATGGCGGTTCAAGCGATGCGGCAGGAAGACGACGAGCCCATCATTGAGACCATCCTGCGCAGCCTGCCTCGGGTTCTGGGGGTAGCCGGTCATCGCTGCACACCCTCAGAGCACACCGGTGGCCTTGGTCATCAGCCAGATGCCAACGACCAACAGAATGGCGCCCACCGCCACCGTGAGGCCGAACTGGCCCCAGGTAGCGCGGCCGGTGTGGATCTCGGCATAACGCGTATAAGCGTGGTAGCAGACCCCGATGAACATCGAGGAAACCACAAGCAGCGCAATGAGCAGCACGATGTCGTAGCCGTAGTTCTGCAGCGTTTGGAGGATGCCTTTACCCGCGCCGCGCGATGGGTCTTCCATGGTTGGCAGGCCGGCAGCGAACGAAGCGCTTGGCATGCCCGTAATGCATAGCGCAACGAGTGCGGTGGCAACACATGTGGCGCGATGGAAAATCGAACAGGTTTTCATAGCGATTCAAACTTTCGTGGTGGTCAGGACAGGAGAAAGAAGCTCAGCGTCAGGTACATCGCGACGAATCGTACGGCCACGCCGACGAACTGGCGCTCGGTTGTCCGGTTCTCGGCCCAACCGACATAGGCGGTACGCAGCGCCCAAACACCCCAGAGCAGCAGAACGGCGAAGATGAAGCCGAGGACAACGGTGGAGACGGTCGCAGGCGTGAAGCCACTGTTGGCCTGGAAAGCGGCGACTTGATCAGCGGCAAGCGTCATGGCGATGACTCCTGCGGTTCATGGCTTCGTACGTAGTCGCCGGCGATGGGAACGGGATCGCGCGGCTGGGCACGCTCGGGGGCGAGGTAGTCCTGCACGCCTGCACGGATGCGCTCAAGGTCAGCATGCAGCTGGGCATAATCGAAGTGGTAGCGGGCACGTTCATCCATTGCGGTGTTGGCGGCGTGCGCTGCGATGCTGTCCGCCAGTTCAATCTGACGCGCCAAGGCGCCGAGTTGCTCACGCTCCATGGCGCCATTGGAAGCCATGGCCGCACGCAAACTTGAGAACGAAAGCAACAGGAGCAAGATGACCATCCGGCGTGGCCACGCGCCAGTGCGTCGGCATGTTTGTTTCATGTTCCATCCCCTGGTGAAGTGGATGGTGTCAATACTGCAGCGCGCCGCAGTCATGCGCCGCAGAGAAAGAGGATTTCTGCACAACCAGATTGACGGCGTCATGTTGCGCCAACGGCGGCATTTCAGCGCGCAAGCTTTTCCCTTTCCAGAAGCTGCTGAGCACATATGGCATGAGTGCGCAGAACCTACACGTCGGGATGACCGCCGCGGCCATGAGGGAAGTTACAAAGTGCCAGCCCCCAAGCGTGGGGGCTAGTGCACGTTCCTTGCTGCGGGCAAGGCGCAGTCGGACACGTTCACCTTCCAGAATCGCCTAGAGATACTTCTTGAACGTCGCGGCGGAGATGCATACGGCTACGCCCAGCATTGACGCGCTGGGCAACAGGATTAGCAGCGGATGAAGACTCACCGGCAGCGCCAGGTAAATGACCCACGGCAGAATGGCCAGCGGCATCAGGCTCGCCTTCGCTCGGTGGTAGACGAATCCCGATTCGCGGCCGGCTGCGAAGCTGCGCACGTCACGCCGAACTAGCCCATCCACCAGGCCAACGAAGGCGGCCATCAAAAACAGCGGCAAGGTCAGCGTCAGCACCAGCAGCCGCACGAGAAACACGAGAGCAGTGTAGGCGGAGGCGATCAAGTAGCTCTCAACATGCACATAGACCACGCCAAGGTAATAGCGCAAATCATGTGCCTGGCTGCGGACACCGGCGCTTGCCTGCGTAGCGGCATCGCGTATCACGTCGAGCAGCCCGCTTTTGACGAAAAGCCAGTCGAAGGCCAGCTCGACAAGATGCCGAGCGGTGCGGCCTGGTTCCTGCACCATCACGCTGCGCGTAAAGCTCTCCGATACCAGGGCCAACTCGTGATTGAGCATGCTCTGCGCGTGACGCCAGCCCTGTTGAGGCCAGAAGAAGTGCAACCCGATGCATTCGATCACGATGCACAAAAGCAGTGAGCCGCACAGCACACCAAAGATGCGGAACGGCAAGGTGATGACACTCGCGACCAGCCCCTGTTGGTAGACCTGCTGGCGCTGCGCTGCGACGACCGGATCGCTCATGTTTCGACGTCTTCGCCACCAGCCTCATTGGCCGCGGTAGTCTGCTGAGAGTTCGCTTGCAGATCGTCTGGAAACGCTTGTTTCTGCGAGACAGGGGCGCCTTGACTCGCCCACCAGTCACCCGCCTCGCCATAGTGCTGCCGCATGTAGGCGGCGAGTTCCTGGAGATCCTTTGGCATGACCTCATCGGGGTCGGCCGCGGGGAGCGGCATGCGGATCTTCCATAGATTTCCGCCTTCGATCAGCGCGAAGCATTGCCCCTTGGGCAACGCGACCACGTGCGCGGGCTCGATCAACGGCACGCTGGTGCTGCTGATGCGATCCTGGGTGTTGGAGGTAAAGGCGGTGTTGCCGCTCGGGTCCGAGCTGTCGATCGCGCCGCTCGTCACCGTGGCGGCATACACCTCGACCTTCGGCAGTTGCCGCGTCAGCAGTTCGGCCGTGGCGGTCTCGCGCACGCGCAGCATAAACAGGTTATTGAAGTTGCCGATCAGCTGCCCGGCCTTGGCGCGGCTGCCCATGCGCGCCTCGATGTCAGAAAGGGTCTGCGTGTAGGCTGACACTTGGATCCCGGCGCCGCCGCCCTTGTTGACCATCGGTATGAATTCGTCCCCCATCAGTTCGTTGAACTCGTCGGCGTGGACGTTGATGGGCACCTTCACGCCGGTCGATGGGCCCGGCAGACCTTCCTCGATGCCAAACTTGTAGATGTGGCCAGCGACTGATACCAGGTCGCTAAACATTGAGTTGCCCACGGCGGCCGCGACTTCGGCGTCCGATAGCGCGTCCAGCCCGACGTAGACCACGGCGCGTTTGCGGATGATCTGCATCCAATCAAAGATGGGCCGCAGGTCGTTCAAGTCCGAGTAGTTCGGAGCGAGCAGTGGCGCGATCTTTCCGGTGGTCAGCTTCTCCAAGAGCGGCAGCAGGCTAGCAACGATCTTGTCGAAATAGGTGCGGTCGTAGCGCACGGCACTACGCAGGCCATCGAGCACGGGGTCATAGATGTGCACTTGCGAAAGGTATTGCTCCAGTGCCACGACCCGCTTCTCGCGGCCGATCATGTTGCGCGGCGTGTTCCTGTCGTTTAGCCGCGCCTCGAGCTGGACGATGACCTCCCAGGCTTTCGGCTCGCTCTTGGCGAAAAAGTGCTGGGCGTACTCGATGAATAACGTGTCGATATTGATGACGTGGCGCTGGATCAGCAGGTAGTCGGGACGCTGCCCCAGCTCGACCAGCGCGCGCGCGATGATGTTGACAAAGCGCCAGGCGAACTCGCGGAACGCTGCGCTGTTGCCCTCGGCCGAAAGCTGGCCCGCAATGCGAGTGGCAACCTCCGATATCCGGTCGAAACGGCCCACGGCGTTGTATCGTGCCGAGATGTCCGGCCAGCCCAGGTGGAAGGTGTAGAACTCCCCTTCTCTGCCGGCGCGCCTGGCCTCCACGTACATGCGCTTGAGCAGGTCGGCGTCCCCCTTCGGGTCGAAGACGATCACCACCTCGTGCTGGCCGCCCACCTTGCGGCGGATGTCTTGGGTGATGAACAGCTCGGCCAGGCGGGTCTTGCCCACGCGCGTGGTGCCCAGCACCAGCGTGTGGCCGACCCGCTCGCCCAACGGCAGCGTGACGTCGACCTCGTGCGGCTCGATGCCGTGCAGACGTGGCAGGCCGCCGACTGGCGGCAGCGGGCGCGCTGGATTGAGCCGACTGTCCCAGGCCAGAGCCTTCGCCAACCTGGACACAGGGAATGGCGCGAACTCCAGCCGCGCCTCAATCCTCCGCGCCGCTCGGTAGAGCGTTGTCGGTTCCACGTAGTGGCGGAACTCCGGCCGGTAGGTCTGCATAAGCCGCTGCGTATGGCGCTGGTCCCATCGAAAGCCACGGCCAACGAATAGCCGCTGTTGGCTGACGGGCACGTCCCGGCTGGTCATCACGTAGCGCGGTAGCCTGCGGATGTTGCGTCGGTAGCGGAGGATGGCCCAGGCGTCCCGCAGCCGGATGGCGCCGAAGATGAGGAACGCAAGCGCGCTACCCAGGCCCAACAGAGGGCTCAGCGCGAGCGACCACGGTGCCGTCAGGCACAGCAGCGCGGCGCCCGCACAGGCCGCGACGGTGTACAGCTCCACCGCGGGGCGCAGCAGAACCTCGATGTTCCGGGACTTGGCCATAACCGGCGTCTCACATCACGGCTCAATGCCGGTGGAGGTGATCAGCACTGGATAGTGACGGATGCCCAGCCGCTGAGCCAGGTCGTCCCCGGAGACGGGCGACAGCATCAGGCCCGGCGCTAGGCGGCGCAGTGTGGCCAGTGCATCGGGCGACACCACGTTGACCACCAGTCCCACCGCGTGCAGCGCTTTCAACGCTCCCCGGCGCTGCAGCAGCCAAGCGCGGGAGCGGTCATCGTCGCCGATCAGGAACAATGGTGTGATGGCCGGCGCGCGGATGACGCGCCGCGGCTCATTACCCGGCGACAGCCGTGTCGAGCGCACCGGCAGCATGACCGCCTCGGCTTCTTCCCGATCTCCGATGCGGGGTGTCTGCTTCGGTGCGGCCGGCCCTGGCGCCCCCTCACCCTCGGCATTCAGTGCCTGGTAATACGGCAGTGCCGGGGCCCCGCCGCGGTCCTCGACAACGATCAGGGGCTGGGCGGTCGATTTCGCCAAGGCGGTGGTGGCAATGAGCAGCCCCAGGGCGGAAGTACAGAGCATCCGATTCATGGCCAGGTCACTTGATAGCGGAAGGCGTTGTGCGCGGCCCCAGCACGCGAACGAGGTGCTGATGAACACTGCGGCGGTAACGAGCGGCCGGTGCGCCGCCGGCTGGACGGTGGTAGCGACCGATGGCGGCTAGCCAGTCCTCGCCCTCTTTGTACTGCTCCATGAGAATTTCCGCGACGATCGCGAGATTCCTGTAAGGGTCGAGGAGCTCGCAGGGATGACTGTAGCGATGCGCCTGGTAACCGAGATTGACCTGCCCGAGGCCGGCGTCGATCCGGTTGGCTGGGATGCGGGTGAGCGCTTGGCGCAAGCGCGCGCAGGTCTGAGCCCGCGTGGCATAACGCTCGCCCCTCCCCGCAACATTGAGTGTCCACGGCCAAGGAATCAACCGTCCACGCAGTCTGGTGCCGCTCTCCTGCAAGGCCACCGCGTACAGTACTGGCGACGGCACACCTGCGTGCTTCGCGGCAATCTGGTAGGCCGGCGGCGGCTCCTCTTGCGCGGGCGCAACTGATGCCCAGACGCAGGCGACTAGCAGGAGCGCGACACGCAACGCGGATTGCGGATTTACTGCCGCTGCCATCTGCCGTTCAGCTCACGTACCACGGCCGGCAGCTCGCCCGACACGCCGAGGGACAGCCAACGTCCGGCATCATGGTTGAGCGTGATCGTGCGTGCGCGGACTCGGGCCGGGTCGATGCCGGCCCGAGTCGCCCACTGGCGGATATAAGCATCGTCCAGGCGGCTGCCGACCATATAGACATCGAACTCCGTGCCCGCCGTCTGCAACTGGCGCACGCGCTGGTCGCACGGCGCGCAGTCAGCCCTGACGAAAACGGCCAGGCGACCAGAACCGCTGTTACCAGCGCTCAGTGTCTGTGCACCCGGGAGATTGACACGCTGCTGGCCCGGATAGAGGCGCTTCCAAGCCGCGTCGTAGGCCCTCTGGTAGGCGAGGGTTTTGTTCACGCGCCTTGCCTCAACCTGCACCTGCAGCTCGGCGTAGTGGTTACGCTCCTCGTCACTGCGTGCCTCGATGCCCAAGGTCGTGAGAGGATCGAGGTTGGGGGAATAAACGCCCAGCGGCCCTTGCATCAGTTGCCGGTATCGCGTCCATTCTTCAGGACGCAAGCCCCAATCCCTGGCCTGGCGCTCGTCGAGCGCGGCGTCAGTGCTTTTCATAAGCTGGCTCTGAGCTACGCGCGGGGTCACCAGCGGCGCTGTCTGTGCGTATGCACCGCGTAAGCCGACTACCAGGAACACGGCAAGGACGGCCACAGGTACTTGCGTCATAGTCCGCCCCTACGGGATTGCGATGCGCAGCGTGTGGCCGTCGATGCGGAATACCGCGCCATGCGCTTCGATGGCTTGGAGCCGCCAGGCGCCCATGGTGTCGCCCTCACGAAGCAGCCGCACTTCGCGCACCGAAGCTGCGCCCCGCGCCGCGACGGATACAAGGCGCTCTCCACCGCGCAGCTCCAGACCGATGACATTGAAGGGCGGCTCGGGTACCGTTGGCTTGGGAGGTTCAGCTTTGCGCCGCGGTACCATGGCCATGGCCGGCGCTGTCCTCTTTAGGCGATCTTCAATGGCGCCGACGCGCGCTTGCAACGCCTGCAACCCGCTGGCACTATCATCGGCGGTCTGAGCCTGCTCAACCCGCGACAGGCGCTCATCCAGCTCTTGGCGCGTGGCATCGAGATCGGCCCGGATGACGGGCGTTGGCTGCAGCTTAACGGCCTCGGCCTGCTTTTCCAGACCGTCGACACGCGTCGCCAGCGCCTGGACATGGGCATTCTGAGCGCTGGCGCGGCTATGCTCGGTCAGACGCGACAAGCCAACGCTATTGAGGATCGTCAGTGCGCTGACAAGCAGCTGCCAGATGCAGGCGACAACCCACGGCCAGCGTACGCGTCGATCGCGTTTGGACGAGGCCGGTTTGTTCGGTGCATTCATTGTTGCACCTCCGGATTATCAACGCGGTCAATGCCTTCGAGGGAATCCACAGCCGTTGCTTCGGCAGTGGTGGTAGCGGGCGCCACCGCGTGCTTGAAGCAAACCTGGCGCGAGGTTTCATCAACGGCCATGTCCCACGCCGGACCGGCGAGCGTCAGCAACGCATCGCGCAGAACCATCGGCCCCAACCGTAGATGAGCCGCCGGCAACGGCAGCGCATACAGCATTACGGCCTGCGAGCCCTCGCACAGCCGATATCCCGACCGCTGGAGGACATGGCGCATGGCGTCGCCGACCGTGGAGTCGAGCGAGGGCGGGATGGTGATGTCCACGACCTGCTTCATTAGGTCCCGCTGCCCCGGCTCCGCCACCAGTTCCGTCAAGGTGTAGCGGCCGTAGCGGACGACGGGCACAGGGCTGCCTGGCGTATTCGTCCCGGATATCAGCGCTTGGGATTGCTGGGGTGGCCCGGGCGTCTGTGTCAGATCGGCCGGTGGTACGGTGGTAGCACAACCCGTGATAAGGACGGCCCCGGCAAGACCGGCGAGCGGGAGAGAATAGGCGGACAGTCGCATTTATATTGGCTTCCGAAACACGCAGCCATTACCTTCGCCGCATTCGATGCAAACGGCAGCACCAAATGGGAATCGCATCCTCACCGGTTTGGCGATGCAGCCCCGGGATCGAGGAGAGCCAGTTAGCGCCGCGGGGCCGCTCTTCCGCCACAGTGTGATCAATCACGCCTTGGGATAAAGACTCCCCAAGACACTCCTGCAGGCTGGGCTCATGCCTGGCACCGCTGTTGCCAGTGCCCCGTCGGCAGGGCCGCCTCTGCCGCCTCCCGTGAGGGGAAATACTCCACTGCCTCACGTGATACCGATCCTTCACGGTGGGCAGTGCAGATGTAGTGGCCGGCGGCGCTGGAAAGCACCTGCAAGGATAGGTGTTTGCCCGTGTAGGCCTTGGCCAGATGGCCGTTGGGACGGAAAGCCCCACACCATGACGGAAACGGAATCGTCCCAAAGGCTTACAGAAGAAGCGCATCGGCGTCGGGAAGACGCGCCGCCGCAGGGAGACAATGCGAAGCGGACTGTTGCGATGCATGCGGCGATCACGTCTTACAGACTTGAAAATCCTAGCGGCCTCGCCTCGCGCCGACCGGGCGGCAGCCTCCATGCCCGGGGCCGCGCCACTTTCTGACCAGGCAAAGAACAATCGGCTGAAAGCACTAGGCTTTCAGCCTTGGACAAAGGCGCCACCTGTGGCTGCTGCAGCCCTGTCAACGGCATTTGCTGCGCCAGCAGTCGCACTCGACCCGTATCGTGGCTGGGGTCGACATCCTTGGGCACACATCCGTGCACAAAGGGAGCCCGTTGTTCCACCGGCGGGCACCGGCAACGAATACCGACGACCCGACGGGTCTCCTCGAGGCTCGCTGCGGCACAGGCCCGCAAGCCGCCAGGAGACCCTTCGCCATCGACGGAATCAACTGGATCAACGCAACCGCGCCGAGCGCGGTCTATCAAGGAACGACCTTCTCGCCTCGCATGTGCATAACGGCACCGTGAGACGCGCGCAACGTTGCAGAAGGTGACATGCGCTGGGATTTCCCGCGGGATGCGGGCAATTGGCCACGCCGGCTAATGCAGCCGGCATGACGCAGGGTTCGCGAGGCCAGCGCCACCTGTCATGGCGACCTGGCTGATGTACGCCACTGCGAGATGCGCTGCCCTGCCGGTGAGATCTTCATCCTCGGTTTCTGGATCCGACAATGAAGGCTCCTTGTCGATGGGCGGCTCGCCGGATGGGTGACAGCATGACTGCGCCGAATGAGACGGGCCACAAAAAAGCCGGACTGCATGGACGCCGATTAATGACCGTCGAAGGGACAATTGCCGCAGCATGCGTCGATTGTTCGCAACCAGCAAGGGGACCCCAAGCTTGCCTCAGGAGAGCGGATGGGAGCGAGTCGACCGCTGGGAATCTGTCCCGGCCGATAGCACACGGCGCACGGCGGGCATGCTACAGCTGCCCGGCGCTTGTATACGACAGCGTTCTCGTCGGCACCCGCTCTTCGCCGCAGACCCGCACGCCGAGCTGGAACAGTGTGGCGCGGCAGCCGGCCCGGCTTGCGATTGCCATTGACAAACTCGCGGTAGTCCGGCGCAAGACCGATGTTGTCTTCGCCGACAAACGATGTGCTCATGGTGACTCCTTGGGAATGGTGACAGTGGACGTGGAATGGCTATGGGTGCGCCGCAGGTAAGCGGCCTCAGCCTGGGCCATCTTGTTGGCGCATTCCAAAGCGTTGCGGGCGATGCTGTGGGTCAGGCTGATCTGCATGTTCAGCGCAATGCGCTGCATCTCCATCGCATACAGGTCGTCAATCAGCGAGGCCGGTATCGCAGGGCTGCCGATCAGGGATTCCCACAAGGCGACGCCCATGGATGAGCGGTCGACATTGCGCCAGCGTAGGAAGGTCGTCCCTGCGCCAGTCGTTTGCTGGGCCAGCTGCACATTTAGCAGGTTGAAGGGATAGGCTCTGGCTTGGGGCAGCACACGCCGCTGTGCCAGCACGATCACGCTGTCGCGCAGCGCCAGGCATTGACCGGCCCAAGCCTCCAAACTCCCCTTACCTTTAAAAGGTTGTAAAAGGCCTTTTAGGTAGCCTGCGTGTTCCAGCCGCTGGAAGTCCGCCTGTTCCAGCGCCGTGAAGCGCCTCGGCTGGACAGGCATGGTATGTACCGTCATTCCGTCGCATCCTCGTCGCGTGCGGCAGTGCCGGTTGGGTCATCGATGGAGGCGAAAGTCGGCCCCACCGCGGTGGGCGCAGCCGCGGATTCGCGACTACCGCCTCGGCGCACAATAGGCGGTGCAAAGCGTGAACGGCGCGTGCCTTCGAGCACCTCCTGTGGCAACTGGCCGAGCTTCTGCACTGCCGCCTGCGCCGCCACATTGTTCTCCGCAAAGTCAGCGCGGGTTGCGCCAGAGAAGCAATACTCTTGGGCGAGCGAAAACAGGCTGCGCATTGCGTGCGCGCCATCGTTGAGCCAGCGCTCCAGCGTGCTTCGGTCGATCAGCGCCGTATGGTGGGCGAGCATCAGCTTGCGCGCGAGGTCGTCGTAATCGGCCAGCAAGTAAATGGCCGCAAAGCCGAGCTGGGCGTTGACGAACAGCGGAAGTTTCACCGGTTGAAGATTCAGGTTCTCACCAAGGCTGAGCGCAGGGGGTACGCTGGCCAGCGCCTGCTCCACCTGTTCGCGCAGCGTCTGCAGGCACCTCTTAGTTTCGTCCAGCTTGTCTTCGATGCGAAGCATCCACCAGTCGGAGTAGGGATCGTCCTGCTCGGCGCCGCGTTTCATCTTGCCCATCATGCTGATGTAGCCGTTGAGGCCGATGATGCCGGGCCGCCCCTCTGCCGCGGGGCGGCCATGCCAGATACGGGAAGCGTGGTGAGTGTGCAGCGTCAGCGATATCGCGCTGCGCAACGATCCGAGATTTAGTTGCAAGGGTTCATTAGCCATAGCGACGACTCAAAAAGGAGGAATGAGTCGCTAGCATCCGCGTCGCCCGGAAGGGCGTCAGTCAAAAAAGCGCAGACCGGGATTGCCCGCTTTGTTCGATGCGGAAGGCCGGGTGTGCCAGCTATCCCCTGGGGATAGCTGGCAGTCAGCCATTTTCATGGAGAGCACGATGGGGCCGATGCCAGCTCTCTTGTGTATCGAGGAACCATGCCGACAGTGCTATGGGGCCATCACGCCAGGGCGCACTGCCCTTCCCAATGGTCTACACCAGCCCCTCGTCGATCCAATTTCGGATCGACGCCCAGACCACCGACATCGGTAACGTCAGGGTCTCGGCCAGGTCCATCGACAGGCCCAGCATGGGCGGATCGTCGTCCAGCGCAAGATTACGCTCGCCGACTCCGGCCTTCCAGTGTTTCCACAGTGCGATGCCCTGTGTCTCGTCTAGCACCGGGTGCCGGCCCTTGCGTTTGGGCAAGCCGAGAATGTCGCGCCGCAGTGCGATTTCTTGATGCGTGAGGCCGTAGAAGCGGCTCACCATCTCCGTGCTCGCGCCCAGGCGCAGCATGCGATCCACCGTGGCAATTTCCTGCTCCACGTCATGCACTTGGCTTAGCAGCCGCTTCAGGACCTCACGATTGACCGATACCGAACACCACGACACCGTGGCGTTGACCAGCACACTGACTAGCGCCGGATGCTTGAGCGCCTCCAGTTCCTCTTCGCCGAATCCCATCGCTTTGCACCGACGCAATTGGCCATTGCGCAGATCGTGCAACGCTTGGGCGATGACAGCCTGGTTGAGCGGGTGAGATGACGACATGGTGGCCCTCAGGAATCGCGGCCCTGATCGGCGAACCCCGTACCGTGCTCCAGGTCTCGCAGCCGTCGCGCCAGACGCAGGAGCCGGAACAACTTCATCAGGCCAGTGTCGCTCAGTCGCGTGGACGCTGCCCCAGCGCCATGCAGCAGCGGCGCCAGGTCGTTATCCAGTCGCGCACGATTCAATCCTGTCGCGATTGACTCGGGCATGCTCAACGCATGCAACAGCGCCAGAAGCGCGCGAGGGAAATCAGGCAAAGCGCTCACCTGCCCAACGCGGGGGATCATGCAAATGAAGCCGATACCACTGTCACTTGGCACGATCTGATTGGCAACCACCGCCTCTTCGGCAATTTCACGGGCAAACTGTGCAATATGCACCCGAAGTCGGCTTGGCTCGTCCAATCCTGGCTCGATATGCCAGACATCCGAGATCGGGTAGAGGCCACCGACCAGAACCGGAATCGCGCAAGAAGCATTGGTGTCAAAGTCGAGTAGCCTGTCGCCCAACTGGCTCGATACCTGGCCCTGAACGCACTGCATGCGTTCGGTGGTCGGCGCCGGAGACACGATATGCCCCTGCACGGGCTGCCCATCACGGTCAGCCCGTACTGGCGCGGCAGCTTCTTCCTCAACTAGCCCGCTGCCAGCCGCAGACACCATTGCAGCCCGTGTTGAGGCCTCTTTGAACGCCAGTTCAGTCGATAGGCCGGCCGGCTGGGCTGTCGCCGCCGCCTGAGGAAGGGATGCCGGCTTTGGCGTCCAGAATATGGTAGAGGCCGTCGATTTCGCCGGCGCCGGCTCGCTGCTCAACGCGCGCTGCCGGCTTTCGCTGCCGTCGATTTCGAGGCTCAGCGCATCATAGCCTGTGCCCAGCAGCTCGGCCATCTGGCCCACTAGTTCATCCTTCACCCGCTGGAGCGAAAAGCCATCCGGTAGCGCGTCGAACTGCGACAGCACATCCTGGAACAGCGAGGCGAAGTCCACCACGAGGTGACTCTCCTGAGCCCTTCGTTCCCAGGTTCGCTCGCACGCCTTGCGCAGCACCACGAGCCTGTCCACCTGATGCCGGCCGAGCCCTTGGTACAGCACGGTAGGTATCGCCGACAGCAAATAACACACCGCATCTTGCATGCGGCTGATGTGTGATTGCTGCACCGGATAGCCATCGGCCGTCAGGCGCCGGGCGAGTTCGGACTGGCTCAGTTTGCTACCTGCCTCCTGCTCGTAGAGTCTGCGCGCCTTCTCGACTCCCAGGGCGCGCTCGATGAAAGTCAATCCGCCGCGCAGTTCGTTTTCTGCCAAGTGGCCCGTTAAGGCGACGATCTCGCCCCGTTCCGGCCACGGACGGAATAGGCAGAAGATGCGAAAGAACCGTTCCTGCTTGGTCTCTGCCCACAACTCGCGAAGTATTGCCAGTCGCGTATTGCCACCGTTGCGAATGATTAAATGTGCTTCACCTGGGCGCCTGGTTATCGCCGGTGGCGCGTCCAAGCCGCGCTCTCGGATGGAGGCTTTGATTTCCTCATAAGCCGGATTGCGCATAACGCGCGGATCGTGGTCATACGAGCGCAATTGGTCCAGCGTCACAATCATCGGTGTGTCAGCGATGGGATCGCTCCCAGCTGTCGCCGAAGGGACGGCCCTCTGAGCCTTGGCCGCGATCAATTTTTCGTCCTTGTCCCGAAGATTCATCCGAATGCGCGGGAAACCTCGGCCTTCAGGCCGGGAAGGGATAGCGCGCCGTGTGTAACTCGGCCTTCTCCCGCGACTCCTTGGTCTTAAGCTATCCTTGTGTATCGGTATCCGTCACTCCGTTGGAGCCGGGTCAATGTCGATGCGCAATGCCTTGGACCACATCTCTGCCGCGTTGGATAGTGAAATTGCCAGTCGCTCGAACCGCTACGCAGACAACGTAGGTTCCCGGCTTATTGCCAGTGGGCAATAAGGCGTGCACCCAAGTCTCCAGTCTGGAATCCCTGCATGCGATCTCGCGAGTTTCCTCTTCGGCAAACCTGTTGCCTTCGGCTTCGCGAACCGGGCGTACGCAACGACTCCCAAGGACCGCTCATATGCAATGACGGATACTGGGTCTCTTCCGTCTGCAGGCGATGCGCAACCGTCATATCGACATATGCAGCGGGGCGTACCTGCGTGATTAGACCTGCTCTGCAAGCACTTGGCAAAGACCGATTTTGTATGAATTGTTGCGCCTGGAGGCATAATCAGAGCGCCTGATGGCAGCCCCGGGCCTGCGGAGCCCGGGGAGACGACATACCAGCTCGACGATCCACGGATGCAGGACACCTTCCACGTCTTCCGCAACACCCGGCTGTGCGGCGCTGGCGATGCCGGGTCGCCGCATCAGGTTCGAACCCGACCTGCCCGGCAGCGCGCCCTGGCATGCCGTGACCACGTGGTCGGAGTCCGCGACTTCCGATTTCTATTGCGTGGAGCCGTGGGTGGGCCTGCCCGATGCCATCCACCACGGGCAGGGGCTGCGCTGGATTAACCAGGGCAATCTGAAAGTGCGGTGTGCCGGCTGCGGGTGACGGCCTGAATCAGCGCACGCGCTCAGTGCTCGAAATCCAGCCCGCCGATCAGGATCTGCGGGTCAACCTGCGATAGAGAACGGAAATCGATCCCGCGCGGCTCCTGCCAGGCACGCAGCTTGGATGGCAGCGCCGCCAGGTAGCCGGCAAAGCGCGCCTCGCCACCATCCGCGAACAGCCGCTGCACCTCCAGCCCGTCCCACGCGAGCGTGATATCGAGCGCATACTGATGGCGCCGCAGGTCCGGCGGCCCATCGCCCGTCACGCGCAGGCGCGGCGGCCAGCCAGGGGCATCGGCAGGCAGGGTGTGGAGTTGCACGCGCCGGTCGTGCTGGCTGATCGCGGCAACAATACGCGGCAGGCATTCGGCTTCAAAGCGGGCGAAGAAATCGGTGGTCAAGGTGGGGGCGTCCTGACGTTGCGAAGGGCGATGGCGGCACACTGCCGTGCGCCGTGCCAGCAACTATACGCCGCCGGGTGTCATACCGGGTGGTAGACCTGGAAGCCCAGCCCCGGCGACAGCACCTCGGTCTTTCCTTCCTGCAGCGCCACCGGCCGCAGGCTGCCATTGGCCATCGACTCCCCCGCAAACTCAGCGATATTGCGCAGGCGGGCCGCCGGGATCCCCAGCGCGTTGAGGCGCAATTCCAGGTCCTCTGCGGTGCCCGCCGCCACCGCGCCCGCAATTGCCCGCTTGAGCGCGGCCGGATCGAGCGAGCGCACGAAGGCAGGCAAGGCGCCGGCATCCAGCGGCATCTCGAACAAGGCCGGATCCTGCGCAAGCTCGCCCAGCCCGAGCGCCTTGAGCAGCGCGAGCAACTGCTTCGGCGTATTCGCGCCGATCGCCAGCCAGCCATCCTGCGTGCGGAAGAAATCGGCCGACGGGCTGCCCGAATACCCCTGGTTGCCCTGCCGCGCCGGCACGCCGCCGGTGGTCATGGCATCGCACGTCATCGGATACATCAGCTGCAGGCCGGCCGTGGCCATCGAGACATCGAGCAGCATGCCCCGCCCCGTGCGCTCACTCTCGCGCACGCCGGCCAGGATGGCAAAGGCGGCCAGCATGCCGGTGGCCGAGTCGATCACCGGGAAGCCGGTCTTCATCGGCGGATCGCCCTCAGTGCCGGCCATCCAGGCCATGCCGGTGGCGGCCTGCACCACGTGGTCGTAGGCAGGCCGTCCATGCCACTGCGCCGCGCCGCGGCCAAAGCCCGAAATGCTGCAATAGACCACGCGCGGATTGACCGCTCGCACCGCCTCATAGCCCAGCCCGAAGCGCTCGAGCACGCCCGGCCGCAGGTTGTCGACGAAGACGTCGCAGCGGCCGGCCAGTTCCAGCGCGTGTTCGCGCCCGGCTTCATCCGACAGGTCGAGCGCCAGCGACGACTTGCCCGCATTGAGCGCGACAAAGGCGGCATGCCCCTTGCCCGCGCGGCGCATCACGTCGCCGCCGCCGGCGCTCTCGACCTTGGTGACCTGCGCCCCCAGCTGCGCCAGCAGGAAGGTGGCAAACGGCCCGGCGATCACGTGCGAAAAATCCAGCACGCTAATGCCGGCCAGCGGGGCAAAGTCTGGTTGTGGAGTGAGGGTCATGGGATGGCCTATTCGATGGTGATGTGGTTCTTGTCGATAACCTGGCGGATGCGGGTGGTCTCATCGGCCACCAGCCGCGAAAAGGCTTCAGGCGTGGGCGTCGGCGCAAGCACCGCGCCCATCTCGGCATAGAGCCGGCGCAGGCCGGGATCGCCCAGCGCCTGCATCACCGCGGCATGCAGCCGCGCCACGATCGGCGCGGACAGATGCGGCGGCGCCCAGATGCCGCTCCATGCGTCGAGATCGAGATCCTTGCGGCCCAGCGCCTCATTCAGCGTGGGCACCTGCGGCAGCACCGCAGCGCGGCTGGCCGAGGTCACCGCCAGGGCCCGCGCCTTGCCGCTGGCGATCTGTGGAATCGCCGTCGCCGCCACCGGGAAGCCGAACTGCGTGTCGCCCTTGATCAGCGATGGCACGATCTCGACCGAGCCCTTGTACGGCACATGCACCACGTCGATGCCGGTGGCCGACGCAAACGCCGCACCCGACACATGCGCGGCCGAGCCGATCCCGCCCGAGGCATAGTTCAGCGTGCCGGGCGCGCGGCGCGCCGCGGCGACCAGGTCGGCCACGTTCCGGTACGGCGAGCTGGCGCTGACCACCAGCACCGCCGGGCTGACGCCGACGCGGATGATGTGGGTGAACGCCATCGGGTCGAACTTTGCGCCGGGCTGCAGCAGCTTCTGCGTGACATGGGTCGAGGCACCCAGCATCAGCGTGTAGCCATCCGCCGGCTGCTGCGCGACGAACTCCGCGGCCAAAATGCCGCCTGCACCGACCTTGTTCTCGACCACCACCGGCTGGCCAAGCTCGCGCGCCAGCAACTCAGCCAGCTTGCGGGTCTGGATATCCGGACCGCCGCCGGCGGCGTAGGGCACCACCAGCCGGATCGGCCGGTTGGGATAGGGACTGGCCGCATCGGCCCTGCCCAGCGCGGCAGCGGCCGGCAGCGCCAGCAGGGACTTCAGCAGCAGGCGGCGCCCGACGTTGGCATGCATCGCATGTCTCCTCCATGGTTTGCCCCGATTGTCCGGCGCCGGGCCATTCGAAACAATTATCCAGTCTTGATGGAGCCATCACGCTTTGTTATGAGTCCCGCCTCCCCAACGCGCGCCAGCGCCGCCGCCCCCGCCGCCACCCCTTCTCCCAACCGGATCGACCGGCTGCGCATCCGGCACCTGCGCCTGCTTGACCTGGTGGCGCGCAGCGGCTCGCTGACCGCGGCCGGCGAAGCGCTGCATATCAGCCAGCCCGCCGTCACCAAGATGCTGCAGGAACTGGAGCACGCCTTCGGCTGCAAGCTGATCGAACGCACCACGCGCGGCGGGCGGCTGAGCGCCGCGGGCGAACGCGCGCTGGAGCGGCTGCGCGTAGTGCTGGGCGTGATCGACGCCACCGGCGAGGCGCTGCAGGCGCGCCCGGAGGTGCCACTGGTCCGGCTGGGCATGCTGCCGCTGGTGGGCGTGGACGTGCTGCCGCAGGCGGTCGCGCTGCTGCGGGCCCAGGACGCGCTGCCGCGCTTGGCAGTACGCGAACATACCGTCGGCGGCCTGACCGCAATGCTCTGCGAAGGCGAACTCGACTGCATCGTGGGCCGGCTGCAGAAAGGCGACACCGACCAGCTCAAGGCCAGGGTCCACATCACCCCGCTGCGCGACGAATACCTGGCCGTGGTCTGCGCCCCCGGCCACGCGCTGGCGCGGCGCCGCGAGGTTGCGCTGGCGGACCTGCATGAAGGCCCCTGGATCCTGCCGCCGCGCGGCACCCACACGCGCGACGTGTTCGAGCAGCCATTCCTCGACGCCGGCCAGCTGCCGCCCGTGCCGCATATCGAATCGGCCTCGTTCCACAGCAACCTGGCCATGACCGCCTCCGGTGGCTTCCTGACGGTGGCGCCGGCCACGGCGCTGGCCCACTACCAGGCCATGTCGATGGTGCGGGAAGTGCGGCTGCGCACCCCGTTTGCCTCGGGCCGGCTGGTCTTCATCACCCCGGCGGAGATCGAGGCGCCGCCCGCCGTAATCCGGTTGCGCGAAGCCCTCGAAGCGGTGACAAGGCAGGACACCGGTGCACCGCCGGCACGCGCGCGGCAACGCTTGACGGGTCATATCAATTCGTGATGGCGCTATGCAAACTGGCGAATTGCCGGTAATGGCCGCGCTCACGACAATGCCTCTTCCCATCACAGGAAGGAGACATCGTGACAACACGGATCATGGGCATTGCGCGGCAAGCGGCCTGGCTGCTTGCGTCGCTGCTGCTGCCCGGCATCGCCGCAGCGCAAGCGCAGCCGGCCGGCCCGGCGGCGTTCTTCGACATGCAGGCCGTACGCGACGAAAGCACGCTGGCACCGGTGATTTCCCGCGATGCCGTGGTGCCCAGCCGCGCGCGCCCCGGCAAGCGCGTGCGCGTGATCGAACTGCGCTTCACCAGCCAGGACTGGAAGGGCCTGCCATGGACGCACCCGGCGCGCATCTACGTGCCCGACGGCTACCAGGGCGGCGGCAACGCGGGCATCATCGGCACCGAACGGCAGTTCTTTGACGAGCCTGCCTGGCCGCGCCACACCATCCCCGGCACTGGCCTGAACACCGAAGCCGAATACGCCGAAGGCACCGCCATCGACCTGGGCATGCCCGTCATGCTGTTCTCCAACCCGGCCGAAGACTACTGGGGCATGAACGAATCCGACCTGACCGGCTATGCGCTGAAGCAGGTGATGGAAACCGGCGACCTGACCTGGAACGGCTATTACCCGATCGCAATGGCCTACCTGCGCGCGATCACCCTGATGCACAACCTGCCCGGCGTACGCACCGAGCGCGCCGTGCTGATGGGCTGCTCCAAGCGCGGCTTCGCCGTCAGCATCGCCACCGGCGTCGACCCTGACCGCGTCGCGGGGGTGATGGCCACCTGCTATTACGGCGGCAACAGCCTGTACTTCCTTGCGCGCAAGTACGCCGAGTTCGGCCCCGGCGTCGGCGGCCCCGCGCAGCAGCGCACCGGCCCCGGCTTCCAGCCCGCCGACACCGTGCTGCGCACGATCAACAACCCCACGGGCTTTCGCATGCTGACGCACTTTGACCCGTATATGTGGCGCAAGCAAATGCGATCCAGCTTCCTGGTCGCGCTCGGCACCAACGACGAGTTCTTCGCGCTGGGCACTCCCAACAGCATGCTGACCGAGATGTCCGGCGACAAGGCCTTCCTGGCGGTGGACAACCTGCCTCACTCGTGGGTCTCGGCCAAACACCTGGCTGCATGGCGCATGTGGCTGGCGCATACCTTCCTGGGCCGGAAGCTGCCCACGATCGAAGCCAGCGGGGTGGCGCAGGGCGGGCAGTTCGCGGTGCGGGCGAGCGTCAGGGCCGAAGCGGCGCCTGCCCGCGTGCTGCTCTATTACGCCTACAACCCGGTCACCGCCGACTGGCGCAAGGCCAGGTGGGAGTCGGTGCCGATGCGCACCGATGGCGAGATGTATGCCGCCGGACTGCCGCTGCGCGATGGGTATCGGCTGGCGTACTACATAGAAGTGGAGGACAAAGGCACAGGCGGGACAGGATTTGTCAGTTCGCTGGTGAACTTTGCGAACTAGCACAGCAGGAACCTGCCGCGGCATCCGTGGCGCAGGCAGGGCCGGCGGCCCGCACTACACTGGAAATGGATGTACCGCCATTTCCGGCGCAAGGGAACCGGCCGCCTTTTCCCGGCCCCAGCCAGTGCTGACCACCCGATGAACCGCCTCAGGTACGCAGTAAGCCTGTCCTATGAGGTCATGGATCCCATGGCAGACTTCCTGCTCAATATCGAAGCCGCCCGCACGCCCCGGCAGTCCGTCGTCTCGGAGCAGCTGACGCTGCCGCCCGGCCTCGAGACCGCCCGCTACACCGATCCCGTGCTGGCCAACCGGCTGCTCAGGCTGCGCGCGCCCCGGGGCCGCCTCGGCATCCGCTATGAGGCGATCATCGACATCGATCACTACCTGGAAGACGGCGACAGGTTGTCGGAAGTGCCCGTTGCCGAGCTGCCCTTCGATGTCCTGCCCTACCTGGCACCAAGCCGCTACTGCGAGTCTGACCGCCTGATGGAATTCGCCAGCCGCGAGTTCGGCGGCATGCTGCGGGGCTATGTGCGCGTCTACGCCATCCGCGAGTGGGTGCGCAATCACGTGCGCTTCCTGTCGCGGTCCACCAACGAACGCACCTCGGCTGCCGACACCATCGTGGAGCGCACCGGTGTCTGCAGGGATTTCGCCCACCTGATGATCGCCCTGTGCCGCGCGCTGAGCATCCCGGCACGCATGTCCAGCAGCCTCGACTATGGTGCGGACCCAAGCACGGGCGCGCCGGATTTCCACGCGGTGGTGGAGGTCTACCTGTCGCACCGCTGGTACCTGCTGGATCCTTCGGGCATCTCGATCCCCACCGGCCTGCTTCGCATCGGCACCGGCCGGGATGCCGCGGACATACCGTTTGCGGCCATCTTCGGCCAGGTAAGGTCGGAGCGGCCCGCGGTGGAAATCGAGCCGTTGACGGATGCGGCGGCTGGTATCGGCATGCCGGTGTTTACGCCGCAGGCGATTTCGACGTGGTAGCGGATCAGGACGTTAGTGCTGGCACAGGCACTTATTTTGCCAGCACCGCAGATGGCTGCTTGCGTCCTCGCCAGAAATCCGCATAAAATCGCGGGTTCGCGGGCGTCGTATAATGGCTATTACCTTAGCTTCCCAAGCTAAAGACGTGGGTTCGATTCCCATCGCCCGCTCCACTTCCAGTCGAGACAAGCCGCCTTTGCCACCATTACGGTGATCTGCCCGGCGGCTTTTTTGTTGCCATGCTTCCCCAAGACCCCAGCACCGATCCGACGCCGGCTGACGACGCCGCGCCGGTAGACAGCGCCGGACAAGCGTCCGCTCCCTCTCCTGCCGATCCTGAAGGCGTTGCGCATCCGCGCCGGATCCGTTCGTTCGTGCGCCGCGCGGGGCGGACCTCGACCGGGCAGCAGCGTGCCATCGACGAAGTCGGGCCGCGCATGATGGTGCCGTATGCGCCACAGCCACTGGACTGGGAAGCTGTATTTGGCCGCAAGGCACCGTCGATCCTGGAGATCGGCTTCGGCATGGGCGAGACCACCGCGCATATCGCCGGCCTACGGCCGCAAGACAACTTCCTGGGCTGCGAGGTACATGAGCCCGGCGTGGGCGCGCTGCTCAAGCTGATCGACGAGCGCGGCCTGGGCAATGTGCGGATCCTCCAGCACGATGCGGTGGAAGTGATTGCGCATATGCTGACCGACGACTGCCTGGACGGCGTGCATATCTACTTCCCCGACCCCTGGCACAAGAAGCGCCACAACAAGCGCCGGCTGGTGCAGCCGCCGCTGGTGAAGGTGCTGGCCGCGCGCCTGAAGCCGGGCGGCTATATCCACTGCGCGACCGACTGGGAAGAGTATGCGCACCAGATGCTGGAAGTACTGTCGGGCGAGCCGTTGCTGGAGAACACCTCGACCGCTGCGGACGGATTTGCCGAGCGGCCGGATTACCGGCCCGTGACCAAGTTCGAGCGGCGCGGCGTGCGCCTCGGGCACGGCGTGTGGGACGTGGTCTTCCGCAAGCGCGCCTGAGCGCTCGCAGCCGACCAACAAAAAAGCGTGGCAGATGCCACGCTTTTTTGTTGCCCGCGGCAAACCCGCTCAGGCGTGCCAGGACACCAGGCCGGAGTATGCGGTCACCAGCACCACGATGCCGAAGGCGATGCGGTACCAGGCAAACGGCTTGAAATCATGCGTGGCGACGAAACGCAGCAGCCAGCGCACGCACAGGAAGGCGGACAGGAAGGCAAAGACGAAACCCACTGCAAAGATGCCGAGGTCGTCGGCGTTGAGCAGCGCGCGCGCCTTGTACAGTTCGTAGACGGTGGCACCGAAGATCACCGGGATCGCGAGGAAGAACGAGAACTCGGTGGCCACCTGCCGCGACAGCCCGAACAGCATGCCGCCGATGATGGTGGCACCGGAGCGCGAGGTGCCCGGCACCAGCGCGAAGCATTGTGCCAGGCCGACCTTGAGGGCGTCGTGCCAGTTCAGGTCATCGACCGATTCAATCCGCGGCGCGCCGGCCTTGGCGGCCTCCAGCAGTGCATTGCCCTGCGGATGCGAGACCGTGCCGCGGCGCGCGTCGCGCCATTCGGCCAGCAGGATCACCACGCCGCCAACGATAAAGGCCAGCGCCACCGAGATCGGGTTGAACAGGTGGGCCTTGATCCATTTGCCGAAGATAAAGGCCAGCACGATGGCCGGCACCGAGGCGATCACCACGTTGGCGGCAAAGCGTTGCGCCAGCGGGTCGGCGCGCAGGCCGCGCACCACGTTGCCGATGCGCGTACGGAATTCCCAGCAGACCGCCAGGATCGCGCCGAACTGGATCACGATCTCGAAGATCTTGCCCTTCTCGTCGTTGAAATCAAGCAGCTGGCCGGCCAGGATCAGGTGGCCGGTGCTGGAGATGGGCAGAAACTCGGTCAGTCCTTCGACGATACCGAGTATCACGGCTTTCAGGGCAAGTGCGATTTCCATGCGGAACGGAGAAACGTTGTCATGGGCGTTGCCCGGCATGCGCGCCGGGACCGCCCTGGATTGTTGTTTGAGCGCCCCGGTCAGGGGCGGTTGATCTTGACGTTGATGCCGTCGGGCAAAACGGTGATTGTACCGGGTGCCACATTCATGCCGGCAACCCGCAGCTGGTCTTCGCGGAAGGTATAGAGCGGATAGCCCTGCAGCAGCTGCTCGGCCAGGATGCCGCCCAGGGCGTTGAGCTGGCGCGAGAACTGCGCGGGCATGCCCTGGACGTCGAAGCGCTGCACCTCGGGGTCCTGCAGCACCACCGAGCGCGTGGGCTCGTCATAGCGCAGGCCGCTGTCCAGCGCAAAACGCCCTGACAGGGCCCGGCTGAAGAACAGCTTGTTGTCGATCATGGCGTCAAATTGCACGTTGACGCGGTTGCGCGCCGGGTCCAGCGTCAGCTGCGGGTTGGCCAGCTGGATGTCGAACAGCTCCATATAGCGCTTGTTGAACGGAAACTTGCGCTCCAGCGCCGCCTGCAGCTGGCTTTGCGAGAAAGTGTATTCGTTGCGGAAGGCGCCGCAGGCGGCCAGGACCACGGCCAGCGTGGCCGCGCCAGCCGCGGCAAGCCAGCGCCGTCGGGAAGTCCGGATCATATTGCCTCCGATTGCGGGATAGTCGGGTCGCGTACCAGGCGTCATGCGCGCGCACCGGGCCGCCCGGGCGTGGCCTGCGGCGCGGTCAGGATTTCCAGCCGGGTCAGCCAGTGCAGCGCGGCTTCACGCGAATCGCCGCACATCTCGGCCGACGGCTTCAGGCCGCCGCAGAACACAGGCCGGTCCGGCCTGCCGAACACCGCGCAGCGCATATCCGGCAGCAGCTGCGCGCACGGCTCGCCCGCCGGCTTGCCGCCAGGCATGCCGGGCAGCGGCGAGGCGATCGACGGGGCGATGCAGCAGGCGCCGCAGCCTGCGCGACAGGAAAGGTCTGACCGGCAACTCATGACGATGGTTCAGGATGGGCGGCCGCCAGGCGGCCAGCACAAAGAGGACATTGTGCCCGAAGGGCCGCTGCCGTCCTGTAAGAAAAGGAAAACGCAGTAAGCCGCGCCCGCGCACCGCCGGAAAAAAAGCGCACCGTAAGCCACAAGTCGTAATTTAGCCTCAGTGCCGTCTCGGTGTGTTCCCGAGGGTCGCCGGCCTGTGCTTGACCCTCCCATGGCGCTCATCTACATTACTGACCGACAAGTTATTAACTTTCCGACCCGTCCCCCCGTGCCCCGCAGGACCCGCAAGACATCCATGAAAACGCCCGCCGATCCGCACAAGGATGCAGACACGCCGCGCTGGAGCCGGCGCAAGGCCGCCCGCCCGCAAGAGCTGGTGGCCGCGGCACTCGACCTCTTCGTGGAGCGCGGGTATGCGGCCACGCGGCTGGAAGACGTGGCCGCCGCGGCCGGCGTGTCCAAGGGCACGGTCTATCTTTACTTCGCCAATAAGGAAGAGCTGTTCAAGTCGGTGGTACGCGCGAACTTGGTGCCGGCACTGGCGCGCGGCTCCGACCTGGTCGACGCCTACGACGGCAGCACGCCCGAGTTGTTGCGCGAGCTGCTGCGCGGCTGGTGGGGCCTGATCGGCGCCACGCCGGTGGCGGGACTGACCAAGCTGATCATGGCCGAGTCGGCCAATTTCCCGGACATCGCCCGTTTCTATAACCAGGAAGTGATGGTGCCGGGCGACGAGTTGTTCGCCAAGGTGCTGGCCCGTGGTGTAGCGCGCGGCGAATTCCGCGCCATGCCGGCCAACCCCACCACGACGCTGGTCTGTGCGCCGCTGGTGTTCCTGATGCTGTGGCAGCGCGCGCTGCGTGCCACCGCCGAGAAGGACATCGACCCCGAGGCCTTCCTGGACGGCCTGCTGGACACGCTGCTGTTCGGGCTCACCAGCGGCGACGCCCGCAATCGCCCGCTGCCGCCGCAGACCGGCCCCTACATCTGGGAACGCATCCGCGACGACATGCTGGCGCAACGCGCCGCCGCCATGGAAGCCGACGCCGACCCCGATCCCCCCGCGCCGCGACCCGGCCCCTGAACATGAAGCGAAAGACCCTGCTGATCACCGCCGCCTGCGTCGCCCTTGCGCTGACCGCCACGGTCGCCGTGCGCAAGGCCGGCAGCGCGCGCCAGCCGCAGACGCCGGCACAGGCCGCCGTCAACGTGGTGGAATTCCTGCAGACCGACCTGGTCAGCGTTGCGCGCCAGGACCTCCGGGTGTCACTGCCGCTGTCGGGCAGCCTGCGTGCGCTAAACCAGGCCTCGGTCAAGGCCAAGGTCTCCGGCGAGGTCAAGACGGTGCTGGTGCGCGAAGGCGAGCCGGTGCGCGCCGGCCAGGTGATCGTGCGCATCGATCCCACCGAGTACGAGGCCAAGGTCGCGCAGGCGCGCGGCCAGATGCTGGCCACGCGCGGACAGTTCGAGAACTCGCGCCAGACCTGGGAGCGCAACCGCGAACTGGTCGGCAAGGGCTTTATCTCCAGGACCGCGTTCGACAAGTACCAGGCCGACCTGGACGTCGCCCGCGCCAACCTTGACGCCGCCCAGGGCGGCCTGGCGGTGGCGCAGAAGGCGCTGGCCGACACCGTAGTCAAGGCGCCGCTCGACGGCATGGTGGCCGCGCGCGCGGTCCAGCCGGGCGAGAAGGTCTCGCCGGATACGCGCCTGGTCGACGTGGTCGACCTGCGCGTGCTGGAACTGGAAGCACCGATCCCGATGGCGGACGTGGCGCGCGCCGCGGTCGGCCAGCCGGTGGCGCTGGACGTGGAAGGCGCCGGCCGCTTTACCGGCAAGCTGGTACGCATCAACCCGGCCGTCAGCCAGGGCACGCGCAGCATCATGGTCTATATCCGCGTCGAGAATGCAGACCAGACGCTGCGCGCCGGCATGTTCGCGCGCGGCGCGCTGGTGCTGGGCGAGCGGGCCGGCGTAGTGGCAGTGCCGTCCTCGGCGGTGCGCACGGAAGGCGAGCGCGCCTTCGTCTATGCCATCGACAAGGACACGCTGGCCGAGCGCCCGGTGCAGCTTGGCATCCGCGACGAGGCCAGCGGCATGGTGGAAATCGTCTCGGGGCTGGACGCCGGCACCGAGATCGTCCGCAACAACCTTGGCACGCTGCGCAGCGGCAGCCAGGTAAAGCGCGTCAAGGCGTAGGGACCCGCGCCATGTGGTTCACCCGCCTGTCGATCCGCAACCCGGTGCTGGCCACCATGATGATGATGGCCTTCATCGTGGTGGGGCTGTTCTCTTACCAGCGGCTGCCGGTCGACCAGTTCCCCGACATCACCTTCCCGGTGGTGGTGGTGCAGACCGAATACCCGGGCGCCGCGCCCGAGTCGGTGGAGTCCGACGTCACGCGCAAGGTCGAGGAGATCGTCAACACCATCTCGGGCATCGACGAGATCTTTTCGCACTCCTACCAGGGCACTTCGGTCGTCGTCATCAAGTTCGACCTGAGCGTCGACGTCGGCCAGGCCGCGCAGGACGTGCGCGACAAGATCGCGCTGATCCGCCCGCAGTTCCGCGACGAGGTGAAAGAGTCGCGCGTGCTGCGCTATGACCCGTCCGACGCACCGATTTTCTATCTCTCGGTCTCCAACGCACCGGGCGCCACCCGCAGCCAGCGCGAGCTGACCACCATCGCCGACCAGATCGTGCGCAAGCGACTGGAGACCGTGCGCGGCGTGGGCGCCATCAATATCGTGGGCGGCACCAAGCGCGAGGTCGAGATTCGCATCCGGCCCGCGCAGCTCGAGGCGCTGGGGATCGGCGTGGACCAGGTGATGAACGCCATCCGCAACGAGAACCAGGAACTGCCCGCGGGCGAGCTGCGTTCCTCGGCCACGGAAACGGTGGTGCAGATCAAGGGCCGCGTGCCCACGCCGGAGGCGTTCCGCCAGATCATCGTGGCGCGCCGCGCCGGCCAGCCGGTGACGCTGGGCGAGATTGCCGACGTGCGCGACGGCCAGGAAGAGCAGGAAAGCCTGGCGCTGCTGGACGGCAAGCGCGCGCTGTTCCTGTCGGTGGTGAAGGCACAGGGCCAGAACACCGTCGATACCGTCGACGGCCTGGTGCGCATGACCGAAGAAACACGCAAGCTGGTGCCGGCTGGCGTGCAGCTGAACGTGGTCAACGACACCGCGCGCGGCATCCGCAGCAGCGTCAAGGAGGTGCGATCGACGCTGCTGGAAGGAGCCTTCCTGACGGTGGCGATCGTGTTCCTGTTTCTGGGTTCGTGGCGCAGCACCGTGATCACCGGGCTGACGCTGCCGATTGCGCTGATCGGCACCTTCGGCGTGATGTATATGTGCGGCTTCACGCTCAACGTGATCACGCTGATGGCGCTGTCGCTGTGCGTGGGCCTGCTGATCGACGATGCCATCGTGGTGCGCGAGAACATCGTGCGCCACAACCTGATGGGCAAGGACCACCGCACTGCGGCGCTGGACGGCACCAACGAGATCGGGCTGGCGGTGCTGGCCACCACCTTCTCGATCGTGGCGGTGTTCCTGCCGGTGGGCTTCATGGGCGGCATCATCGGGCGCTTCTTCCACCAGTTCGGCATCACCGTGGTGGCAGCGGTGCTGATCTCGATGTTCGTCTCGTTCACGCTGGACCCGATGCTGTCGTCGGTCTGGCACGACCCGGACCTGCACGGCACCGGCAACAAGAAGAGCTGGTACGGGCGCACGGTGGGGCGGTTGCTGGACTGGTTCTCGGCAAAGATGGACAAGCTTGGCAACGGCTATGCCGGCATGCTGGGCTGGGCGCTGAAGCACCGGCTGGCCACTGCCATCATCGCCGCGGTGACCTTCTTCGGCAGCTTTGCGCTGGTGCCGCTGATCGGCACGGAATTCGTGCCTAATGCCGACCTGGGCGAGACCCAGGTGGGCTTCACCACGCCGGTGGGCACCTCGATCGAAGTCACCGAAGCCAAGGTGCGGCAGGTGGAAGCCGCGCTGAAATCCTTCCCCGAAGTGGCCTACACCTACGCCACCATCAACTCGGGCAATGCCTCGGGCCGCAACAACGCGCTGGTGTCGGTGCGCCTGACCGAGCGGCGCTCGCGCCAGCTGTCCACCGCGCAGCTCAACCCGCTGATCCGGCAGCGCCTGGCGGGCATTGCCGGCATCACGCTGACCATGGTGGGCATGCCCGACGGCGCCGGCGGCCAGAAGGCGATTCAGGTATCGATCCAGGGCGATGACCTGGACGAACTGCGGCGCCTGTCCAGGGAAGCGGGCACACGCATGAAAGCGATCCGCGGCCTGGCCGACCTGGACTCGAGCATGAAGGACGACCGCCCCACCATCGAGGTGCGCATCCGGCGCGAGCTGGCCTCGGACCTGGGCGTGGGCGTGGCGCAGATCGGCAACGCCCTGCGCCCGCTGCTGGCCGGCGACGCCATCAGCTCATGGCGCGCGCCCGATGACGAGAACTACGACGTGCGCGTGCGCCTGCCCAAGGACGCGCGCACCGGCATGGCCGACCTGAGCGCGCTGATGATCGCGAGCAGCCAGACCAACGCCGACGGCTCGCCCAGGATGGTGCCGCTGCGCCAGATCGCCGAGCTGGTGCCGACCACCGGCGCCAACCAGATCAGCCGGCGCGACCTGAACCGCGAGGTCGAGCTGACCGCCAACGTGGCCGGGCGCTCTGCCGGTGAAGTCGCACGCGACGTCAAGGCCGCGCTGGACGGCATGAACTGGCCGGCCGGCTACAAGTACCGCTTTGGCGGCTCGACCAAGTCGATGAACGAGTCCTTCGGCTACGCCGTGTCGGCGCTGGCACTGGCGGTGATCTTCATCTACATGATCCTGGCCTCGCAGTTCGCCAGCTTCTTCCAGCCGATCGCCATCATGACCTCGCTGCCACTGACGCTGGTCGGGGTGTTCGCGGCGCTGCTGCTGTTCCGCTCGACGCTGAACATGTTCTCGATCATCGGCTTCATCATGCTGATGGGGCTGGTGACCAAGAACGCGATCCTGCTGGTGGACTTCGCCAACCAGGCGCGCCAGGGCCATGTCGACGGCGCCGACGGCCGCCAGCCGCTGTCGCGCGAGGCGGCGCTGGTGGAGGCCGCGCGCGTGCGGCTGCGCCCCATCCTGATGACCACGCTGGCCATGATCTTCGGCATGGTGCCGCTGGCCTTCAGCCTGGGCGAAGGCGCCGAGCAGCGCGCGCCAATGGGCCAGACCGTGATCGGCGGGATCATTACCTCGTCGATCCTGACGCTGGTGGTGGTGCCGGTGATCTATACGTATCTTGATGATTTCGGGGCCTGGCTGCGCCGGCTGTGGCAAGGCAAGGCGGCCAGCGGGCCCGCAGCGCACGCCCCGCCCACACCCGGCCGGCAAGCGGCTCCGGACCGGCCGGCCCCGGCGGACGCCAGCGCGGAATGAGCCCGGCGGCGTCTGCAAGGTTAAAATAAAGGGTTTGATAAGACTGTCCGGCCGTGGCACCGCGCGGCCGGCGCACAGACCGACAGCGGTTGGCATTGGTAAGGAATGGCAAGATGGATCTCGAAAAAGCCCGATTCAACATGATCGAACAGCAAATCCGCCCGTGGGACGTGCTGGACCAGGAAATCCTGGACCTGCTGGCGGTGGTCAAGCGGGAGCAGTTCGTCCCGGCCGCGTACGCCTCGCTGGCGTTCGTCGACATGGAGATTCCGCTGCCCGCCGGGCAGAACATGCTGGCCCCGCGCGTGGAAGCCCGCATCCTGCAGGACCTGGCCGTGCGCAAGCATGAGAACGTGCTGGAAATCGGCGCCGGCTCCGGCTACATGGCCGCCCTGCTGGCCAACCGCGCGCGCCACGTGCTGACCGTGGACATCGTGCCCGAGCTGGTTGAGCTGGCCCGCACCAACCTGGCCAACGCCGGCGTCACCAACGTCGACGTGGCCGAAGGCAACGCCGCCGACGGCTGGAGCGCCGCCGCGCCCTACGACGTGATCTGCATCTCGGGCTCGCTGCCGGCGATTCCGCAGTCGATCCTGTCGCAGGTCAAGGTGGGCGGCCGCATCGCCGCCTTCATCGGCGAGCTGCCGGTGATGGAAGCGCGCCTGGTCACGCGCGTGTCCGAGACCGAATACCAGGTCGTCAACCTGTTCGAAACTGCGGTCAAGCCCCTGCAGGGCGCGGCCCGGCCGTCGCAATTCCAGTTCTGAGGACGTAACCACCATGCAGGTCATCAAAGCGGCCGAACTGGCCCAGTGGCTGGCCGATGCCAGCCGCGCCAAACCGGTCCTGCTCGACGTGCGTGAAGGCTGGGAGGTGCAGACCTGCGCCATGCCCGGCATCACCCACATCCCGATGCGGGACATCCCCGCGCGCGCGGCCGAACTGGACGAAGACGCCGACATCGTCTGCATCTGCCACCACGGCGCACGCAGCATGCAGGTGGCGGCCTACCTGGAGCGCCAGGGCTACGCAAGGGTCTACAACCTGACCGGCGGCGTCGACGCCTGGGCCAGCGATGTCGACCCGGCCATGCCGAAGTACTGAAGCGGCAGTCCAGCACAGCAACACCAAGAAGAAATGACTGTAGCCGCGGCCCGCGCCCGGCAACCTGGAGCTTTCATGACGTTTGCGCCCAACGCCCTGCCCGGAGTGATCCGGACACGCCTGGCGATCGCGGTTTCCGTGCTTGCCCCGCTGCTGGCCATGCTGCCGGCGGCACCGGCAAGCGCGGCCGACCTGCTGCAGGTCTATCGCGATGCGCAAGCCAATGACGCGCAGTTTGCCAGCGCGCGCTCGCAGCTGCTGGCCACACGCGAGCGGCTGCCCCAGGGCCGCGCCGGGCTGCTGCCGCAGGTGGTTGGCACCGCGGGCGCCAACCGCACCAAGCTCGACCAGACGGCTTCGCTGCCGGTCGGCGCCGGGGCCAGCGCCTCCGGCACGCGCTTCTTCAACAACAACAACTGGCAGCTGCAACTGAGCCAGCCGCTGTTCCGCTGGGACCGCTGGGAAACCTACAAGCAGGGCGAACTGGCGTCGCTCGCCGGTGAAGTCAGCTTCCACCAGGCTGAGCTCGACCTGATCACCCGCAGCGCGCAGGCCTACTTCGACGTGCTGGCGGCACAGGACAACCTCTACCTGGCACGCGCGCAGAAAAAGGCCATCTCCGAGCAGCTGGAGCAGGCCAAGCGCAATTTCGAGGTCGGCACCGCCACCATCACCGACACCAACGACGCCCAGGCCCGCTACGATCTGGCCACCTCGACCGAGATCGCCTCGCAGAGCGACCTGGAGATCAAGCGCGCCACGCTGCAGCAGATCACCGGCAAGCCGGTCGACGAAGTGCTGGGCCTGCGCCCCGAGGCGCCCATCCCTGGCCCGCAGCCGCCCGACGTCAACGCCTGGGCCGCGCAGGCAGAGACCAGCAACCTGCAGGTGAACCTGGCCAGCTACAACCTGGAAACCGCCCAGCGCGAGACCAACAAGGCCAAGGCCGGCCACCTGCCCTCGGTCGATCTGGTGGCGTCATACGGCTTCACCAACCAGACCGGCAGCGCCACGCAGGCGATCTCCACCCATTACAACGCCTCGCAGATCGGCGTGCAACTGACCATGCCGATCTTCGCCGGCGGCCAGATCCAGTCGCGCGTGCGCGAGACCCTGGCCTTGGCCGACAAGGCCGCCAGCGACCTGGAATTCGCGCGCCGCACCGCCGCGCAGACGGCACGCCAGACCTACTCCGGCGTGTCCAACGGCCTGGCCCAGGTCAAGGCCCTGGAAGCCGCCGAACGCTCGGCCACCAGCGCGGTGGAATCCAACCAGCTCGGCTATGAAGTGGGCGTGCGCATCAATATCGACGTGCTGAACGCCGAAGCGCAACTGTTCTCCACCCGGCGCGACCTCGCCAAAGCCCGCTACGACACCATCATGAACGGCCTGAGGCTGAAGGCCTCCACTGGCGTGCTGCAGGAAGCCGACGTGGTGCAGATCAACACCCTGCTGACCTCGTCGCCGGGTGCGCTGTACAAGCTGCCCGCGCCCGCCCAGGCCGGCGCCAGGGCCCCGGCAACCCCGCGCGCCTCGGTCGAGCGCCGCGGCACGCGGCGCGAAGCCACGCCTGCCGGCGCACCGCGCACCTGATCCTCCGCAGCGCGCCGCAACGCAAATGGGCCGCAATTGCGGCCCATTTGCATAAACGACGTCGCGCCCTAGTTCGCCCGCGTACGCGACTCCACCTTCAGCAGCTGCCAGCGGATCGACGACGCATCCGCCGGCGGGTTCGGCACCTGGTATTCACGCACGCGCAGCTTGTAGGCCACGCCCGGCTCAAAGTCCAGCCCCTCGATCGGGCCATACCAGAGCCGCCACGGCGCCTCCGGCGATTCGCGCCAGCGATAGCACGTCATCTTGCCCACGCCAGAGCACTCCACGCGCTGCGAATCGATGTAGACCACCTTCTCCACGCCCCCGGCGTCCACGCTCGCACCGCGCTTGCCCAGGCCTTCGCGCTCAACAAACTGCAGCAGGTCGCCGCCGGCAGTCTTCCAGATGATCTGCCGACCCGTGCTGCCCGCCGACGGCTGTGTGCCGACCGTGGCAAACGGCGTCTGCATCGCCTTGAGCAGGGCCGATTCCAGTTCCATGCGCGGCGGCGGGCAAGCCATGCGCGTGCCGGCAATGCGGTCGAAGCGGATGCCGGTATCGGTCTTGCCATAGCTGCCGGTAAAGCGGTTGCAGCCACTGGTGCCGCTGACCGTACCCTGCGCGGCGTCTATGCCCTCATTGAACTCAAAAATGATGGGCTGGCCGTTGTCGCCGTGCGGGATATCGCGCAACGCGCCGTCGGGCTGCTGCCAGCGCACCAGCTCCCAGCGGCTGGGGCCGGAGGGTTGGGTCTGGTTGAGGTTGGTGCCAGCGGAGGGGAGGTCCGGTGCTGTCGCGGTCGTGCAGGCACCTAGCGCGGTTGCCACCAGCAAGGCGGCCGCGCTGCGGGCAGCCAGGGCGAAGGGGAACAGGCTGGTACGGCTGTGCATGAAGGACTCCTGTAACAGGCCGCTCAAGACGGCCGCATGGATGCAATCGACAGATCTGACAAAGGGCATGCCGAAAAGTGCACCCCTACTGATACATCAGTTTAGCAAGGCGGTTGCGCCAAAGCCCGGTCAAGCACCGATTAAATCACATACATCCTGTAACGTCCCAACCGCGTCGGCGGGCTAGGATGCGGAACGTCAAGAAATCCCACCCTGACCATCCGATATAATTGCCTCGCCCGGCGCAGCAATGTGACCGACAGGCTCCGCTGCTCAACAGGCGGCAACAATAATAAGAAGGATGGATCGGCCCGCATCCCGAGTGCACAACCCTTCCTCCGGAAACCTCTCTCCATGCTCTTGATGACGAGATTGCAGAGATCCCAATCGTATGGGGTCGACAAAGCTCTGTACCTGGCCGCCTGTGCCGTCCTGGCTGCGTTCCCTGCGCTGATGTTTGTCAAGCCGACGGTTAGCAACCTCTGCTACGGACTCCTGCTCGGCTGGAGCGCCATCACTCTCGTTGCCGGCGGGCGCGCGGGCCGGACGGAATGTGGCGCGCTGCTGCGCAGGTACTGGTTCTTCATGCTGGCCATGGCGGCGCTGCCGCTTGCGGTGCTGTTGCAGCAACTGCTGGCCGGGGCGGAGGAGCCGCATGTTTCTTACCTGTACCTGCGCTTTGCTTTGTTCATTCCGTTGGTTTTTGGGATGGTACGGCTTGGCAGGGGTGGGATGCGGAGTGTGCAGTGGGGCTTCGTGGCCTGCGCACTCCTTTCCGCCGCCTGGATTCACGAGGCGGCAGCTGCCGGTCGCCCAGCTCACGTAGGCTCTTCCAATATCATTCCCCTTAGCAATCTTTCCATGCTGATGGGGATACTCGCCCTGATTTCAATTGGATGGGATCGTCCCAGAGACTATCTGCAATCGGGCATGAAGCTGCTGGCCGGCTTTGCCGGCCTGTACGCCTCATACATGAGCGGCACGCGTGGCGGCTGGATCGCCATCCCCGTGCTGGCGATCATTGCGTTGGCAGCATCACGCAGATTGACTCGCTTACACAAGGCGGCTGCCCTCGTCGGACTGGCTGGTCTCATGGCCCTCATCTGGTTCGGCAGCCCCTGGGTGCAGCAGCGCACGACAGAGGTTGTATCCGAACTGTCTCAATTTGATCACCATGTAACACCGGACACGTCGATCGGGATACGGCTACAGCTGTGGCGAGCATCGCTCCAGATGGTGCAGGCTCACCCCTGGACCGGCGTGGGGCCGGAGAACTTCGAGCAGACCCTGGAAACGCTTGGGGCGCAGCACGTGATCTCCCCGCTCGCTGCCACCATGCCGCATTCACACAATGAACTCCTGCATGCTACGGCCACGCTCGGCATCCCGGGCCTATTGGCAATCCTTGCTCTGTATCTGGTACCGGCCGCCTTCTTCCTGCGCCACCTTGGCAATGCAGACCGGGGCACGCAAGTCGCCAGCGCCATGGGCCTGGCCCTGTGCTGCGGCTTCATGGTGTTCGGCCTGACCGAGGTCATGTTCGCCACGACCCTGGTCAATGCCTTCTACAGCCTGATCATGGCCGTATGCTTTGCTTACGTGGTTGCGCGCAAGGACGCTTTGCCCGCGCAGGCGGCCAGTTGAGCCAGGACTCACGACGGCACATCTGCTTCCTGACCGGGACATTGAATGCGATGGCCGGCGCGGAACGGATGACCGCAACGATCGCCAATGCGCTGGCCGATCTTGGCCATCATGTCACTATTCTTAGCCTCTGGGACGCTACCAGCCAGTTTCCGTTACATCCGCGCGTGCGCCATGAAGCGCTGTACACGCAACGGCCCTCCTTCAAACGCGCCTACTTCGCCACGGTCGCCGGCATCCGCAGGCACTGCACCACGCATCGCATCGACGTCCTGGTACAGGTCGACACCATGCTCGAACTGTTCGTGCTGCCTGCCACCCTCGGCCTGGGCCTGCACCATATCGCGTGGGAGCATTGCCATTTCGACGAGGATCTCGGCAGGCCGGCGCGCAAGGTGGCTCGGCGACTGGCCGCGCAGTTCTGCCGGCAGGTAGTCGTGCTGACAGAGCGGGACCGCCGCCGCTGGCTTGAGGCACTGCGGCCGCGCAGCGAGGTCGTCTGCCTGCCGAATCCGCTGCCATTTCCGATGCCGGCCGAATCCGCGCCACGCATGCAGAAGACCGTGCTGGCCATGGGCCGGCTGGTTCCGGCGAAAGGCTTCGATGTCTTGCTGCGCGCCTGGCAGAAGGTGGCGGAAGCGGAACCGGCATGGCAACTGGTCATCCACGGCGAAGGCGAAGAGCGCCCTGCCCTCACTGCCCTGATCGGCCAGCTGCAACTGCAAGACCGGGCCAGCCTGCCGGGTATCTGCCAGGATCCGGCGCAAGCCTACGGGCGTGCATCGGTCTTCTGCCTGAGTTCGCGCTATGAGGGATTCGGACTGGTGCTGATCGAAGCGATGGCCTTTGGCCTGCCGATCGTATCGACCGATTGCGAGACCGGACCCCGCGAACTGCTCACCCCGGGGCAGGATGCGCTGGTGGTTGCAGCGGATGATGCCGATGCGCTGGCCAAGGCGCTGCTGACGGTGATCCGCCAACCGGAACTGGCGAGCCGCCTTGGCGCCGGTGGCCGCCACAAGGCAAGCCATTTCACGCTGGAGCGGCTTGCCCTGCAGTGGGAGGCCCTGGTCAAGGCACCAGGGTAAGCACCGGATCAGCCCTCCAGCGCCGGGGCCAGCGCAGCGAGGGTGCGGACGGTGGCGCCGCGATGCAGGCCCGCAAAGGTCTGCGCATGCGCGCGCATATCGGCCAGCCGGGCCGGATCGGCCAGCAGGCTTGCTGCGGTGCGCATCAGCGCATCGGCATTGTCGACGCGCAGGCAAGCGCCCGCGGCAATCGCGTCTTCCGTCGCCTGCGCAAAGTTGAAGGTATGCGGGCCAACCAGTACCGGCGTGCCGACCGCGCAGGCCTCGATCAGATTCTGCCCCCCGAGCGGCAACAGGCTGCCACCGATAAAGGCGAGATCCGACGCAGCAAAGTACATTGCCATCTCGCCCATCGAATCGCCCAGCACGATATCGGCAGTCAGCGACGACTGGATGCCGTCAAGATCCAGTGCACTGCGGCGCTCGACCGAAAACCCCGCACGCGCCGCCATTGCGGCGACTTCATCGAAGCGCTGCGGGTGACGGGGGATCAGCAGCAGAGCGGGACGCGGGACATTGCCCGCCAGTGATTGCCAACGGGAGAAGGCGTCGAGCAACATCGGCTCCTCTCCCTCACGCGTGCTGGCGGCTGCCAGCACCGCACGCGCGCCAAAGACCTTGCGCAACTGCTCACCCAGCGCAACGCCTGCCGGCGCCGGCTGCATATCGAACTTCAGGTTGCCCGTGATCTGCACCGCCGGCACGCCCAGCGCCTGAAAGCGATCGGCATCACCCGCCGTCTGCGCCAGCACGCCCGCAAAATCCCCATACATAACCGCCGCCGCGCGCCCAAACCGCGCCGTGCGCCGGAAGCTGCGCGGCGACAGGCGCGCATTGACCAGGAACAGGGGCACTCCGGCCTTGCGCGCGCCGCGCACCAGGTTGGGCCACACCTCCGTCTCCATCAGCATGCCCGCCTGCGGCCGGAAATATCGCATGAACCGCCCCACCAGCCATGGCAGGTCATACGGCAGGTAGCACTGCAGGATGCGCGGCTCCTTGCCGAACAACTGGGCACCGGTCTGGCGGCCGGTCGGCGTCATGTGCGTCAATAGCAGGCGGTGGTGCGGATAGGCGCCGAGCAGCGCGTCGATCAGCGGCTGCGCCGCGCGGGTCTCGCCCACCGACACCGCGTGGACCCAAAGCCACGGACCTTTCCGTGGCAGGCTGCCGTAGACACCCAGGCGCTCGCCGACATGCTGCACATAGCCCGGCTCCTTGCGCGCACGCCAGGCCAGGCGCAGCAGCGCCAGCGGCAGCACCACCACCCACAACATGCTATAGAGCAAACGCAGCATCAGGCAGCCACTCCGCGCACGCGGCAAGCCGCGTCGTAGACCTCATCGACCGACGGCACGATGCCGTCATCACCGACATTGGCGATGTGCCCGGACCAGTAGCCCTCAGTCTTCCAGCGCCACGTGGCCGTATAGATCTCCACCGTCGGCCGGCACAACGCCGCGGCAATGTGGACCAGGCCCGTATCGACCCCGATCACCACCTCGGCCCGGTTGATCAGCCCGAAACCCTGCATTACCGAGAATCGCGGCAACACCCTCGCCTGCGGCACACCGGCAGCAATCTCTTCGGCAGCCTGGCGTTCCTTGTCATTGCCCCACGGCAGCAACATCACCAGACCCTCATCAGCCAGCCGCTTGCCCAGCGCATGCCAGTTCTGCACCGCCCATTTCTTGCGCGCGCCAGCAGTCGCATGGAAGCACACGGCATAGCGCGCCGGCAAGTCGCCCCACAGCGGATCGTCAATATGCAGCGATTGCGCGGCAGGCCCGAAAAACTGCGGCGGCTCCGCCGGCGCAAGCCCGGTCAGCGCAGCACCTAGCAAGCGCGAGCGCCGCACCGAATGCGTCTGGCGCGGCACCCGCACCGGATCGGTGTATAGCAGCCGCGCCGCCGGCTCATAGCCGGAGCCCTGCGTGGCATTGCCCAGCCCGATAATCGGCGCACCGGGCGCCCGCGCGGCCACGCGCGCGACCACCGCGGTCTTGAGCAAACCCTGGCTCTCGATCACCGCGTCATAGCGCTCCTGGCGCAACGCGTCACGCACCTCGCCCACCTCGCGCCAGGTGCCGCCCTGCAGGATGCGCTTGCGCCAGCGCCGCAGCGCGAACGGAATTACCCGGCGCACCTCCGGCAACAGCCGGACAAGCGCGACATAGCCTTCTTCCACCACCCAGTCGATCTCGGCACCCGGCCAGCGTGCGCGCAGATCGTGCACCAGCGGCATGTTGTGCACCACGTCACCGAGCGACGACACCTTGACCAGCAGGATGCGAGGCCGTTCCGGCAGTGTGAAAGGAACCGCGGCCGGCGTGGGCTGCACCACACCGGCCGCGTCCGACGATGCCGCCGGCACCGTCGCGCGCTCAGAACGGGAGCTGAGCATCCGGCTTCTCTGCCAGGATCACGCGCTTGAACTCCGCCTGGATACGCGCCAGTGCGGCGTCGTTGTCCGCCTCGAAACGCATCACCACCACCGGCGTGGTGTTGGACGGGCGCGCCAGGCCGAAGCCATCGGCATATTCCACGCGCACGCCGTCGATGGTGATCACCTCGCGCGCGCCTTCGAACTTCGCGTTCGCCTTGATCTGGTCCAGCAGCGTGAACGGCTCACCCTCGGCACACTTGAGTTGCAGTTCCGGCGTGTTGTTGGCATTCGGCAGCGCATTCAGCACCGCGCTCGGATCCGCGTGGCGCGACAGGATCTCCAACAGGCGCGCCCCCGTGTACAGGCCATCGTCAAAGCCATACCAGCGGTCCTTGAAGAACACGTGACCGCTCATCTCGCCCGCGATCGGCGCGCCCGTTTCCTTCAGCTTGGCCTTGACCAGAGAATGGCCGGTCTTCCACATCAGCGGCTCACCGCCGTGCTCGCGGATCCAGGGGGCCAGCTTGCCGGTGCACTTGACGTCGTAGATCACCTGCGCGCCGGGGTTGCGCGACAGGATCTCCTCGGCAAACAGCATCAGCTGGCGGTCCGGGAAAATCACCTGACCGTCCTTGGTCACCACGCCAAGGCGGTCGCCATCGCCGTCGAAGGCCAGGCCGAGCTCGCAGTCCGTCTCGCGCAGGGCCTTCATCAGATCCTGCAGATTCTCGATATGGGCGGGATCAGGGTGGTGGTTCGGGAAGTTGCCGTCCACGTCGCAGAACAGCTCAGTCACCTCACAGCCCAGGCCACGGAACAGGTCACCCACGAACGCGCCGGCCACGCCGTTGCCGGCATCCAGGGCAACCTTCATCGGACGGGCCAGCTTGACGTCGCTGATGATGCGGTCGAGGTACTTTTGGCGCACATCGACTTGCTTGTAGGTGCCGGCACCGCCGGTGAAATTGCCGGCTTCGATCCGCTGGCGCAGCGCCTGGATCTGCTCGCCATAGATCGCCTTGCCGGCGAGCACCATCTTGAAACCGTTGTAGTCCGGCGGGTTGTGGCTGCCGGTGACCATGATGCCGGAGGTCGGGCGGACGCCGTCGATCTCGATGTTGGTGGCGAAGTAAACCATGGGGGTGGCTACCAGGCCGATGTCGATCACGTCCAGGCCGGCGGCGCGGAGGCCTTCTACCAGGCCGGAGATGAGGTCGGGGCCGGAGAGACGGCCGTCGCGGCCTACGGCGATGGTTTTTTCGCCCAGGTCAACCGCGGCGGAGCCGAAGGAGAGACCGATGAAGCGCGCAGCTTCACGCGTCAGCGTCTTGCCAACGATGCCGCGAATGTCATAGGCCTTGAAAATCGATGAGTCAATTTGCATGAGCGTTACGATGGTTGAATGCGTGTTTACGACAGGACAGCGTCGATACCGCCAATGTGTGCAAAGCAGCATTGTGCCGGATTGTGCAACCGCAGTAACCGTCGAGATTGAGGAAGGACACTGGATTGCGACGTCAAGGCGCACACAATGCACTAATGTGCACACCTCGAACCGCCGGATAGGGAGGCAGTTATAATCATGCGCCCCGATTGCAGAATTCCCGCCCTCGGTGGGGCTTGGGCCCAAGTGCGCAGGGAAGCGCAAGATTGTGCACACTCATCCACCCGGACTAACCATCATACCTTTGCTTACCTAGCCGGTGGCCCGGGAAAAACCGGTTGCAGTTGCAAAATCTTGTAAATCTGTACAGTGACAAACTCGCGTAGAGGGTTGACGTGTGGCTAGATTCACCAATGACGAAAACCAATAGTATTTCCCGCTCGGCACCAGCCGTTCGCGCGCGAGGATCCGAGATCATCCGGCGCGCCAGCCGGATGGTGGCCTGGGCACTGTTAGGCTTGATATTTCTCGGCCTCGGCATGTTTGCAGTTGAAGTACTACGCCAAACTGGAATTGTCACTGGGCTGTTCACGCGCACGCTGGGCTGGTCCGCGGCTGCGTACGTCGGTGCGTTTGTGCTCATGCTCAGGTCACTGCATTTGCCGCCTGTGGAGGGCAACAGCCTTGTCGGGCTGTCGGTGACATTGGCTTTTGTAGCCCTGCTGCTGTGTTTCGCCGTTATGCGACTGGAGTATTCGCGCGTAGCGTTGTTGCTCACCTATTTTGGCACGCTGGTGTGGACGTGGTTTGGGTACCGCTTGTTTGTCAGGAACTATGTACCCGTGTTTGGATACTCCGATCCCACGACGCTCGCGCAACTCGAACAGATCGTGAACATGCCCGGTGCAGCCTCGCCGAGCCCGCACCAGTTCAAGCATATCCGGTCCCTGGAGGAAGCCACCGGGTGTGACGCATTGATGGTCGATCGGCACGCCATGACCGATCCAGAACGCACTCGCACGTTGTCACAGCTGAAGTTAACACATGTCCGAATGTATTCCGTCGAACGAATCGGCGAGATGCTGACTGGGCGCGTGGGACTCGCGCACATCGATGAGAATTTCCTGGACGACTACGCTAAGCACTATTTTTACGGCTTCCTGAAGCGACTCATAGACATTGTTTCCGTGTTGGCAATGGCACCGCTTGCAGTTCCGGTAGGCGCGCTAGTGGCACTTGCCGTCCGCCTTGAGTCAAAGGGCACGGCGGTATTCCGTCAAGTGCGTGTCGGTCTGTTCGGTCGCCCCTTTGTCATGTTGAAGTTCCGCAGCATGACCACTGAGGAAGATGCTCCTGCGCAGTTCGCGTCGAAGCAAGATCCTCGTGTCACCCGCGTTGGCCGGATCATCCGCAAGTATCGGCTCGACGAGATTCCACAGCTCTGGAATGTGTTGACCGGTGACATGAGCCTGATCGGGCCACGGCCGGAACAAGTGCCCATGGTCGAGCAGTTCTCGCAGAGCATTCCCTACTATCCCTATCGCCATCTGGTTCGCCCCGGCCTCTCGGGCTGGGCGCAGGTACAGCAAGGGTATGTCGGCACCCACGAAGAGACGGTCACAAAGCTAAGTTACGACCTGTACTACGTGAAACACTGTTCATTTGCCTTGGATCTGCTGATTGCAGTCAAGACACTGCGAACCTTACTTACCGGATACGGCGCGCGTTGAACCCGTCCGAGCCATCCGCTCAGCCGGAGTCTTTGCGTATCCTGCTGGTGACGACCGGCCTACGCATGGGCGGTGCTGAACAGCAGGTTGCTGCCCTCGCGAAAGAATTCATGGCACGAGGCCACAGCGTCGCGCTGATCAGCCTGACTCCGGATTGCGAAGTCTCCATGCCCGACGCGGTAGAGCGGCTGATGCTCGATTTGCGCAAGACACCTCTGTCGATGGTTCATGCGCTATTGAAAGCACGACGCTTTGCACTGGAATGGCGCCCGGACATCGTGAATTCGCATATGTTCCATGCGAATCTGTTTGCGCGGTCACTGTCGCGCATTTGCCGGCTGCCTCCGCTGATCTGCGCGGCACACAGCTTTTCAGAGGGCGGCCGGCTGCGCATGCTCTGTTATCGGCTTACCGATCACTGGTGTACGCTGACGACGCAGGTCAGCGAGGCCAGTCGCGCAGAGATGATCCGGGCAGGAGCCGTCAGGCCTGACCGCGTTCGCGTGATGTACAACGGGATCGATACGGAGAAATTCAAGCCAGACGTGGCACTACGCGAGCGCACGCGCGCGCAGCTTGGCATTGATTCCCGCGCACGTTTGATCCTGACCATAGGACGCCTGGCCGTAGAGAAAGCGCAAGATAGGCTGATCGATGCGTTCCAACGGATGAACCGTTCACAAACTACTCGCCTTTTCGTTGCAGGCGACGGGCCGCAGCGTGCAGCGCTGCAGGAGCGGATATCAAAATACGGACTGCACGATGCCGTCTCGCTGCTGGGGACAAGGCACGATATTCCCGCCCTGTTAAATGCAGCTGATCTTTTCGTACTCTCTTCGCGCGTCGAGGGCATGCCGCTAGCGATTGGCGAAGCGCTGGCTTGCGGGCGCCCTGTCGTAGCCACTTCGGCGCCCGGCGTCAAAGAACTAATGGGTGACATTGGCATTATGGTGCCCATTGACGATATCGACGCACTGGCGCTTGCCATGACGCAAGCGTTTGCCGCCGAGGCCGGAACAGATGGCCAACGCGACATGCGCCGCCAACGAATCGTCACGCACTTCGGTATTGCCGCTGCCGCCGATCGCTGGTTATCGCTCTATCGCGAGATGCACTGCGAAGCCTCCGAACACGCACGCTGCACAAGGCCATGCGGCGACGCATAGCTGGCAACGTCGGCTGGATGTTGCTCGATCGCTGCTCGCAAGTGCTGGTGGGCATCGGCATCGTCGCGATTCTCGCCCGTACCCTTGGCACCGATGGCTTTGCGGCGTTTCAATACGCCCAGTCCCTAGTACTGATCGGGGCCTCCGTCGCGCTGATTTGCGGTAGCGAAGTCGTGGTTCCGCGGCTTGTGGCGCTTGCCGATCTAGCCGCACAACATCGGCTCCTCAAGCACGTATTCCGCCTGCGCCTTCTGGCCGCTTGCTGCGCCTACCTGCTGGTCTGCGGCTTTCTATGGGTATCCCGGCAAGGGGATGCCAGTTGGCAGCCGGCGTTGATCTTGGGTATCGCAATCCTGCTGCGCGAGCCCTCTGGCGTCGTGATCGCGTGGACGCAGGCCCATACGCGAACCCGGCCAAGTGTGCTGATCAATCTTGCTTCCCTGGCTTTGAAAGCCGGCTCTGTTGCCACGCTTGCCGTGATGGGAATTCATGCCGTCGGCGCCTACGCCGCCGCTTTCGTTCTTGAGGCCCTGATGGCCGCTGTCTTACTCGGCATCTTCTATCGCAAATACATGCCACAGCAGGCTGTCGATTACGATGGCCAACTGACGCGTCAGCTGTTCCGCGATGGATCTCTATTCTGGATCAGCTTTATGCTGATGATGGCGGCGCGCAGGGCTGATCAGCTGATACTCAGACCGCACGTACCTTCTGAAGAGTTCGCTGCCTATGCGGCCGCAATGCAGATCGTGGACAACTACACCACGTTGGCCACCATTCTCGCGGGTGGCATCGCTCCGCTCTACGTCTATGCACGGGATGCGTCCGCTGGCATTCGCAATGTACTGAAGCTGGCGGCCCTCATCACCATCGTGGGGGCTGCCGGCACCGTGCCCCTTATCCTCCTGGCGCCATGGATCGTGCATCTGTTGTATGGCGCCGCGTTTGCGGAGGCAAGCTCGCTATTGCGCCTGGCCACCCTTGCCTCGCCATTGGTGTTTGCCGATGTTGGCTTTACTCTCCTGGCAATTTACCTGCGCAAGCCCCGATGGATCGCCATCAAATGGGGCCTTGCGCTTCTGGCAACAGTTGCTGTCGATCTGACCGCTATTCCCCGATTTGGCGCAAGGGGGGCCGTTCTAGGCTACACAGTTGCCAATGTCCTGGCGACGCTGGCAGGTATCTACATGTGGCTCCACGCGCGAAGGGCTCAGCCATGACCTGCGCACTGTCAATTGGAGCTTAACCAGGCACCCGCCCATCAGCCTCCATTCTACGAAGGACTCCAGGAACGCAAATTATTGCAGGCCCTGAGGCAGGCACTGGCGCAGAGACCGCCCACAGCGTTCGAGGGAGAGTGGGAATTCAGCTTCCATGTGGCTCGCATTGGCACTATCGCGAGCGAAGTCTCCGTATCCATCGGATCACGACCCATGCTCGCTGCATGATCAGCAAGTGAATGCCCGTAAGCAGCAGGAATGCAACGAACAGGATGGACTCCGGCACGCCTTGCTTCCATGCCATCACGCCAATCAGGCCGAGGAGGAAGTTCCCGACCAGGAGGAACCACACCGCCTGTTTGCTATTTAGACCCGCCCGCAACAGCAGGTGATGCAGATGGGTGCGATCGGCCGCCAGCGGATTCTTGCCCTGGATTGCCCGACGCAAAACCACCGCCAGCAGATCAATCAAGATCAGGCCAACCACCCAGAGCATAACGGCCGGGGGTACGTGGCCACCCGGGTTGTACTCCTTCTGCGACAGTTCCACCGCGAACCAACTGATCCCGTAGCCAAGCAACAAGCTTCCCGCATCGCCTAGGAAAACCAACCGGCGGCGCAGGGGGCTGGGCATGTTGAACAGCAGGAAACCTGCAATGGCGCCACACACCAGAAGGCAGATCCGGTATGCACCCGGATTGCCAATGTCGTTTGCCAACCACGCGAACCAGCCGAACACAATAAAGGAAAGGCCCCCTGCCAGGCCATCCATGCCATCGGTCATGTTGATGGCATTGACCACCGCGAGGACAGCAAGAAGGGTCAGCGGAATGCCCCACGCATAGAGAATGACGTCGCGCTTGTTGAGAAGATCGCCCAGGGAGTGCAGATACACCTCACCCCACGAAGTCATCAGGATTGCCGCTGTGAACTGGAATGCCAGCTTGCTTAGTGGAGGAATGCCGTTCAGATCGTCGAACAGGCCAACCAGCGCAAGCAGCGTCAGGCCAATGTACAGCGGCGTGTAATGATCATAGCCGCGCACGAACATCGCCGTGGACACCCAGACCGCGATGAGGATCGCGATACCGCCGACCAGTGGTGTCGAGCCTTCGTGTCGCTTTCTTCCGCCGGGGTGGTCAAGCAAACCTCCGCGGGTGGCCAGTGGGCGCAGGATCAGCACAGCGCCTGCACTCAACAAGGCCGCGATTGCAGGGAGCCAGAATAGTTCAAACATGAAAACTCAAGAGAAATCGTAGCGCCAAGGTCGGGCCGGCATTCGCGTAGAATGTCGACTTCCCGACCGTGTCCACGTTCAGCATTGCAGATTGCAGGCGAACGTGCGGCGACGAGCGGTCATTTGACTTCACATCGTGCCGCCCAGATAGTAGGGCCTGCCCTCCGCGTTGTGCAACCGCACAACCACAGTATTGTTCATGCTCTTGCCTATTTTTCTCGTATCGCGTAATGGGGTAAAGAACACGGGCGGCGTTGAGCGCGTCGTACATCTTCTCCAGAGTGACCTCAAACGGCATGGCGCCGAAGTAACCCTGGTCGACGAAGCCATGGTTTTACCACAGTTTCTGTGTGGCAAGCGCCTTGCGCAGTTTGCCTTTCCAATCGCGGCATCGCTGTGGCTATGGGCCAGAAGATTATCCGGCGGCCAGTTCATGACCATTTCCAACTCCTCGTACACACCGCTTTATCCTGCAGAAGCAGTAATCGTTCACGGTTCCGCGGCTGGTTATATCCGGGCCCTGGCCAAGTCGGGCAACCGGTTTCTGGGGATGCGGCTTCTGGCCCGCCTCGAAGGCCTGACGATGCGCTGCGCGCAGCGCGTGATCTGCGTCTCGGAAGCCGTCCGCGACCTGTGCATTGGCCACCATGGGGTACCCGCAAGAAAATGCCGCGTGGTCCACAATGGCATTGACGCGACCATGTTCCATGCCGGGCAGAAATTCACGAACGGCCTCGTGCGGCTGGGCTTTGCGGGACGCCTGGAATATGGCAAGGGGTTGCCTTATCTGATCGAGATAGCGCGCTGGATCGGCACGCAACCCAACATGCGGCTGGTCATCGCAACGACGAGCGACGTGCCGACTGCCCTGAAGAATCTCCCCGGCGTCACAATTGTTCCCGGCCTGGCACCGGATCAGATGTCGACTTTCTACGACATGATCGACATCATGCTATTGCCCTCCCTCTTCGAAGGGTTCGAGCTTGTCACACTCGAGGCACTGGCTTCCGGCGTCAGTGTACTAGGCACCCGGGTGGGCGCCTGCGATGTATTCCTGAGGCAAGGCGTGCCCTGGGTCAGCGAACTGCCGACAGAAACCAGTGATTTCGTCAGGCAAGCTGCGTCGATTTTTGAGCTTCTGCGACGCAATAGCGACCCCACCCGCATGCACGCATTCATTGAAGAATCCTTCTCCATCGAGCGTTTCTGCAAGCAGATTCGCGCACAACTGCAATTACGAGATTCGTGAACGTTCTGCTGATATCACCCAATGGGCTTCAGGAGCTTTCCGGAGGCGGCCTCTACCTCCGCTCGCTGGCCCAGGCGCTTTGCGCCGCCAAGGGCGTCGACCAGCTGACCGTCATCAGCAAGGACATGGGAAATGGAGAAATATTTGAATTCCCAGCCCACTGCAAACGCATCTACCTGAAAAAGTCCACGCTCCGAGATGTGGCAGCACGCGTGCGACTGTGCCCCACCTACTTGATGACTTACCGCGCACTGCTGACGCGCGAAGCACGCGCTGCGGACGTGACGCTGTTCCACAATTCCCGCCTCGGCAAGCTCATGTCTGACATTCGCAAAGAAGTGCCCGGCAAGACATACGGGATCCTGAGCGACAACGTGGAAGCCGAATTGAAGCGCCAGCACAATGGCGGAAATATGTTACGGCAAGTAAGTAATGCGTTGGATACGTGGATTATTCGCCATGCGGAGGCCCCGTGCCACTCCGCGGACTTCATGACCTTTATCACTGAGGCCGACCGCACGCTGTTCAACAGCCATTACGGTATGCCCGCCCGCACAGACATATTGCCCATCTCGCTGTCTCGTGGCGAGCCCGACACTCAGTGCCAGGCGGATTCGACTGCCCGTCCGCAGATCCTATTCACCGCCCATTTCGGCTTTGCACCAAATCAGACTGCATTGCAACACTTCGCTGAAGTGGCAAAGGCGTTCAACGAAAGCGCCGATACGCCCGCGCAGTTCGTCGTTGCAGGCGCCCGTGCGGCGGAAATGGCCGCACCCTACCGCTTCCTGAAGGTCATCGACAATCCTGATCCCGGCCGGATGGCCAGCGCCTTCGCGTCGGCCGCGGTCTACCTGGCACCGGTAAGTTGGGGCAGCGGCATGAAGACCAAGGTCGCCGAGGCGTTGTCGTATGGCATCCCGGTGATCTGCATGCCAAATGCAGCGGTAGGCTATGAAGCCATGCTTTCCGACGAGCGGTATCGCGAGGCCATTAGCGTAGTTGAAAATGTGCCACAGATGGCACGCACACTTCACAGAATTTTACAAACCCACGATCAGGGGCCCCTCCGGAATGCTGCATGCGCAGCATTCGATGCCTTATACTCGCAGGCGTCGCAGACTCGGCGGCTGGAACTGCTACTCCTTGCAAAATGATCATATCGAGCGCGAAAAGACTGGTTAGTATCATTACTCCCGTGCATAACGATGGGAAGTATATTGGTGCGACCGCCATTTCGATCCTCCAGCAGAGCCTCACCGATTTTGAATGGATTTTGGTCGATGACGGCTCAAATCGCGAAACGGCAGCCGTGCTCGCCCGTCTTGCCGCATCCGACGCGCGCATTCGGGTCATTACAAATTCGGTGGCATACGGTCCCGCACGTGCGCGCAATATCGGTATCGCGGCCGCATCGGGAGAATATGTTGCATTTCTCGATGCGGATGACATCTGGGATGCGAATAAGCTGGAACAGCAGGTTAGATTTATGCGTCACCATGACCTGGATTTTAGTTATCACGACTATATCCCGTTCGAGGATGGCAGCGGCCGCCCAATATCGAGAATTTGCGGACCGAACCGGTTGACGCTGTTTTCCCATAACGCCCGGCGGGGCGTGGGGTGCCTGGCCGTCATGCTCAAGCGGAAGATAGCCGGCGACGGCGTTTTTCCAGCAATGCCTCCCGGCCTCGTGGCTGAAGACTTTGCCGCCTGGGCTATCCTGATCAAGGCCGGTCTGCGCGGTGAGCGCTTGCCCAAGACGCTGGCTTGGTATCGTGTACGCAAGCGCTCCTTCTCGTCTAACAAGTTCCGCTCGGCGCATTCTGTCTGGTTCATCATGCGCACGATGGAGGGCTTCGGCAAGGTCACGTCGGCGTTCTTCCTTGCGAGCTTCCTGTTCACAGCCATGACCTCGCGGGTAGTGGCCCGTGTTTCCGGCCCTTACCAGACACTGGCCGCGCCTCCATGGCATTGAACGCACTGATCTCCGGTCTGGGCGTTCTCCTGAAGTTGCTCTGCGGCCTGGCCGCGAACAAGATCCTGTCCACGCAGTTGGGACCGGCGGCCTTCGGGACATGGGGTAATGTCTTCAGCCTGGCCACGCTCTACACGACGTTCTCGAATGGCGGCATCTCGCAAGGGCTGATCGCGCGGTTGTCCTCACCGACACAGGACGATGCGGCGCGCGCACGGTGGCTGGCCGGCGGGTTGCTGTTTGTGCTTGGTGTGCCCGTACTGATCGCCGCCTGGCATGCGGGATTCCGGCAACTCGGCGTGGTCAGCGGCGCCGAGGCGCTCGGCCCGCTTGCCGCACTGGCGCTCGGTCTGCTCGCTGCACTGGCGTTGCAGATCCAGGCCACCGTGCTGGCACAAGGGCGGTCGCGGCTAAATGCCATCGTAGTTGCGCTATCGGGTGTCACCGCACTGCTGAGCTACTGGCTGTTCGTCCTGCCTGGTTCGATCCCGAGCGCGGTCCGCGCACTGGTGATCAGCTTTGCCACAACGCTCGCGATCTGGCTGGTGGTGGCCGCCTCCACCCGAACGCGCTGGCACGCCGGCATCACCGCCTTGCGCGACGGTTGGCCGGCAGCCCGATCGCTGGCACCCTATGTCGCTATCGCGCTCGCACCGGCCGTCGTGGGCACCGCGGCCGTGATCGCCGTCCGCGAAGTCGTGTCGACGCAGGTCAGCCCGGAAGCGGCCGGCCTCTGGCAAGGCATGTTCCGCATCTCCGACGCCATCGTCGCCATGGCGCAAGCCGTGGTCAGCTTCGTGCTGCTGCCCGAAGTATTCCGGAGCGATGCGCCGCGCCAAACGCTAAAAAAACGTCTGGCCGGCTATGCTCTTCTCGTTGTGCTCGGCTTCATCGTTGGCGTAGCAATCCTGTGGCGCGGCGCCGACCTCGTGGTCAAGGTGCTCTACTCCGAGCAGTACGCGGGCATCTCACCCCTGCTCTGGATCGAACTGCTCGGCGATGCCTTCAAGGCCCTAGCAATGCCGTTCGTCGCGTTTTTCATTTATCAAAGAAATCTTCGGTTTTCCTGGGCGCTCGAGTTGACGTTTTCGGTCTGCTTCATACTGGCCACCTACATACTGACCGGCTTGGCCGGCCTGGCAGGGGCAGCGGTCGCGTACGCCTGTGCGAACTTCGCCCTGCTGATTGTTGCTTTTGTATTGTTTTTTGGAGCCCAGGATGCCTAATTTTTTCTTTCTGGCAACAGTGGCGCTGGTAATTGCCAACCTGATCAGCGGTGCCTACGGCGTACTCGCCTGGCAAGAACCCATTACTGCGCTGACATTCTTTGTTTGCATATACCGAGTCAGCAAGGCGTCTTCCAGCCGGTTCAACCCGGCAATGCTGCTTTGCCTGACCACGACCCTCTTCCTGCTCAGCCGTTTCCTGATCACCTATTTCTTTGGCTGGTCCGACTACCGCTACGGCGACTGGTTCCGCATGGGGCCGATGAACGACCATACGGTGGCGCTGTCGCTGTGCGCCATCAGCCTGTTTCTATGCGGCATTGCATTGTCGGCAGGCAAGCTCGGCAACGTCCCGGTGCGCAATGACCAGTCTCTTGGCGTCTTCGCATTACGCTCCGGCCTGGCACTGCTGCCCTTTGCGCTTTATCGCGTCTATATCAATATAGACACGTGGCGCAATGGCGACTATCTCGCGCTCTACAAGTACGGCGGTCCGAGCGGCATTCCCTATGCGCTCGGCAGCTGGCTGATCTTCGGTGTCTTCATGTACCTGGCGTCGCGCCCCCGGCAGCGTTTGGCATTCATGGCATATGGCTTCGGACTGGTGCTTTGCGTACTGGACATGCTCAAGGGGGCGCGTGGTGTTCCAATGGCGCAGATCATCGCGCTGACGTGGCTACTGGTCACGACCCAGGAGCTCAAGGTTTCATGGTGGAAAGCTGCTTGCGCCGGCATCGGCCTCGCCATCGTTGCCGATATTGTGGGGCGCGTTAGAGTGGGCATTCCTGTTGCGACAGCAATTTCGTCCGATCCATTCGAAACACTCTTTGGATTCGCATACGGGCAGGGGGTCAGCCTGATCTTCATCGAGTCCACGGCTACGCACCTTGTAAGGTTCACACCTGCCGACGGATTGCGCGCGACCTTCGCCACCTTCCTCGACGGCTATCATCGAATGCTAGGGGATCTCGCTGCCGGTCAGACGCTGGAATTCGTCAAGCACACAGCCAGCCTGGCGCATCGCATATCGTTCATCGTCGATCCGAAGATGTACCTCGAAGGCAAGGGCATGGGCGGTTCTGCAGTGGCGGAGTCCTTGCTGTATTCGCGGCTGTTCGGGCCGCTTGTCGCTGGCCTTTTCACCGGCACGTGTTTGCGCCTGCTCCACCGCGTAGCCAGGGCCTCGCCGCTCGGGCTGTTTATCTTCGCCGCTACGTTGCCCTTTTTCCTGCTGCTGCCGCGTGAAAACCAGTTGCTCTTCGTGGTTCCGATGCTGAAGGCATCGCTATTTGCTACGCTCTTTTACGTCATCGCGAAATTCCATGTCAGACAGCCAGCCTAAGGTGACCGTCGTCGTTCCGACCTACAAGCGCGCTCACCTGCTTGCGGACACGATTCCGTCCTATCTGCAGCCAGAGGTCGCACAACTGGTACTGGTGGACGACTGCTCGCCCGACAATACGCCCGAGGTCGCGAAGGCGCTCATGCAGCGCTACCCGCAGATCACCTATCTGCGCAACAGTGCAAACGGGAAACAGACCACATCGAAGAACCGTGGCAAGGCACTGGCGCAGACGGAATTCATCTACTTCGGCGATGACGATTCCATACTGAATCCCGGCGCTTTGGGGATTCTGCTGCAAACCGCAAAGGACACCGCCAGCGATATCGTTGGCGCCTCCGCCCTATACCTGCGCGACGACAAGGACACGGAAGCCGCCGTCATCGAGCGCCGCAAGCTCGCTAGCAAGGCAGACGATGTGGTGAACCTGAGCAGGCTCCGATTCGATTTCGCGGCCAGCATGCCTCGATCCGTGGAGGTTCCAGTATGCCACGCATCGTTCCTGATCCGGGCGGACGCGGCCAGGGCGATAGACTTCGACACGGGCTACGTCGGCAACTGCTATCGCGAAGAAACCGATTACCTAGTGCGCTGCGGTGCACGCGGGCTCAAGATTTCATATGAGCCCCGCGCATTGCAGATCAACCTCCCTCCATCGCAGGCCACCGGTGGTGCCCGTGGGAGTAGCAGGTTGTCGTATGAGAGTTATGCGCTTTACAACACCGCTCGGTTCTTGCTGAAGAATTGGCAAGCCTTGAAGCAGGCGGACCGACGCTGCAATGTCGCGCTCATGCTGGGCTGGTACGTAGGGGGGCGGGTAAGCGCCGCGTTGGTGCGGGCTGGGAGCGGTCTGTTGCGAAGACTCTCCGGACAGTCGTAGCCAGTCACGACGCCTACGTAGGCGAGTCGCCAGCTCCGCCTGTACCGTTCAGTAGAGTGACGCTAAAGCAGTTCCCTTCAAATAGGTAATGAGGCCTTCTTCGTCACGGTCACAGGAAGTACCAATTGCCGGCAGTCGCAAGGGCCGGCTGAATCAAAGCGAGGAATGCAAGCGGCAGTTGGCAGCCGCGGCGCGCGAGCCAGGCGTCTCGGTGTCAAAGTTGGCGCGCGAGCACGGCATCAACGCGAACATGCTGTGCACGTGGCGCCGACGCTACCCAGCGGAGCAGCGCCAGGAAGCTGCGGCGTTGTTACCAGTGATGGTTGAACACCCAGGCTCGCCACCCGCCGCGGTTTTCGAGCCGACGCCGCGGGACGACCCCATCGAGATCCGTTTGGGCAGAGCGTTGATTCGCATTGAAGGCGCAGTCGGAAACCACCAAGGCCATCAACTACGTGATGAACCAGTGGCAGGCGTTAATCTACTACTGTGATGAAGGCTTGGCGGAAATAGAACAACATCGCGGAGAATGCGTTGCGCGGTATCGCGTTATGCCGGAAGAACTTCTTATTCGCCGGCACCGACAGTGGCGGCGAGCTTGCGGCCGCCGTGTGCTCGCTCATCGGGACTTGCAACCTCAACGGCATCGGACCCGAGGCCTATCTGCGCCATGTCTTGACCCACATCGCTGATCATCCGGTCAATCGGATCGACGAACTCCTGGCCAACTTCAAGGCGAAGAATGGTACTCTACAGGGTCAATTTTTTGAGTGCCTTGTTATAGATATGACGGGGTCGTCTCAGCCCCTACTAATGTTACCCGCCAGCTTGTAGTCACAAGTTTACATATTTAATGATGCTAATCAACGATCTTTTGTTGCGAACACGCGCACACGAGTCGCAAATTCAGGCTGCAATCTCCAGAGTTATTTCAAGAGGATGGTTCGTCCTGGGGCCCGAAGTACAAGGTTTCGAAGAAGCCTTCGCAAGATATCTCGGCATCGCACACTGCATAAGCGTTGCAAATGGTACGGATGCAATAGAACTGGGGCTCCGGGCGCTAGGTGTTACGGCTGGAGACAAGGTTGCTACAGTCGCAAATGCAGGCATGTATAGCACCTCGGCAATTTCAGCCATTGGTGCTGAGCCGTATTTTGTCGATATTTCCCTTGAGACCTGTAATGTCACACTCCTTGAAATCGAGCGCGCCATATCTGTCGGTGTGAAAGCAGTTGTGGCGACTCACTTGTATGGTCTCGCAATTCCGGAGATCCGCGAGATTTCCGATTTGTGTCGAAAAAAGGAGGTGCGCCTTCTTGAGGACTGTGCCCAAGCACATGGGGCATCTCTGTACGGGAAGCGTGTGGGTACTTTTGGCGATGCCGCTAGCTTTAGTTTTTATCCGACGAAAAATCTAGGTGCTTTGGGTGATGGCGGTGCGGTTGTTACGCAATCTGCGGAACTCGCCGCTATTGTTAATGGATTGCGTCAATATGGCTGGACACAGAAATATCAATGTGGCCTACCCGGTGCCCGTAACAGCCGCCTCGACGAGATGCAGGCAGCTGTACTTTCGGAATTTTTGCCGAAACTGGACGAAGCCAATGAACGACGACGCCAAGTAGCCTCAAAATATAACAAGGCTATCAAAAACCCGAATGTTATAACCCCAAACCATTCCGGCCTCGAATATGTCGCCCATCTGTATGTTGTCCGCTGCTCCAATCGTGATAGGTTGCGCAACCATTTGCGCGAGGCAGACATTGCCTCTGATGTCCATTACCCTATCCCAGACTACCGGCAGGTTGTGTTCAGAGATAAGTGGGCTTCGCTGAGTTTATCAAATACCGAGAAACTGGCAGCAGAAGTTCTTACTTTGCCGTGCTATCCCGAAATGACCGACGAGCAGGTCGATCAAGTTGTGAGCAGGATCAATGCATGGAGAATGTAAAATATTCAATTGTGATTCCGGTTTACAAAAATGAGGAATCAATACCACGCTTGCTGCAAGCTCTCGGACGACTGAACATAGAGCTTGGTCGGCGCATGGAGGCGGTATTCGTTGTTGATGGTAGCCCTGATCGCTCGTTCGAATTGCTACACGCGAAACTTGACGAGCAACCGTATCGTGCCCAATTGCTGGCACACTCGAGAAATTTCGGCTCATTTGCCGCTATTCGTTCCGGCCTGGCGGCGTCTAGTGGCGATTTTTGCGCCGTGATGGCCGCCGACCTCCAAGAACCACCGGAGCTATTGCTCGCCTTCTTCAAATCCCTGGAATTGGGCGAGTGTGACGTTACAATTGGGACAAGAGTCGGACGAAGAGATCCTCTTGCGGCGCGAATACCATCGGAAATGTTCTGGTGGTGCTACCGCCGTCTTATTGTTCGTGATATGCCGCGAGGCGGGGTGGATATTTTTGGCTGCAATCGAATTTTTGCCGAACAACTGTTGAAGCTTGAAGAATCCCGCTCTTCCTTAATCGCATTGATTTTCTGGCTAGGCTTTCGGCGAAAGCTATTCGAATACGAGCGATTGAAGCGTCAGGAAGGAAAATCAAGTTGGACCTTCAGGAAAAAGGTCGATTACATGCTGGATAGTATATTTGCATTTACCGATTATCCAGTCAGGCTGTTAATTAGACTCGGGTTAATTGGGTGCGCGACCGCCATTCTTCTGGGTAGTGCTGTATTCGTGGGGCATTTTTTGGGGCGAGTAACCGTTCCTGGTTATGCCGCAACCATGATTGTGGTGCTCTTCTTCAGTGCACTTAACCTCCTTGGAATCGGATTGGTTGGCATGTACGCCTGGCGCGGCTATGAGAATACCAAACAGCGACCCCTGGCTATAATTTCGAGGCAATTCACTAATTACAGTGAAATTATAAAATGAATAAAGAAGTATTGATTCATCCTAGCGCCGATGTCCAGACGATTTCCATCGGCTTGGGCACCTCCATCTGGCAGTCGGTTGTCGTCCTACCGAAGGCAAAAATTGGGGTAGATGTTAATATTTGCGCCCATTGCTTCATTGAAAATGATGTTCATATTGGTAATCGCGTTACAATCAAGTCAGGAGTTTACGTTTGGGACGGAACACGGATCGAAGATGACGTATTCATTGGCCCAAACGTAACATTCACGAACGACAAGTTTCCGAGGTCGAAGGTTTACCCGGATTCCTTCCTTATAACGACAGTGGAGCGCGGTGCATCGATCGGTGGCGGCGCTACCCTGCTACCCGGGGTAACGGTCGGAAGGGGGGCCATGGTGGGCGCTGGCGCAGTGGTCACCAAATCGATCCCTCCCTTCGCCATAGTGACAGGCTGCCCTGCGAGAATCGTAGGCTATGTGAATGACAGCGATACTGTTGTCTGTGGGAGTGGCCTCGCGCTTCGCGACTCCAATGATTTTGAGTCCCCAGCGGCACTGAATGTCAGCGGTGTTACACTGCACCGTCTTAAGCTAGTAACCGATATCCGAGGAGACCTCTCAGTCGGCGAATTCTCTGCTGATATTCCATTCACACCAAGCCGTTATTTTCTCGTTTTTAACGTTCCCAGCGAAAAAACCCGAGGAGAGCATGCACATTACAAGTGCCATCAATATTTGATTTGCGTGAAAGGAAGTTGTGCTGTGGTAGTCGATGACGGAAAATCCAGGCAGGAAGTGCTACTGGACTCCCCAGCAATAGGCATCTACCTCCCTCCGCTAGTCTGGGGGATACAGTATAAGTACTCGAGCGATGCGGTACTTCTTGTATTTGCCTCAGAACCATATGACTCAAACGACTACATCCGGGATTACGGCCAGTTTATGGAAGTGGTGCGCAATAAGGAGCATGGAGGTGAAAGCTAGTTGCTGGCCGCGCTTGAAGGAATGGTTCCGATTTGTCATCGGCGGCGCCACCAATACAGTGGTGAGCTATGGTGTTTATCTGATGCTTCGGGTGGTCATAGACTATCAAGTGGCCTATTTCATCGCCTATGCGTTGGGGGTATTGCTTTCCTATATTTTAAACGCCTTAATTGTATTCAAGGTGCCGGTTTCGTTGCGTGGTTTAATTTCCTTCCCTGTTGTCTACCTGGTTCAGTATTTTGGTTCAGCGGTCATGCTAGGTGGACTAGTAGAGGGCGGCAAAGTATCTGAATTGATCGCACCATTGGTTGTGGCTGCAATGATGCTGCCAATAACCTATGTGTTATCCAAAATTTTGTTGGTCAGGAAGACGCATTAACATTTTCTGTGTCTCGATCGACTCAGTCGATCCTGAGTGTTTCTAAGCAGTCGGAGTCAAATTCTGGCCGCCAGGACCAACTTCCCTTGTCGTGTCGGATAAAACGTAATGGGCCTCTTGGGGGAAACTGCCTCCTGATATGAACTCAATGCCCATATCAATGCACATCAACTATTCGTTTGTAATGTTGTCTTTGTCACAGCTTTAAGATGATGCCACCTCTCTGGAAAAGTTCGACGGCGGCCACGATTCTTGAAAATAATTGGCGATCGCCTGGAGTATCTAGGCAGCTCTTGTTGGTGGCTGGCGCCCTCGTCATCCTGGGAATACAGAACCTTCTATATTTCTGGCGTCACTATTTCTTTGGGGTGGTTTTTCCCGACGATTTTTTGCTGACCTACCACGCAGTCCCCTATTATATCAACGAGGCGACCAGATTTAGTGGCGAAGCTTCCTGGATACCTTTTCAGGGAATGGGGTACCCGACTTATTTGAATTTGCAGAGCGGCGCCTTCTATCCGTTGATTCAGTTATTTAGTTTGCTAGATATTACGTATAGATTGGACTACGCCGTTCTATTACAGGGCTTTCACGTTTTCGTCGGTGCTGTCGGTGCCCTTGTCTGTGCGCGCTTGCTCGGTCTCGATTGGCTGCAATCAATAGTTGCCGGTGTTCTCTATCAAAGCTTCGGTGGGTTTTACTCCAACTCTCAACACCCGGATATAGTCAGGTCATTTTCATTTATTCCCTGGATGTGCGGTCCGGTTTTCGCTAACTGGATCTCGGGGTCGGCGTTTCTAAAGTTATCCTTAGCTTCATTACCATTGTGGGTGTATGCGCAGTGGACTGGCGGGTATCCTGGATCCGCTATTGCCTCGCTATTCTTGCTTGGTGCGATTACTGCCTGCAGAACTTGGTTTGAGCGTGAGCGAATGGCGTTCGGATTCGCCATAATTTCTGGCCTTGTTTGCGGAACATTAATGGCCGGGATCGCCATAGTACCCGCAATGCTAGACGCGAACGAAATTCAGCGATCAGTTGCCGCCGGAGATATTTCGTATGATTATCTCGTTGCAACGGACATCTTTTCGCTTATTTTTCCAATAAATAATGATAAATTCTTCTCCCACGACATATCCATGCGGTCCCTGTTCGTGGGAATACCGGCTCTCGGGCTGTTTCTGATAGGCGCGAGTAACTGGAAAAGTCGAATGACTTGGCCGGCGATCTGTGCGGCTATCGCCGTTTTGATTGCTTCCGGCCCTTTGCATGAAATACTGAGGACGCTGGTGCCTCCGCTTGGCCTCAGCCGGTTCGTCATGGCAGACTACCGTCCGTTTATCTGCCTTGGTATCATCCTCGTCGCCTGTACAGCAGTTGGAAAGGTTTTGGACGACCGAAAGAGATTGCTCGCGACAATCCTGCTGGTAGCTCTAATGGTGTTTGGCTACCATTTGCTAGGCGCCGTTCGGGACTACGCTGTGGAGGACGAGCGCTTCCTGATTCTTTCCAGCTTAATTGTCGTAGCCTTCCTGCTTGGAAAATGCAGGATTTATCGCCTTGGTTGGACATTTGATCCGATTATTTTGATGTCGGCGATAATCGGGTTATCCTACGGAAGATACATAATGAATCTTCTGCCCGGTGACGGTGCTGTAGCATTTGTTATTGGCGCACTAATTATAACGATCGCCTCGATCATTGTCAGTTTGATTTTTGGTATCTGGCGAGGGAGAACGGTTGAGCCATTGGTCCTCATTGGAGTCTGGCTGACTGCAATGAATGCATACTATCTTTTCTCGGCATCAAGGCCGGACCGGAATGGGCTTGTAATTCCGATGGCCATCGTTGTGACTCTTACCATAATTGCTTTGTCGCCTGCACTTGCTGTACGAGCAAAATGGATGTCAGGGGCCTTGATTTTTTTTGCAACGATTTCTAATTGGGTGACGGTGAACTGGGACCAACGTTTCTTTGCACCTCCTTTTGAAGATGGTTTGCCTTGGGTAGAGAAGCATGCGGGAAAATTCTCGGATACTCGACCCAAGCTTATTGCAGCTTTAGCAGAAGAGAAGTGCAGGGGCAAGCGGCAAGATCGACCTTTACCTACGGAGAGGGCTTTCCCATGGGCAGGATATTATACTGGAGAGTATTATCTTCAAGATTACTCCGGCCCAATGAAGTTCAAACGACATCTTCTTATCCTGCAATCGAGTAACGCAAAGGAATTTGCCGAGTCAGAATGGAGAATGGTTTCAGCGCAAGACGGTGCGGCTAATCCGAAGATGAATTTCTCCACCGCATCCAGAGTCGATGCGAATTGTAGTAGGTATGGTGCAGCACGTATTGAAGTGGAGGTAAATCTGGATAAGCCCAAGCTCGTCGTGGAAAATGAAGTTTATTGGAAAGGATGGTACGCTACGCTTGTGTGCAGGCATTGTAAGGATGGGGCCGAGGAGATTCAGGTTACACCTGTTGATGTGGGCGGTTTTCGCGGATGGCGACTTCCAGCGGGGAGTTACCATATGGTTTCTCAATTCTCCCCACCTCACCGACATGCCGCAATGATTACCTCCGGGATCGGAGTTATCTTGCTGATTTTTGGCTGCTTCTTTATTTTGCGGCGCCTCTGAATGGGGACTACTTCGGTGGATTTGTCGCTTACGGTTACCAGGAGGCGGTCGCTTTGGGCCGGTTAGCCTATTTGTCAGGGCAGGTTAAGGGGTCCGTCAAGTTTTTGTGTGCGGTGCAGGCAAAGACTCACCATCACTTCGACTAATGCGCCAGCTGTGAATCGTCGGCATGATGGAGCCAATCCGTCGCCGGCGTAATGGCGCCACCAGATCTTCGGCGTAATGGCGCCGGCGAATCTTCGGCATAAAGGCGCCAGCAGATCGCCGCCGTAATGGAGCCACTGCCTGGCTCAGGCTCGAACTTTCATTGACCGCTACGCTTCCGGCTTTTTAGCCGGAAGGGAGCATGAACAGAAGGTTCGAGATGTTTCATTACCGACAGGTCCTGGTGCGGATGCGCCAGGGCGATTCTGACCGGGACATCGCCCGATCCAAGACGTTGGGGCGGCGCAAGCTGGCCCTGGTCCGAGAGACCGCGAGCAACCGGGGCTGGCTAGCTCCCGACACCCCGTTGCCCACCGACGCTGAACTGGCCGAGGTCTTCAGCCGCGACAGTATGACGGCACCGTTGCCGCCCAGTTGCGTGTCGCCGCTGGAAACCTGGCGCGAACAGATCGTGCAGTGGCACGCGGCCGGGCGGCATCCAGGGCATGACGATTCTCAGCGCCCTCGAGCGCAACCACGGCTACCGCGGCAGCACGTCGTCGATTTACCGTTTCCTCGAGCAGATCAAGGCGGCGGAGGCCCCGGACGTGCCCATGCGGCTGGAGTTCAAGCCCGACGAGGCCGCCCAGATCGACTTCGGCGCCGGTCCGACGCTCACCGATGTGCACACCGGCGAGATCCACAAGACTTGGTACTTCGTCATGACGCTGTGCTGGTCCCGGCACCAGTATGTCGAGCTAGTCCGTGACCAAACCATTACCACCTAGCTGCAGTGTCACCGGCATGCCTTCGAATGGTTCCATGGAGTGCCGGCGCGGCTCATCATCGATAACCCCAAGTGCGCCATCATCAGGGCCTGTCTGTATGAGCCGGAAGTCCAGCGGGCCTACGCCCAATGTCCCGAGGGCTATGGCTTCCGCATTGATCCTTGTCCGCCACAGGACCCACAGAAGAAGGGCATCGTGGAATCGGAAGTCAAGTACGTAAAGAACAGCGGTACGCGCTCTGTGGCCACCAATACGGACGCGATAAACGAGTAAGAGACAGCGGGCGCTTGTCAACTTCATCCGTCGTGTAGATGATCCTGCGATCGCCGGCGGGAACGTAAAGAACAGGAACACCGGCTCCCAAGCGCGGCTCCACGACGCGGCGAACGGTGTGTAACGCTTGCCCCATTCCCCTTGCTCGAAGGGCGCCAGTTCGGCCAGCGCAGCCTCCACGGTGGGCGGTGTACACGGGCTTAATCGCTGCAGCCACGGCCCGACGCTCCTTCCAACTGACGTACTCCAGACTGTTCCGGATCAGATGCATGATGCAGGTCTGCAGGGTGGGGTTCGGGAACACCACGGCCAGCCCCTGTTCCATGCCGTTAAGGCCATCGGTCGCCGCAAACAGGATGTCCTGGGTCTCGGATCGACTGCTGCCGTGAAAAGTCACCGCTCAACTGGCCTTGCAAGCCTGAAGCAGGACCATTCCTACCAGCCATTCCTGTCTCATCATCAACCACGGTGCATACGATGCGCTTACATGCCTACGAGCGCGAAGCGCTTGCCAAAAGCTTCTGGATACGCTCGACAACGCTGGCAGGAACTGGATCCTCCACGCGGCGGAAAGCCAGCCCCTTGTCCATGCCTGGTAGCGCAGCCAGCACATCCACTGCTGCCTTTACGGCACTGGACAGTGCCGCCAAAACGGCATTGGTCCATTGCTGCCGGTCGATGAACATCCGCAGTTGTGCACGAAGAAGATGTCTTCGCGCGACCAACGTCGACGTCATACTGTAGTTGCCCTGTCGGTACGCCAGCAAGGTCTCGTCAAGGCACGCAAACCTGCTGGCCATACAGCTACGCAACAGCAGTTCCTGATCTTCCGCACGCCTGACTTCCGGAACGCGATACCGGTGCTTGCGGAACCAGTCCCCCCGGCCCATCCATGTGGGATGCGGCAATGGGATACCGCGCCACGGACGCGCGCAGATCGCCTCATGAGTTTCGCGAAACGGCAGGAATCCGACAATGGACCCATCATTCCGGAATACCGCTGCCCGACACCCTACCAGATCGACCTCGGGGTGTTCCTCCAGAAACTGGTACTGACGCTTCAGCCGCTCCGGAAAGCTCAGGTCGTCTGCATCCATCCGCGCAAGGTAGCGACCGCGGGTCAGATCGACACCCTGGTTGAGGCGTGCAGTCAAACCAAGTTGAAAGCCGTCCGAAACTAGCCGGATACGTGCGTCGTGCAACCCACGCACGAGTTGGGCAGTGCTATCCGTGGACCCATCGTCAAGCACTATGAGTTCGAAATCCTCGAAAGTCTGGGCCAGAATGGAACGTACCGCAGGAAGAATTGTCCGCTCGCCATTGCGCACAGGTAGCAGCACGGTGATCGATGGGATTTGCTCAGACATTACTTGTCGCCGCCTTACTCACCTGCGGGCGGGAGTTTGCGTTGTCGACCCAGTACAAAAAGTACCCCGTTCTTGGTCCAGCGTATTGGCACGCGAAGGGGAGCCGGAACCTTCGGATAAATCGCAAAGAAGATGCGCGCGAGACCTTGCAACGTGAGGAGTCGCTTACGGCGATAGCTCGCGATAAGCTTGTCGAAATACACGGCAGGCTCGGGTTGCGCCACCCCGTACTTCAGGAATCCACGACGCGAGCGTATGCGGTACTTCTCGAACAGCCGGTACCATTGCTCCCAGATCTCTGGCTCTTCGGCTACTTTGTGCGCGATCTTTTCGAAAAGGATCGAATACTCGTAAAGCTCGATTTGCCCGCTGTCCCGGCATACCTCCGTGACCTGATGCGCCGCGTTCGTCGGCGTGCAAATCAGCGGCCTGGCGCTAAAGGCAAATGGCGCACCGCTCTGGAGGATACGGATATAGAAATCCAGGTCCACCAGCCATTTCATCCGTATATCGTATTCGAGCGAGAAGGCGCGACGATAGATCGTGGTACTCGGCGCACCGACGAAATTGCCTGCGAACAGCACCTCCGGCATTGCACGGAGCGCCTGCATCTGGCTCTCGGTGGCTCGATGAACACGCTGATGACCCGTTGCGACATCAATGATCAGCGTCGCACAGAACGCAAATCCAGCATCGGGATGGTCATCGAGTAGCCGCACGAAATCGCCCAGCGCATCCGCATCCGTAAAATTGTCGTCATGATGGAGGATCTTCAGGTAGTCGCCCGAAGCGAGACGCAACGCGGCGTTCCAGTTCTCCGGTGAACCCAGCTGCTTGGCATTTCGCACATACCGCAAGCGCCCGCCGAAATCGAATTCGGAAAGCAATGCTTCCACGGAATCGTCGGGCGAATCGTCGGTAACGATCACTTCATAATCAGTAAAACGCTGATCCATTACCGACTGCAGCGTCTGGCGCAGAAAGGCCACTTGCCGATAGGCCGGAATACAGATGGAAACTTTAGGCATAGACCCCTCTGATAATATCGGTCACGCATGATCCACGCATCCATGACCATCTCGTCGGACCCACTGGGCACATACGAGCGTCTTGCCTGGCCCTTACCTTGATAACGTTACGCATGGTGTCCATCAGACCGTTCTTTCCAACCTGCGGATAATGCCGAGCACGACCCGACGGTACAGACGGCTCTTTGTTGCACGCGGCGCTTCCGCCGAGGGCGCGGCAAGCGGGGCCACTGCCGTCACAAAATAGTCACGCGCCCAATAGAAGCGACTGAGGAGTCCTTCCTTGGTGCCTTCGACAATTTCCTTTGAGCGGTCCCACATGCGCTTGTTCTGCAAGTCCTGTTCGGTTTGTGTTTTGGGGCGCGTCAACGACAGATTACTATTACGCGGCGCGGTGCTTACGTAGTAGCTGCAGGTGAACGCCTCGATCACGGCTGGCTCATGATAGAAGCCCAGCCGGATAAGGAAGTCCCAGTCCTCGGAACGCGTCAACGCTTCATTGAAAGGCCCTTCTCGCAGTTCGTCGTGCAGTCGCGTGCGGTCAATCAGAAAGCTATGGATCGGGATGAAGTTCTCTGTCCACAACGCCTTCAGGGAAAAGCTCTTGCGCACGAAGGGAGTGGTTTCCTGAATGACCTCGAACTGCTCATTCTCCTTCTTCAATACCGTTTGAGCATAGGCCCATGTGCGGCCAGTGTCTTGCAGGACCGTTACAAGGCGCTCCAAGTGATCCGGCTCCAATGCATCATCGTCGTCCAGGAAGCCGACGTAGCGACCCTTCGCCACAGCGATGCCAATATTGAGATTTCTAGCGCGCTGGTCTTCATTGGTCGAATTGTGCGCCACACGGTATTCGATACTGGGCACCAAGGTGCCGAGGCCGCGGAGGTATTCGAGATATCCCTCGTCGGTGCCTTGGTACACCAATACGACCTCCAGCGGACGATAGCTCGAGCGCCCAACGCTTTCGAGCGCGCGCGCGATTTCGCGATGACGACCTCCAACGCTCCGCACCACTAGCGTTGCCATCTCCTGCCCTGCAAGTCGATTCTCTTGCGGAACTGGCATCTTCAATTCCCCCACTTCAACAACCGCTTGATGGCATTGCGGCATCTCCGCTGCAATCCACTGGCCGAGCCTCGCATCGTCCTTGCCAGATCCGCCGACGGCGGAGGCAGATATGGTTGCGCCTCCACCACCGCCGATCGGCGATACGATTGGAGACCTGTCTCTGTCAGTACCTTGCGGAATCGCTCTTTTAGAAGATCGTGCAACGCCCGCCCGTCCCAGAAACCCGACGCCACGTTGGCGGCCTCAAGTTTGGCGAACCAATGCGCAATGTCATTGAGGTACTCGGGCGTCGCAGCGTATCGTTCGAGGATCAGACTTTCATGCAGTTCAGAATCCCGCTCGTCGAGCTCAACACCTGCCTGAGCGAACATCCAGCCTCGCACCTTACGCGACGCCAGATACTGGTGATTGGATTCGCTCGTGCTGACCTGCTTCTTGTGCAACCGGTAGTGCAGCAACAGGTCCGGCAAATTGGCGCTACGCACTTCCTGGGTAAAGCGGCTCCACAACCAATAGTCTTCCGCGTGCGGAAATTCGTCGGTGTAAACCAGCTTGCGCTCATCGTAAACAGAGCGGCGAAACATCAGTGCCGGGTGTGCCAACGGGCAATAGAACATCAACGCGACACGAATATCATCGTGCGATGGCGGAAACTGGAATGTATAAGGCGTCGCGATACTGTCGAAGAAGCGGATGGCACCGCCTACGACACCAACGTCGGCATGCTGCTGCAGAAACTCCACCTGCAGTCTGAAGCGGTCCGGCATACAGATGTCATCGGCATCCATGCGCGCGATATAGTCGCCTTTACAGAAACCCAAGGCCTTGTTGAGCGTGTTGACGAGACCAAGGTTCGATTCATTCTCCACGATCCTGATGCGAGGATCCGCAAATGACCGCGCAATCTCAAGCGTATTATCCGATGAACCGTCGTCAATGAGTATGACCTCGAAGTTCTCATAGGTCTGGGCCAGCACGCTTTGCATAGCCTCGGCCAGATGCTGCTGCGCGTTGTACGCTGGCATTACGACGCTGATCAAAGGCTCGCCTTTCATTCAATTTCCGCCATGTCAGTGAACACCGTCATATCCACTGGTGACGCGTCACTGTTTATTGATTGATCTCTAAAGATTAATTTCACTGCAACGATACATCTCATTGCCGATGCGTTCTTTCGAGTCCGATCGAGTCCGTTTCAGAGCCTTGTCCACGTCGGCGGCAGCAGATCTCTCGTATCGAACTTCTCATCGCGAAACCACTGCGCTGGCGCAATCACTACCTTCCTCTCTGATGCATTCAGCCACGCTCCCCACCAGCTGAAAGTGCTGTTCGCGATGATGTTGTGACGGCAGGCTGACATCAGCCGCAAATCCTCATAGTTCCGGGCGGAGTCGTTGTGGCGGATATACCGCGTCTCGTGTCCGAGATGAAGGTTCCCCGCAACCCAGTCCGGGTCGTCGGAGAAAACATAGAACGTCGGTTTCACACCCACGTTTTCCGCTACATACCTGGCAGCCCGCATATAGTAGTCTAGGGAACATGTTCCATGCACGGCATTGGCCGATGCACTGGTCACATAGTCACCACGGCGGACGTGAATGGAAACTGCTCCCTCGTCACCGCCGATACGTGCCAGCCATTCGGCATTTTCCGAAGTGGGCGGGGTGATAATCTGAAAATCGCGGCGCAATTCCTGTGCCATTTCCGCGAAATAGCTCTCACTTTGCCAGTACCCGTCCAGGTACGTACCGTCAGGCAGCTTCATGACCTCAGGATCCACAGCGAATCCGCGTTCGCGAAACACGTGCAATTCGGTACCCAGGCCAAAGCGTCGCAATGCCTTGGCCCACCGATTCTCAGCGCGCCCGCTGGGTATCTCGCGGTCTCCAGCCTGCACGGCCTTCAATGCAAAATGGTGCAGCCCGTAGTTGTGCAAGGGATAGTCGGCAAAGCCACTGCTGTCGATCTTCAACGGCACCCCAAGCCGCCGCGCCAGTGCGCGGCCCGCCGCGTACTGGAACATCTGGTTTCCAAGACCACCGATCACTCGCGTGACGATCATTCCTCCAACTCCTTGCTTACCCAGTTTTCCCAAATGAAAGGGAATTGATATGTCACGCGATGCGTTACAGCAAGCCGCTGCTGGATCGCCGCCATCCGTGCTTCGGCGTCAGGCACGAAATCGTGAAACTGCACCTGAAGTCGGCGGATTTTCCGTATCAGGCCCGTGTCGATCAGGTGATCGAGCAGGTCGTACTCGGCGCCCTCGATATTCACCTTCATCAAGTCAACTTGCGAAACATCCTCGGCTGAAAACACCTGCTCGGGCGTGACGACGCCGATTTCCACTAAGTCTTCGCCCTGCAACTGCATGGACGATGCATCACCGGCAATCGAGATCTGGAACGTGCCCGCACAACCACCAAGGCCCACAGGATGGAGACGGATCGCGTCGTTCTGCTCGAAACGACGCGCGATCTGCTCCACATACGATGGTACCGGTTCGAAAATGTGAATGTGGCAGCGATACCGTGCGTAGATGTCGCTCGCCCATTGTCCTTCGAACCCACCGACATCGAACACGATCGATTGGGACGTCAATGGGTAATCGACGCGCAGAGTACGGTCGCCATCGGCCGCCACCCATTTCCGGTAGGACATCTCCTTCAACGAAGGCGGCGGCGGGGGTGGCGGTGGCGGTGGCGGCGGGGGTGGCGGCGGAGGTGGATCCATCGCATCGGCTGCATATTGCAGGCGGTAGCCCGCGGACCTGAGAGCCCGTACCAATAGCTTGTTCACAGACTTTCCGTTCTTGATTTCTGGCAATTGCTGCGGCGATGTCGAATCGCCACGTGCCGCGGTGTTGGCGATTTCTGTTGCTTCCCTGGCCGCGCGCTCCACCATCTCGTTCATCGGGATAATGGTCTTCTGCACACGCTCGCTCTGCGACGTAGTGGCAATCAGGTGCTGCAGCACGATAGCGAGATTTGGAAAGAACTGCGTATTCCACAGATACTGCGTCCGTGCGCGCGCAATGGCCTCGAGGTGCGAAGGGTAATGCTTCGGGTCATCGAGACAACCGGCAATAGTCCGAGCAGCGCGTTGTGGTTCTTCCATCGCGATCCGCGTCCATGCATCGTCCGCGTGATAACGTCCGACATTCGTACAGCCTGCATAGAACGGATAGCACCACGCGAGCCACGCATCGGGGAGCTTTTCGGTCAGGAAATCATCGCTTTCGTGGTTCTCCAACACCACCGCATATCGGTAGCGGGACAGCAGATCCCACTTCGCGTCGAAACTACGAATGCCGCGCCCAAACACATGCAGGCGGTCTCCCAATGCCCCGGACAACGCCTGAACGAAATCCAGCCGCTTCCGATGGCCTTCGCTGAACGCCTTGTCCGACGAGATGACGCAGATCTCTTCCTGCTTTGCCACCGGCGCCATTGCAAGCAACTCGTCCATGGATCGTTCGACGAACCAGGGATGTGCCTGTTGCATCCTGAAGATGCGGGGATGATCAATGTCACGGCGCCCGCTGACGACAGTGTGGAACTGCGACAGAAAACCGGCATCATAGTGGCCAAGGGAGTCCGGTTCGCCCGTCACGAATATGGTTCGTTCGTGCGGGCACTTGACTTGCTCTCGTGCGGCGAGCGATTCGAACACCACCCAGGCGTCGCAGTTCGAAATATTACTGTCGATGTGAAATCGGAAGGGCCCCCAAGTCGGCAAGTGGCCTGGGAACTGACGCATCCACGGCCAGGCAGGTGCGCACGTTGACAGTTTGACGTCGATCATGCGAGAGACAAGGATTCCAATCGCCAACCCGGATTTAGATGCACATAACCGAACGGCTGTTCGGCGGCATGCTGCACGTTATACCCCGACGAACGGCGAACAGTGATTGGGAAGGAGAGCATGTTGTCAAAATAATCGCAGACGCCAAACTGGCTGGAGTGGATTTCCACGACATAGCTGCCCGCTACCAGGAAATCGGCGGGCAATCGCGCATGCAGGACATAATCGCCGGGCAGGACGGTTTCCATGTCCGGATTCCAGTCTGCGGCGAGCGAACGCGCAATCATTTCGCCAAGCACCGTCTTGAGATAGAACCCCATCCGAAACGCCTGAAGAGGCCGATGCACACGGAACTCAATCTGCACATCAATTGGCTTGCTGCCATCACAGGCAGTGACCGGCACTTCGTCCTGAAGGATCAGGACATTCAGGCAATCGACATCCTCTGTGTGGAACGGCAGGTTCGCGCATTCGGTATTCACAGATCGCCGCATGTAGGACAGCACAGCTTCATCGACAGACACCTTCCCGTTGTTCACGCGGCCCCCCTCAAGGATCAGCGCAGTGTCGCACATCTCTTTGACCGCCCCCATGCTGTGGCTGACGAATAGCACGGTACGCCCTTCTGCCGCCAACTGGCGCATCTTGGCCTGACACTTCTTCTGGAATGCAGCGTCGCCAACGGCCAGCACTTCGTCCAGAACAATAATGTCCGGTTCCAGAAATGCCGATACTGCAAAAGCGAGGCGCACGTACATGCCGCTGGAATAGCGCTTGACGGGTGTGTCGAGGAATCGCTCAATCTCCGCGAAGTCGATAATCTCATCGAACTTGCGACGCACTTCGGCCTGGCTCATGCCCAGAAGCGCGCCATTGAGAAAGACGTTCTCGCGCCCGGTCAACTCCGGATGGAAACCCGTACCAACTTCGAGCAGACTGCTCAACCGGCCGCGAATCCGCACACTGCCGGACGTCGGACTGACCACACGCGAAAGAATCTTCAACAGCGTGGATTTGCCGGCGCCGTTCCTACCGATGATGGCAACGCGTTCGCCCTCTTCCACCTCGAAGTTAATGTCGCGCAATGCCCAGAAAACTTCTTCTGTCTCGACTTCAACGCCGGCCGCAGCGTTACGCTTGCGGCCACCACGCAGCATTGTACCCAGCCCGGATCCGATCGCATCGCGCAACGATTTCTGCGTCGACGCCTGGGCCTGCGCGGTGCGATGCTTGAGCAAATAGCTCTTCGAAAGATTTTCTACAACAATTGCTTTGCTCATGATTTACATCAGATCGGCGAAGCCGCTTTCAGTACGCCGGAAGAACCGGATTCCCGGGATGAGAAGCACGATCGTGATGCCGACGGAAATTGCGAGGGCGTCCCAGTGCAAAGGATTCTGCCCGCCTAGCAGGCACCAGCGGAATCCGTCGATGATGCCTACCATCGGATTTAGCGAATAAAGCAGCCGCCACTTCTCTGGAACGATCGAGCTTGCAAAGCCGACAGGCGACAGATAGGCACCCAACTGAATGGCAACCGGAACCAGAAAGCGAAAATCCCGGTACGAGACGTTGAGCGCCGCCACCCAGAGGCTGCATGCCAGTACGAACGAGCACAGCAAGATAACGAAGAGTGGCAAAAAAATGACCTGCCAGCTCGGCATATGGAGGTAGAACATCGACAGGCCCAGATACACGAGGCCAGCGATGACGAAATCGACAACTCCAACGAACAGTGCACTGAGCGGCACGATCAGCCGTGGGAAATACACCTTCGAGATGATATGGCCATTGCCCACAACACTGTTGCCTGCATCAGAGAAGGTCGCCGAGAAGAACTGCCATGGCAGCATTCCCGCAAACACCAGCAACGCATACGGTGCGTCGTTCGACGGCAACTTGGCAAGCTTGCCGAAGACAAGCGTGAAGACGAGCATGGTCGTGAGCGGGCGAAGGACGGCCCAGCTCATTCCCATCGCGGTCTGCTTGTATCGCACCAGCACGTCCCGCCACACGAGCAGCATCAGCAGCTCACGAAAACGCCATAGGTCGCGCCAGTAGTGGCTTGAATCCGGTTGCGGCGTGATCAGGATCTCCGGCTTCGACTCCGCCGACACCTTGCGCTCGGGGACGTTCAGGGCTTTCTGCATCACACTATTGCGCCTGGCAGTTCGGCCAGGGCTTGCTCGAGAAGTTTGAATTCGTCATCCAGCGGATAGTGGTGATTCCCGATAAAGCAACCCGAGACATCGATCTCTTCCGCGTTGGTTAGGCTACCGTGAATGGAATAGTCATACCACTTCAGCACTTCATTCTTAGCGAAATTGCCGGCAACGATAGGACGCACATCGATTTGGTGCTTCGCAAACGCGGCGATCAGGTCGGCGCGTGTGAACGGCGCATCGGGTTCGACAATCAGGCTGAAGCCGAACCAGCTGCTGCTGCCAATTTCGCGCTGAGTGCGCAAGTGCCGCACGCGTGACATCAGCGCCTGGAACTTCGATGCATTTCGGCGACGCTGTTCCACCATGCCAGGCAGCTTGCGCATCTGAGGAATGCCGATTGCACCGCTCAGTTCCAGCGGACGCACGTTGTACCCAGGCAGCACGAACCGGAACGATTCCTCGAACGGATTATCACTCTTGGTTCCACAAACATGATTGTGCTTGGGCAGGTTGCGCGTCCAGCCATGGGCGCGCAGTGCCAAGAGGATGTGATACAGCTCTTCGTCGTCGGTCACGACCACGCCACCTTCCATGGTCGAGATGTGATGACTGAAGAACGATGAGTAAGTACCCATCAGTCCGAACGTCCCGGTTTGGCGCCCTTCGAACGTTGCCCCCAGCGACTCACAATTGTCTTCAATGACGTCTATATTGCGATCGCCGACGATCTGGCGGATGCGGGTGAAGTCGTTCGGATTGCCCAGCAGGTTGACGACCATGATCGCTCGCGTTTGCGGAGTGATCGCGCCGGCTAGCGCATCGAGGTCATAGTTAAGCGTCTCGCGGTCAATATCGACGAAGCGGACTCGCAATCCATACTGCTGCAGCGGATGGTAGGTCGTACTCCACGACACTGCCGGCACGATGACTTCATCGCCAGCCTGCAGCGGATTGCTTTTCCGGAATAGCAGCGCGCCGACCATCACGAGGTTGGCGGAGGACCCGGAGTTCACCATTACGCTATAGCGGCTGCCGACGCTTTCGGCAAACACCCGCTCAAACTCGGCAACATGCTTACCCATCGTAAACATGCCCGACTCGATGACGCGTTGCATCGCATCGACCTCTTCCTGGCCCCACGTAGTACTAGCAAGCGAGTACGGCATCCATTACCCCAAGTGATTCAAATAATAGTCATATGTAGCACGCAACCCTTCAACCAGCGACGTCCGGGCAGCCCAGCCCAACTGGCTGGCCCGACTGGTGTCAACCAGCTTCCGGCTCATGCCAACCGGCTTCGACAAGTCATGCTCGAAGCGTCCCATATAGCCAACCACTTCTGCCGCAGCCTGGTAGTACTCATTGACTTCGTAGTCCCGACCCAGTCCGATATTCAGCAATCCTGGAAGGCTGTCGAAGCGATCGATAAAGGTGAAGATGGCATCCGCCAGATCGCCCGCATACAGAAACTCTCGCCGAGCGGTCCCATCGCCCCAGATGTCCACTGCGTCGCGGCCCGAAGACTTCGCCTCGTGCAGTTTGTGAATGATGGCTGGCACCAGATGCGAATGCTGCGGATCAAACTTGTCGTACTTGCCGTACAAGTTGCATGGAATCAGCGTCTTGTACTGGCACTCCTGGCTTTCCCTGCTGATGTAATCGCACAAGCGCGCCACTGCACATTTCGCCAGCGCATACCCTTCGTTGGTCGGCTCGAGCTGTCCTGTCAGAACTTCCTCTTCGCGCAGTGCATTGGGACTGTTCCGTGGATACATGCAAGAGCTGCCAAGATTAAGCACACGTGCAACCCCGGCATCGCGAGCGGCCATGAGCAGGTTCTTGCCCATGTCCCAGTTCTCCACTAGAAACGCTACCGGCTCACGAATATTTGCCTGGATTCCGCCAACCCGGCCAGCCGCGTGCACAATACACGACGGCCGAAGGTCACGCAGGACGTCGCGTACTGCATCGAAATTGCGCAGATCCAATTCCCGACTGGACGGCGCCACGATATCGACATTACGGAGCTTGGCCAAATCGAGGAGGTTTCGCCCGACCATGCCAGTTCCACCTGTGACAAGAATGGGACCCTGAGGCACGATTACTTCTCCCCAAGGTCCGGTCGGAAGACCTTCAACCCGCGACCTAGTACGGCCTTCTCACGGGCGGCAAGCGCCGCATCGGCCTGGGCCATTTCCGCCACAAGCTCGGCAAAAGACGTCTCCGGCGTCCAGCCAAGCTTTTCGCGCGCCTTGGTCGCATCGCCAAGCAGCGTTTCCACTTCAGCAGGACGGAAATATCGTGGATCCACCCGTACGATCGTGGCTCCCAGAGCCAAGTGACTGGCGTATTCTTCGTTTTCGACCTTGTCCACGATAGCCACCTCATCGACACCTTCACCTTGCCATCGCAGGGAGATACCAAGCTCGCGCGCAGAAAGATCAACAAACTCCCGGACACTGTGCTGTTCGCCTGTGGCAATAACGAAATCCTCGGGCTGCTCCTGCTGCAGCATGAGCCATTGCATCGTCACGTAATCGCGTGCATGGCCCCAGTCGCGCAGAGCATTCATATTGCCGAGGTACAAGCAATCCTGCATGCCGAGCGCAATGCGCGCAAGACCGCGGGTGATCTTGCGAGTAACAAACGTCTCCCCGCGGATCGGACTCTCATGGTTGAAGAGGATCCCGTTGCAAGCATAGAGCCCATACGATTCACGGTAGTTAACCGTGATCCAGTATGCATAGAGCTTTGCTACGGCATAAGGACTGCGCGGGTAGAAAGGCGTCGTTTCTTTTTGCGGCACTTCTTGCACCAAGCCGTACAGTTCGGATGTCGATGCCTGATAGAAGCGCGCGGTTTTTTCAAGACCGAGAATCCGAATCGCCTCCAGCAAGCGCAGAGCGCCGATGCCGTCGGAATTTGCGGTGTACTCGGGCTCTTCGAACGACACTTGAACATGGCTTTGGGCCGCCAGATTGTAGATTTCCGTCGGTTGAACCTTGGCGATGATCCGCAGCAAGCTGCTCGAGTCCGTCAGATCCCCATGGTGCAGTTCCAAGTTAGGGCCGCCCGAATGCGGATCATGGAAGAGGTGATCGATGCGATCGGTGTTGAAGAGCGAAGTTCTGCGTTTGATTCCATGGACCTGGTAGCCCTTGGCAAGCAAAAATTCGGCCAAATAAGCACCATCTTGTCCAGTGATGCCCGTAATGAGTGCGACTTTGCTCATAGATGCCACGTGTCCTTTCTTAAACCCGGCCGTAAGTGTCTTCAAAGCGGACGATATCGTCTTCCGCGAGATAGTCCCCGCACTGCACCTCGATCATGACCAAAGGCAGCTTTCCGGGGTTTTCCAGCCGGTGGCGATTTCCGGCCGGGATATATGTCGATTCATTGGTGTTCACCAGCGTTTCCGTTTCGCCGTTGATCACCTTGGCCATGCCGTTGACCACGATCCAGTGTTCGCTGCGGTGGTAATGCATCTGCAGCGACAACGATGCGCCCGGCTTGACCTCGATGCGTTTGATCTTGAATCGCTCGCCGCCGCCCAGGATGGTATATGTGCCCCAAGGCCTATGTACCATTCGGTGGATCTTGCTGGATTCGTGCCCGCGCTCGCTTAGTTGGCGAACAATCTCCTTGACCTCCTGGGTTCGCTCCTTGTGAGCAACGAGAAGCGCATCGGCCGTATCGATCACGACGAGATCGCTGACACCCACCAAACCAACCATGCGATCCTCACCGCGTACGTAGCAATTCTTGCTATCGTGCAACAGTGCCTCACCCTCAATACAGTTGCCACTGCCATCGGCCCCGGCAAGCGCACCGATAGCATTCCAGGAGCCCACATCACTCCAACCGATGTCACAAGGCACAACGGCAAGCTGATTGGACTTCTCCATCAGAGCATAGTCGATCGAGATACTCGGCACTCCTTCGAACCGACTTGCCTCGAGATCGGTCTGGGAAAAGCCATCGGCCGTCACAACTCGTGACTCGTCGAAGCACGCCTTCACAGCATTGAGAATATTGCCAGCATGCTCTTCGAACTGTGATAGAACAGTGCCTGCCCTAAAACAGAAAATCCCCGAGTTCCAAAGGTAGTTGCCCGCTGCAAGATATTCGGCAGCCTTTTGTGCCGACGGCTTCTCGACAAAACGATTGACTTGCGTGCCGCTCGCCTCAATGTACCCGTACCCCGTTTCGGGCGCATCCGGACGAATCCCCAGCGTAACGAGATAGCCCTTCTCAGCCAAGTCCCTTGCCTTGCCCACAGCGTCCGCGAAGGCCGCATGATCGGATATCAGGTGATCCGCTGCCAGAATCAGCAAGGTCGCGTCGTTACCGTAAGTCCTTGATACATGCAGCGCAGCAGCTACAACAGCCGCCGATGTATTACGCCCGAACGGCTCGAGAATGAAAGATGTGGCCATCCGGGAGTGGTTAATCTCACGATACTCATCTTCCGTCTTGAAGAACAACTCCCTGTTTGTGACCGTAAGGATTTCGGCAACATCGGGCAGTGCAGCCGCACGCAGAAACGCCTTCTGCAACAGACTCTGTGAATCTGGCAGACGAATGAACGGCTTGGGATGGAACTCCCGAGACACCGGCCATAGCCTTGTCCCAGCCCCACCCGACAGAATAACGGGAATAAACGTCATGGAAATCACCAAGTCCGTATATAAATCAAAAATCTTGCCGAATAACGATGGATAGCATCGATTTTAACATTCGCAGTCCCATCGATTTGCGCGCCAATTCCACCAACACCCATCATCCGTGTCTGCACTTCCGTCAGCCGCAGGGCTTCCTCCACCAGCTCGCCCGACTCAGGCAAATGCCTGAATCACACTACGGTAATGGGCCACCACCTTCTTCTCATCGAACTCGCGCTGCACCTTTGCTCGGCCGGCACGCCCCATCTCTCGTCGTGCCGACGCGCCTAGCTGGAACATCGCTTCCATTTTTGATGTCAGGTCATCCGCATTGCGTTCCGCACACAGGTAACCATTTACGCCGTGATCAACGATGTCCTTGCAACCGGGAACATCGGTCGCTATCACCGGCCGCTCCATGGCTGCGGCCTCGAGCAGAACACGGGGTACACCCTCACGATAGGATGGCAACACAATGCAGTCTGCGGCTGCTATGGCGGGCCGCACATCTGCCGCTTCGCCCAGATATTCAACTACCCCATCCTCTTGCCAACGGTAAATCTGTTCGATGGGAATGGCGCTAGGATTCGCGGAACCGCCCGGCCCAAGCAGAAGGAAACGCACATTTCTATATCGCCCCCCGAGTTGTCGAGCTGCATCGACGTACTCGCCGATACCCTTGTCCCACAACATTCGTGCAATCAGCAGAAAAGTGAAACACTCCGATGGCTCGGGCGTGATATCCGAAAGCTGCCGGAAATAGGTCAGGTCTATGCCCTCCCCTGGCAACACGACGCACTTCGATGAGTCCACAAGCTTCCTGGAAACGAACGCGCCCCGGTCTTCATGATTGAGAAACCAGACCGCCTGCGGGAATCGGAACGCTATCCGATACAGGAGTTTACTAACCCGTGACACCAGACCGACATTAAGAAACACATAGCCCAGTCCGGTAGTGATCGCAATGGACTCCGCCCCGGCCAGCCACGCAGCGACCGATCCGTAAATATTGGGCTTGATCGTGTAATGAAAGATCACTTTGGGACCGACGCGCCGGTACAGGGCACTCAGCACCAGGACAAGCCGCAAATCTTCCAGAGGATTATGGCCTTGCGGTGACATGGGTACAGCGTGAAAAATACAACCAAGTCCCTCCAAGGCAGAAGAATTGCCGTCCGCTGGTGCGACAACGTGCACTTCATAGCCATCCGCAATCAAAGCTTCCATGACACCACGGCGAAATTGGTACATGGCCCATGCCGAGTTCCCGCAAAAAAGGATCTTTTCACGCGCTGCCATGCAATTCACTCCAACGGTGAAGGGCGATGACGGGGCGGAGAATCATTCCGTATATTCATGTTCGCACCATGAGTCAAAGCGGAAGCTCAGCGTGCAACAGCGACTCTGCCAAAGCGTCCTTAGACGCTAGCACGGGTGTCTCGGACAACGGCCACGAGATACCGATCTTGGCGTCATTCCATACCACCGCCCGTTCGTGTTCGGGATACCAGTAGTCGGTCGCTTTATATAGAACCTCTGCCTCTTCCGAGACGACGAGGAAACCGTGCGCGAAGCCCTCTGGCACCCATAACTGCCGCTTGTTATCCGAGGAAAGAAAAACGCCGACCCATTTGCCGAAATTCGGCGATGAACGGCGCAAGTCAACGGCTACGTCGAAGATCTCTCCCCGCAATGCCCTCACGAGCTTACCCTGCGGGTGCTGGATCTGATAGTGCAAACCGCGCAACACATTCCGCACAGATCGCGAATGGTTGTCCTGCACGAATTCCCGCTTCACGCCGGTAGCCTGCTCGAAGACGCGTGAATTGAAGCTTTCGAAGAAGAAGCCGCGATCGTCTCCGAATACTCTCGGTTCTAGAATGAGCACCTCAGGCAATGCCGTTTGGGTTACGGTCAGGTTCATTTGACAGACTCTGAAATGACTTGCATGAGGTACTTGCCATAACCGCTCTTCGACAACGGACGCGCCAGCGCAGCGACCTGCTCCGCACCAATCCACTTGTTCCTGTATGCGATTTCTTCCGGACAGGCCACCATCAAGCCCTGTCGGTTCTGCAGGGTGGCGATGAAGGTCGCAGCCTCCAGAAGCGAATCGTGCGTGCCAGTATCGAGCCACGCATAGCCTCGACCCATGATCTCGACATTCAACTTGCCCATTTCCAGATATCGCTTGTTGACGTCTGTAATCTCAAGCTCGCCGCGAGGAGACGGACGGACTGCGGAAGCGATATCGCACACCTGTTTGTCGTAGAAATAGAGCCCTGTCACGGCGTAGTTCGAGCGCGGTCTCGCAGGCTTTTCCTCAAGGGAGATCGCGCGGAACTGGTCATTGAACTCGACAACCCCGTAACGTTCGGGATCGTGCACATGGTATGCGAATACCGTGGCGCCGTCCTCGACAGTGGCCGTGCGAGCAAGTTGTGCAACAAGATCGTGGCCGTGGAAGATGTTGTCTCCCAGGATCAGTGTCGAGGGATCGTTACCGATGAACTCGCGTCCGATGATGAACGCCTGAGCCAGCCCATCCGGCGAGGGCTGGACCGCGTACTGCAAATTGATGCCCCAGTTGCGGCCGTCGCCCAGCATGTCTGAAAAACGCGTAATGTCTTCCGGCGTAGAGATCACCAGGATGTCCCGAATCCCCGCCAGCATCAGCGTCGAAAGGGGGTAGTAGATCATCGGCTTGTCGTAGACGGGCATGAGCTGCTTCGACACCGACCGCGTAATCGGATATAGCCGCGTGCCGGATCCTCCGGCCAGAATGATGCCTTTGCGCATATTGTCGTTCAGGGAAGCAGCTGGTCCAGCAGGTAGTGCATGCCCTGCTGCCACGCCGGCAGATTGATATCAAAGGTCTCGCGCAGCTTGCGCGTGCTCAACCGCGAGTTGGACGGCCGCGGCGCAGCTAGTGGGTAGGCCGTGGCGGGAATGGGCTCGATGGCCTCTGGATCGACCTTGAGCTCGACGCCCTTGCTAGCCGCATAGCGCAGGACTTCCGTGGCATACCCATGCCACGATGCCTCGCCCGCTGCGGCCAGATGGTAGACGCCACCCGGAAACTCCATCCGATCGCCATGCAGCCAAGCACGGTCGATGATATGCGCGGTCACGTCGGCAATCAGAGAAGCCGTGGTCGGCGCGCCGAACTGGTCCGCGATCACGCGCAGGCTGTCGCGTTCACGGCCCAGCTTGAGCATCGTCTTGGCGAAATTGCCGCCATGCGCACCCGCGACCCAGCAGGTCCGCAAGACGATGGCGGCTCCCCCCGCTGCCGCGATGGCCTGCTCGCCGGCCAGTTTGCTCTTGCCGTAGACCGAAAGGGGCCCTACCGCGTCGCTTTCGACGTAGGGCTTATCGCCGGTGCCGGCAAACACATAGTCCGTCGAATAGTGCACGAGCAGGCTGCCCAGCGCGCGCGCCTCTTCAGCCAGCACGCCGGGAGCGGTGCCATTGATGGCGAAAGCTAGCTCAGTCTCGGTCTCCGCCTCGTCCACCGCCGTATAGGCGGCAGGGTTGACGATCACGTCAGGACGGACACTGCGCACCACATCACGAAGGACATCGATGTTGGCCAGATCACAGCCCTTGCGATCAAGCGCCACCACCCGCCCGAGCGGCATCAAGCTGCGACGGAGTTCGAACCCAACCTGACCATTGCTTCCTGTTACGAGGACGGTGGGAATGCGTGACGCCTTATGCTGCATATTGCTTCGCCACCCAATTCCGGTAGTCACCGGAGATCACATCCTGCACCCACGCCTGGTTGCTAAGGTACCACTGCACGGTCTTGCGCAGCCCAGTTTCGAAAGTCTCTGCTGGCTTCCAGCCGAGTTCACGCTCAAGCTTGCGTGCATCAATAGCATAGCGGCGGTCGTGGCCGGGTCGGTCTTTCACAAAGGTGATCTGGTCACGGTACGAACCGGCGGCTTTGGGATGCAATTCGTCAAGCAGGTCACACAGCGTGTGCACGACTTCGAGATTGGTCTTTTCGTTCCAACCGCCAACGTTATAGGTCTCGCCTGCACGTCCTCGTGCCAACACTTCGCGGATCGCCGAACAATGGTCCCCAACGTACAGCCAATCACGCACATTGAGACCATCACCGTAGATCGGCAAGTCCTTGCCGCCCAAGGCGTTGGCAATCATGAGCGGGATCAGCTTCTCGGGAAAATGGTAGGGTCCGTAGTTGTTCGAACAGTTCGTCGTCAGGACCGGCAGCCCGTAGGTATGGTGATAGGAGCGAATCAGATGGTCCGAGGCGGCCTTTGATGCTGAGTAGGGGCTGTTGGGAGCGTATGGGGTGGATTCCGAAAACTGGGGATCGGCCGGCCCAAGCGAGCCAAAAACTTCATCGGTGGAAACATGGAGGAAGCGGAACGCGGCTTTGTCTGTCTCGCTCAAGACACCCCAATATGCGCGAGCCGCTTCGAGTAGCCTGAAAGTCCCGACAATATTCGTTTGAATGAACTCAGCAGGGCCGTGGATCGAGCGATCGACGTGGCTTTCCGCGGCGAAATGTACGACGGCGCGAGGCTTGTAAGCAGCAAAGAGTGCGTCGAGAGCCGGTTGGTCACAAATATCGGTATGGGAGAAGACGTAGCGGCTATCGCCTTCCACCGCTGCCAGCGTTTTGCGGTTGCCTGCATACGTCAGTTTGTCGACATTGACAATGCCGTCGGCGGACTTGTCGCTCAACCAAGCCAGAACGAAATTTGCGCCAATAAACCCAGCGCCCCCTGTGACCAAAATATGCGACAAAACTGCTCCTTGCCTCGATATGTTTCGATGGCCCGACAAAAGCCGAGCGCCCACCTTGTCCTCTTCCTGGACGGCGGGGCGTTAAGTGCCTGCAGAAGTGGCGGTATTCTATCCGACGGAATGCCCTAACCTACATCCCCTCCCCCTCTTTTTGTAGCCTCATGTAACCATGCCACGGTATATCGGTCACAAAACTACAAATAGAAGCGAAATAGTTTTTCCTTCTCTTGATGGTCAACGTTAAAGTGCATTTTTCGACACCCCATGCCGTCGGCGATCTCCAAGGCTGCGCCGCCTCCTTGATCGCCCTGCTGGACCAATTGCCCACGGACACCTCCCTCCGCTTCGTCGGCGACCTGGTCAACCGCGGCCCAGCCTCCCTCCAAACCCTCCGCACCATCCGTGCCATGGGCAGCCGCACTGAAACCGTCCTCGGCAACCACGACATCCACCTCCTTGCCGTCGCCGCAGGCGTGCGCAAGAAGGGCAAATCTGACACCCTGGACGACATCCTCACCGCCCCCGATTGTGAGGACCTACTCACCTGGCTCCGCCACCGCCCCCTCGCCCTGCTGGAAAACAACTTCCTCCTGGTCCACGCCGGCGTCCTCCCCCAATGGACGGCAGCACAAGTCATCGACCTAGCCCACGAAGTCGAAAACCAACTCCAAGGCCCCAACTGGCAAGCCTTCCTCGCCGACATCTTCGGCAACGCCTCTGACCGCTGGCACGACGGCCTGCGCGGCATTGATCGCCACCGGGTAGTGGTCAATGCCCTCACCCGGCTGCGCTACTGCACTGTCGATGGCGTGATGGACTTCAAGACCAAGGAAGGCCTGGGCAAGGCGCCGGACGGGTTCATGCCGTGGTTCGACGTGCCGGGGCGGCGTACCGGGGATGTGACGGTGGTATGCGGCCATTGGTCGACGCTGGGCCTGGTCATGCGGCCGAACCTGATGGCGCTGGATACGGGCTGCGTCTGGGGTGGCAAGCTGACGGCGGCCCGGTTGGCACAGGTTCCTGCCGAACGGACCGTCGTTCAGGTTGATTGCCCGCAATATTGTGACCCGCTGGCCTGACTGGCAATCCCGCGTTGGCGGGGACGACAGGACGGCTAGCTGATGGCAGCGGAGCTTGGCTGCGGTACGCCGCCGGGCTCGACGGGGTGATTCAGCCGTCGGGCCGCGGCGGCAGCGTGTTCCGGCGCGCCCTGGCTGAGGTGGGCGACCACCTCCCTGGCGGAGTTCGCAAGCTCGCGGCGGTCTCCGGAGGCCGGCACCAGCGCAGGCCCGATTACCAATCTGGCCTTGATCCTGGGTGCGCGCAAGACCGCTTCCAACGACTGCAGCAGTGTGGTCTCGCCGATGTAGGCGGCGGCAAGCGTCGGTTGACCCGAAGCGGCATCGAGGTAGTTCAGCCCCAGGGGCTGCACCGGTAACCCGCCAGAAATCGGCGCCTGCATCAGGTTGGCGTGGAACGTCAGCACCTCGGTGCCGTCGGTCGTGGTGCCTTCGGGGAACACGCCGACGAGGTCGCCCTGCAGCATCACGTCGGTGATGTCGTGCAGCACGCGGTGGGCATCGCGTTTACGCGCCCGTTCGATGAAGATCGTTCCCGTCTTGCCGCACAGCCAGCCGATCAGCGGCCAGTCGCGTATCTCTGACTTGGCGACGAAACGCACCGGCTGCCAGCTGTGGATGACGTAGATATCCAGCCACGAAATGTGGTTGGAAACCACCATCGCGCCCTGGCGGCCGGCGCCGTGCGACGCTGCGCCGGTGGCGTCCACCACCTCGACCTCCACCCCGCAAATCCGCAGCAACCGCCGCGACCAGCGGCGGATATGCCACTCGCGCGTGCGCACACCCAGCCACGGGAACAGCAAGGCGCAGGTCACCAGCCCGCGCAGCAGGTGCAGCACCAGCGCGGTCTTGCGCAGCCAGATCATGCGTGGGCGTGGTTTCCGTAGACGACTTGCCCGCCGACCAGGGTCATGCGGACCTTGCCTTCCATCTCGTAGCCGAGCCACGGCGAGTTCTTGCCCTGGCTCTTGATGGAGCGGCGGTCGACCTTCCAGACTTGCTTGGGATCGAACACGCACACATCGGCGGCGCTGCCTACGGCCAGGGTGCCGGCCTTGAGGCCGATCACGCGGGCGGGTTCGGCTGTGATGCGGGCCAGTGCCTGTGCCAGCGGGACCTTGTGCTCGGCGGCCCAGCGCAGGGTCAGCGGCAGTAGCAGTTCCAGGCCGGTTGCGCCTGGCGATGCCTCGGCGAACGGCAGCAGCTTCTCGTCGTCGTCGACCGGGGTGTGATCGGAGCACAGGGCGTCGATGGTGCCGTCGGCCAGCGCGGCGACGATGGCGTCGCGGTCGCGCGGGCTGCGCAGCGGCGGCGAGAAGCGCATCTGAGAATTGAAGTAGCCGATATCCATGTCGGTCAGCGCGACGTGGTGGATATTGACGTCGCAGGTCACGGCCAGGCCTTCGCGCTTGGCCTGGCGCACCAGCTCCAGCCCGGCCGCGGACGACAGGCGGCACAGGTGCACGCGCGCGCCGGTGCTGCGCATCAGTTCGAAGATGGTGTGCAGGCGCACGGTTTCGGCGATCACTGACACGCCGGACAGGCCCAGGCGCGACGCCACCGCGCCGCTGGCGGCCACGCCGCCGCCAAGGAAGGGGTCTTCCGGGCGCAGCCAGACGGTGAAGCCGAAGGTCTGTGCGTATTGCAGCGCGCGCAGCAGCACCTGGGTGTTATGCACCGGGGCCTCGGCCTGGCTGAAGCCGACGCAGCCGGCCTCGGTCAGCTGGTTCATCTCGGTCAGGGTCTCGCCCTTGAGGCCCAGCGTGAGCGCGCCCAGCGGGTACACGTGGGTCTGGTTCAGGGTGCGGGCGCGGAATTTCAGCATTTCCACCAGGCCGGGCTCATCGAGCACCGGATCGGTATCGGGCGGGCAGACCAGGCTGGTCACGCCGCCGGCGGTGGCGGCGGCCACTTCGGATTCGAGCGTGGCCTTGTATTCGTAGCCGGGCTCGCGCAGGCGCGCGGAGAGGTCGACCAGGCCAGGGCACACGATCAGGCCGCTGGCGTCGATGGTCTTGTTGGCGGTGAAGTCCGCCGGGGCGCTGCCCACGCCGACGATCTTGCCGGCGGCGATGTAGAGGTCCTGCGCGGCGTCGGTGTTGCTGGCCGGATCGATCAGGCGGCCGCCCTTGATGTGAATCTTCATAGCTTGGCTTGTCGTGTCGCTTGGCTGGTTCAGTGTGTTCTGGCTCGTGTCGCTCGACCGCGTCATTCGTCGCTATTTCCCGCCACGATGCCCATCACCGCCATGCGCACGGCGATGCCGAAGGTCACCTGGTTCAGGATCACGGACTGCGGGCCGTCGGCCACGGCGGAGTCGATCTCGACGCCGCGGTTCATGGGGCCCGGGTGCATCACGATGGCGTCGCGATTGGCCAGTGCCAGGCGCTCCGGCGTGAGGCCGTAGGCCTTGAAGTATTCCTGCGCCGACGGCAGCAGCGCGCCGCTCATGCGCTCGTTCTGCAGCCGCAGCATGATGACCACGTCCACGCCCTTCAGGCCCTCTTCCATGTTGTGGAAGACGCGCACACCCATCTGCTCCAGTCCCGACGGCAGCAGCGTGCGCGGGCCAATCGCGCGCACTTCGGGCACTCCCAGCGTGGTCAGCGCGTGGATGTCGGAGCGTGCCACGCGCGAGTGCAGGATGTCGCCGACGATGGCCACCGTCAGGTTGGTGAAGTCCTTCTTGAAGTGCCGGATCGTGTACATGTCCAGCAGGCCTTGCGTCGGATGCGCGTGGCGGCCGTCGCCGGCGTTGATCACGTGCACGTGCGGCGCGACGTGCTCAGCTATCAGGTAAGGTGCACCCGAGCTGGCATGGCGCACCACGAACATGTCGGCGGACATCGCCGACAGGTTGTTGATGGTGTCCAGCAGCGACTCGCCCTTGCTGGTCGACGAGGCGTTGATGTTCAGGTTCAGCACGTCCGCCGACAGCCGCTTGGCGGCGATCTCGAAGGTGGTGCGGGTGCGGGTGGAGTTCTCGAAGAACAGGTTGAACACGCTCTTGCCGCGCAGCAGCGGCACCTTCTTGACATCGCGGTCTGAGTCGGACAGCGATACGAACTGGCTGGCGGTGTCGAGGATGTGCGTGATCATGTCACGCGACAACCCCTCGATCGACAGCAGGTGCTTCAGTTCGCCGTTCTTGGTGAGCTGCGGGTTGCGGAACGTCTTGGTCATGGCTGGTCGGGCGCGGGCAAAAAACGGGGGTGGTCTGGTCTCGGAGCTGGGGGTCAGGCGCGCACTGCGCGCCTGGGGCATTCGGGCCGGTTCAGCCGGTGGCGGAATCGGTAGGTTCGGTCGCAAAGGCGAATTGCGCGCCGGCGCCCTCGCCCTGGCGCGAAAGCACCAGCGTGGTGCCGGGCGGCAGCGCCATCTCGGCGGCAGTCAGGTCGGCGGCAATGGGCAGCTGGCGCCCGCCGCGGTCGACCAGCACGCCCAGCGCCACGCGCGCGGGACGGCCGTAGTCGAACAGCTCGTTGACGGCGGCACGGATGGTGCGGCCCGTGGCCAGCACATCATCGATCAGCAGGACATTGCGGTCATCCACCGAAAACGGCAGCGTGGTCGGCTGGGCCTGGCTGTGCAGGCCCTTCTTGGCATAGTCGTCGCGATGGAAGGCAACGTTGATCACGCCATGCTCGGGCAGCTTCAGGTCGGCAGCCAGCCGCGCGGCGATCCATGCGCCGCCTGAGTAGATGCCGGCCACCGACCAGCGCGCGCGCTCGGCCTCGGGGATCAACGCCTGGGCCTGGTCCAGCAGCTTGCGGTACAGCGACTCGGCGTCGGGAACGGGAATCTGCGTCATAGCGGGAATTGGTCGAAATACTGTTGCAGGATGATGCGGGCGGCCTCGGCATCAAGCTCGCCGCGGCGGGCCCCGGCCATCGACGCGGCGCGCGACGTATAGCGCTCGTCCACCCACTCCACCGGCAGGCCGAAGCGGCCATTGAGCTGGTTGCCGAAACGCCGCGCCAGCTTCATCGAGGGCTGCTCGCCCCCTTCAGGGTTGACCGGCATGCCGACGATCAGCTGCACCGGGTTCCACTCCTGGATGAGCGCCGCCACGGCCTCAAAGCGGCCTTCCACGGTGATATTGGGGAGGATGGTCAGCGCACGCGCCTCGCGCGTGATGAAGTTGCCCAGCGCGACGCCGATTTTTTTTTCGCCGTAGTCGAATGCCAGGACCGTGCCGTCGCGGGGCAGTTCACGCCCCACGGCATCAGGCATGCCCGGCCTCGCCCGACAGCATGGTGAAGTCGATGCCCAGCAGCCGGATGGCGGCGGCGAAGCGCTCGTCGGGCGGCACGCTGAAGATGATTTCGGGGTCGGCCTGGACCGTCAGCCAGCCGTTGCGGCTGAGCTCTTCCTCCAGCTGGCCGGCACCCCAGCCGGAGTAACCCAGCGTCAGCAGGAAGCGGTGCGGGCCGCTGCCGTTGGCCACAGCCTCCAGCACGTCCTTGGAGGTGGTCATTTCCAGCCCGCCGGGCACGGCCAGCGACGAGACATAGACGCCCACCGGGTCGTGCAGCACGAAGCCGCGCTCGGTCTGCACCGGGCCGCCGAAGTAGACCGGCTGGTGCGCGACTGGCTGGATTTCAAGCTTGAGGTCGATCTTGTCGAACAGCGTGGCCATGTCGATGTCGATGGGCCGGTTGATCACCAGCCCGAGCGCGCCACGATCATTGTGTTCGCAGATATAGACGACGGAACCCGAAAAAGTCGGATCGGCCATGCCAGGCATGGCAATCAGGAACTGATTGGTCAGATTGATAGGTGCTTCGGGCTTCGCCATGCCTTGCATTTTATCAAATCGCCGGGGGTCTTCCGGAAAAGATTGGCGGACGCTGCAGTGCAGCAATGAGCGCCCGGCCACGGTCTGGTGTTGCCGTTTGGCTCAATCCTTGCCGGTCAGCGCGGCCAGCTCTTGCGCCGTCAGCCAGCGCCACTCGCCTTCGGCCAGGGCCGGATCGAGCTGCAGGCCGCCAATGGCGCTGCGATGCAGCGCGCTGACATGGTTGCCTGCCGCCGCCACCATGCGCTTGACCTGATGGTACTTGCCTTGCACCAGGGTCAGCCGCAGGCTGCGTTCGCCGGTGATCTCACACGCTTCTGCCGCGATCGGTGCCGGTTCGTCGAGCAGCTGCACGCCACTGCACAGCGCTTGGGCCTGCTCCGGCGTGACCGGCTCGGCAGTCGTCACTTCATAGATCTTGGGCACCTTGCGCTTGGGCGAGGTCTGGGCGTGGATGAACTGGCCATCGTCGGTCAGCAGCAGCAGCCCGGTGGTGTCGTGGTCCAGCCGCCCCACGGCCTGCACCTCGCGCTGGCGCAGCGGCACCGGCAGCAGGTTGTAGACGCTGGGATGATGGCGCGGACGCTGCGAGCACTCATAGCCGGTGGGCTTGTTCAGCATCAGGTAGGCCTTGGTGCAGGCCAGCCATTCCTCGCCGTCTACGGTGAGCCGCAGGCCGTCGACTTCAAACTGTGCGCGCGGGTCTTCGCACAGTTCGCCGTTGACTTCGACCAGCCCGGCGGCGATCAGGTCGCCGCAGTACCGGCGCGTGCCAAAGCCCTGGGATTGGAGGATGCGGTCGAGTGTCATGGAATGGAAAGTACGTAAGGATGGTTGATGGCTCGGGATGACAAGCGCCACGGAGCTCTGGGCATCCGTTTGTGTGTTCCCTCTCCCGCAAACGGGAGAGGAGATCAAACCGTCAGTATGCAGGCGTTGCCAGCGGAGAGTTCGCGAGCGCCTGAAATCCTCAGGCCGCCAGCATCGCGCTTTCGCGATAATGCCGCTGCGCGTCGTCGAAGCGCTCGGTTTCCTCGAAGAGCCGCGCCAGCGCCAGGTGCGTGCGCACGCGCAGGCGGCGCTGCTGGTCGGGCTCGGCATATTTCAGCGCGCGCTCGAAGCTGGACTGGGCCTTGCCCCACAGCTTCTCGCCCAGGCATAGCACGCCCAGCGTGTAGTAGAGGTCGGCGTCGGCGGGATGCGCCGCCAGCCATTTCTCGGCCTGCTGGATCTGCGGCAGCGCGTGGCCGGGAACGGCGCAATCTGCATAGCGCAGCACCAGGCGGCTGTCCCAGTTGACCTTGAGCGCGTCTTCGATGATGCGGCGGGCCTCGTTCTGCCGGCCCAGCGCAGCGAAGTAGCGTGCGGCGGGCTCGGCGATGCGGGTGGCGCGGCGCTCGTCGGCGGACAGCGAGCGCCAGAACTCAGACAGCGCGTCGGCGTCGTGGCGGCGCTCGTCCAGCATGGCTTCGACGGCCATCTGCTTGAGCCGCAGCGCCAGCACCGGATGCAGCGCGTTGCGCTTTTCCAGCGAGCGCGCCAGGCGCAGCACCTCGGTCCAGTTCTTCAGGTGCTGGTGCGCGCGCAACGCGATGCGCTGCACGTGAATCTGGCGCGCGCCCTGCGACTGCAGCTGGGCGATGGTTTCCAGCGCGCCGTCGGCGTCACGAGCATCGACCAGCAACTCGGCCATCGACACCAGCCGTGCCTGCTCGCGCTCGGGGTCGGTGACCTGCGACATCCAGGCGTCGCGCCGCTCGGTTTCCTGCATCCGGTGCGCGGCGCGGGCGCCGATCAGCGCGGCGGTCTGGGCCTGGTCGTCCCAGGACTGCGCCTCGCGCGCGGCGCGCTCGGCGCGGGCGAAGCGGCCGGCAAACAGGTTTTCGATCGACTCGCGCAGCGCCGCCTGTGCCTTGCTCATGCGGCTGCGCTCGCGGTAGGCGGCGGCGCGGCGCGGCATGTCGGCCAGATGGCGGACGGTGGACATCACCGTCCACACCACGAAGAACAGCAGCAGCAGCAAGGCCAGCGCCAGGTTCAGCGACAACTCGACGCGGTACGGCGGATAGAACAGCACCACATTGCTGTGGTTGAACTGCGTGAACAGGGCCAGCCCGACGGCGCCGCCAAACAGGACCGCAACCCAGAACAGAAGGCGCATGGGCTTACTCCTTCTTCAGGGCATGCAGCGCGCCCAGGCTTTCGGACATGGTCGGCAGCTGCACCGTGACCGCCCCCGCCTGCGCCTGCCGCAGCAGCGTCAGCACCCCCTGCACCCGGCGCGACTTGGTATCGAAATAGCGGCTGATCATCGCCTGCGCGGCGGCCAGGTCATTGCGGAACACGGGTTCGTTGCGCGACAGCAATGCCAGGCGCGCATTGAGCAGGCGCAGCTTGACGTTCTCGCGCAGGAACCAGCCTTGGTCGCCAGACAGCAGCAGCGCCTCGGCGTCGTCGACCTTGCGGATGCGGACCACCTGCGCCAGTTCCTCGCGCAGGTAGTCCCACAGGCGCGTGAACCAGCCCGGGCCCGCGCCGTTGGCGGCGGCCGGTGCGCTGGCACCGTTGGCGGCGGCACCCTTGCGGGCGTCGGCCTCGCTGCGTTCCAGCATGCGTTCGCTGGACAGCAGCGGCAGTGCGTCGACCTGGTTGATGGCCTCGTCCAGCTTGATTGCGGCGCCGGTCAGGTCGGTGTCGGGCACCGCCTTCATGCGCGCGACGTCGCGCGCGATCGCGCGGCGCAGCAGGTTGTATTGCGGCTTGTCGGCGCGCGCCAGGCGGGCGTCGGCGCTTTGCAGCGCGGCCAGGGCCACCTGCACGTTGCCGGTCAGTTGCAGTTGCTGGCCGGCACTGGTCAGCAGCTGCTGGATCTCGGCGATTTCCCAGTCGTCGCGGTTGCGCATCAGGTCCTGGTAGACCTGTTCCAGCGCCACCTGCTTGTCGCGGGTCTCGCCGACCTGGTTCTCCAGCGCACCGACCTTGGCCTGCAGTTCCTTGACCGTGTCCTGCGCGTTGCGGGTCAGCACGCGCGACTCCTGCACCAGCGCATCGTTGCTTTGCTGGCGGCGCGCCAGCTCGCCGGTCAGGTGGTCAACGCGCTGCTGCAGCCACCAGAAGCCGCCAGCCGTTGCCACCACCAGCACGGCGACCAGCGCCCACAACGCAGCGGACCGCCGTGAGGCTGCACTGGGAGCAGCGGGGGTACCGGGGGTAGCGGGGCCCGGCGCGGGCGCGGCTTGCGCCGATGCTGCGGAGGCCGCCGTGGGCGGCGGCGTAGCGGAGGAGGACGTGGTTTCTTGCGTCACGCGTTCGACCTTCGTTGACGTTGCGGGAACTGCTGCGTCCGGCACAGGGGCCGGCGGCGCTTCGGCTTTGGCGCTGGGCGGGCTGGCTTCGATTGCCGCGCTGGCCATGCTTGCCGGCGCCGGACCGGCATGGGCATCGGCCCACTGCAGGCACGCCGCCAGCAGACCGGCATCGCCCGGGGCGGCGCGCAGGATATGGGGGAAGCCCAGCGCCAGCGCCTGTTCGGCGATTCTCGCATGCGGCGCGATGCACTGCACCTGCCGCAGGGCAGCGTCTTCCTCAGGCGACAGATGCTGGCGTGCCAGCGCGTCAAGGTTGCGCACCGCTTCAGAACTGGTTAGGAGCCACGCATGCGGCGCCGCGCCGGGACGCAGGTTGTCGCGCACGGCCTGCCACTGCATGGCGCTGGGTTCGGGCAGCGTGCGCTGGTAGGCCTCGACGGCCTCGACCTGGGCACCGGCCTCGCGCAGGCGGTCGCCCAGCCAGTCGCGCCCGCCGTTGCCGCGGATGATCAGGACCGGCTTGCCCGCCAGCGCGGCGGGATCAAGCCGGGCCCACAGGGCCTCGGAATCAAAGCGCAGCGCTTCGGCCTCCGGCGCGATGTCATCGGCGCCCTGCCCGTTCGCGGCAGCGCCCGCGGGCGCAATCACCCGGCACGCGGGCGGCGTGATGCCGCGCTCGGCCAGGGCGGCGACGCTGGCCGGCCCGACCACCGCCACCGGCACCTGCGCCGGCCATTGGGCCACGGACGCGCCCTGCACGCCGGCCAGCGCGTCGAGCGCGTAGGTAATGGCATTGGGACTGACAAAGACCACCAGCGCAAAGGTGTCCAGCCGCGCCAGTGCCGCGCGCAGCGGCGCGTCGTCAGCGGCCGGGCCGATGGCCAGCAAGGGAAAGCTGAGTACGTCCAGGCCCGCGGCCTGCAGCGCCTCGGTCAGTTGCCGGGACTGCCCGGCGGGTCGTGTGACAACGACGGTCGGGCTGGGCATGGGGCAGCCTCAGGCAGGAGCTTGGGAGCCGGCGGGATCGCCAGAATCGGCCAGTGCCGCGAGGATGGCTTCGGCACCCTGCGCCAGCAGGTCGCGCGCGCAGGCCTGGCCCAGCGCTTCGGCGGCGGCCAGGTCAGCAGCCGGTCCGGACGCGGCAGCGCGGATGGCGCGCGTGCCATCGGGCAAGGCGACAAAGGCGTCCAGCTTCAGCTGATCGCCTTCCCAGCGCGCATGGGCGGCCAGCGGCACCTGGCACGAGCCGCCCAGCATGCGCGACACGGCGCGCTCGGCGGTCACGGCCAGCGCCGTCGGCTGGTGGTTCAGGGTTGCCAGCCATTGCGCCAGTTCAGGGCGGTTCGCCGGGATCTCGATGCCGAGGGCGCCCTGGCCTGCGGCCGGCAGCGACACCTCGATCGGGATCAGCGCGCGGATTCGCTCGCCCAGGCCCAGGCGCTTGAGGCCGGCGGCGGCCAGGATGATGGCGCCGTATTCGCCGCGATCCAGCTTGCCCAGCCGCGTGTCCAGGTTCCCGCGCAGCGGCTTGATCACCAGTTGCGGGTAGCGACTGCGCAGCGCGGCTTCACGGCGCAGGCTGGAGGTGCCGACCACGGTGCCGGCCGGCATCTCGTCCAGCGACGCGTAGGCGGAAGACACCAGCGCGTCGCGCGGATCCTCGCGTTCCATCACCGCGGTCAGGGCGAAGCCTTCGGGCAACTCCATCGGCACATCCTTGAGCGAATGCACCGCCAGGTCCGCCCGGCCTTCGTCCATCGCGAACTCCAGTTCTTTGACAAACAAACCCTTGCCGCCGACTTTGGACAGCGTACGGTCTAGAATCTGGTCTCCGCGCGTCGTCATGCCAAGAATGGACACGTCGCACGCGGGATAGTATTGTTGCAACGCAGCACGCACATGTTCTGCCTGCCACAGGGCCAGACGGCTCTCTCGGGAGGCAATGACGAGCTTTTGCGGAAGATTGCGAGACACGACAGCGGTAGAGGAAAACAGGGTGGCAGACGACATGCGCCAATGGTAGCACGCGCCCCAATAGCCCCTCCGCACCAATAGATAAGCTTAGAGAAGCAGAACGAGGAGATTGCATGACGCAGCATGCTGCGCGCCCCAACGGCCGGCGGACCGCCCCGGCTGCGAAAGACCAAAGCCCTGCCCTCGGCGCCGGCCAAGGTGACGCAAACGGCGCATCCACCACCGAATCGAAACGCCCCGCCACCCGCAGCGGGACCAAACGTTCCCCCAAGCCCAAGCTTTCCATCGTGTCGAGCAACGGAACCGCCATCGCCCCCACCGCCCGCCGCACCGCCGACAAGGACGTGCCGCTGCGCGAGGACATCCGCTTCCTGGGCCGCCTGCTGGGCGAATGCCTGCGCGAACAGGAAGGCGACGCAGCCTTCGAGGTGGTCGAAACCATCCGACAGACCGCGGTGCGCTTCCGCCGCGAGAACGACCGCGCCGCCGGCGCGGAGCTGGACCGCCTGCTCAAGCGCCTGTCGCGCGACCAGACCAACCAGGTCGTGCGCGCGTTCAGCTATTTCTCGCACCTGGCCAATATCGCCGAGGACCAGCACCACAACCGCCGCCGCCGCGTGCACGCGCTGGCCGGCTCGCCGCCGCAGGCGGGCAGCCTGGCCCACGCGCTGGAGGCGATCGACGCCGCCGGCGTGACCGGCAAGCAGCTGCGCAAGTTCCTGGACGAGGCCCTGATCGTGCCGGTGCTGACCGCGCACCCGACCGAAGTCCAGCGCAAGAGTATTCTCGACGCCGAGCGCGAGATCGCCCGCCTGCTGGCCGAGCGCGACCTGCCGATGACCGCGCGCGAGCGCGAGCACAACACCGCGCAGCTGCGCGCCAAGGTCACCACGCTGTGGCAGACCCGCATGCTGCGCGATTCGCGCCTGACGGTGGCCGACGAAATCGAAAATGCGCTGTCGTACTACCGCACCTGCTTCCTGCGCGGCATTCCGCAGCTGATGAGCGAACTGGAAGAAGACATCGCCGCGGTGTTCCCGGCCACGCGCAAGCGCAAGGGCACCCCCGGCGCACAGCCGGCGCCGCTGGCGCCGTTCCTGCAGATGGGCTCCTGGATCGGCGGCGACCGCGACGGCAACCCCAACGTCACCGCCGAGACGCTGGAGCACGCCGCCAGCCAGCAGGGGCAGATGATCATCGACTGGTACCTGGACGAAGTCCATGCGCTGGGCGCGGAGCTGTCGATGTCCACGCTGATGGTCGACGCCAGCCCGGAACTGTTGGCGCTGGCCGAGCGCTCGCCCGACCACTCCGAGCATCGCGCCGACGAGCCCTACCGCCGTGCGCTGATCGGCATCTACGCGCGCCTGGCCGCAACCAGCAAGGCGCTGACCGGCCACGCCGTGCCGCGCCGCCCGGTGGCGCCGGCCGAGCCCTATGACAGTGCCGAGGCCTTTGCCGCCGACGTGCAGGTGGTGGTCGACTCGCTGCGCGCCAACCATGGCCAGGCGCTGGCCAATGGCCGCATCGACGCGCTGGCGCGCGCCATCGGCGTGTTCGGCTTCCACCTGGCATCGGTCGACATGCGCCAGGTCTCGGACGTGCACGAGGCGGTCATCGCCGAGCTGTTCGCCGCCGCCGGCATCGCCCCCGACTACGCCGCCCTGCCCGAGGCGCGCAAGCTGGAACTGCTACTGGCCGAACTGCGCCAGCCGCGCCTGCTGACGCTGCCGTGGCATGAGTACTCTGAGCAGACCCGCAAGGAACTGGCGATCTTCGCCGCCGCGCGCGAGCTGCGCGCGCGCTATGGCAAGCGCATTGCGCGCAACTACATCATCTCGCACACTGAGACGCTCTCGGACCTGGTCGAAGTGATGCTGCTGCAGAAGGAGTCCGGCATGCTGCAGGGCACGCTGGGCAGCAAGACCGACCCGGCGCGCATGGAGCTGATGGTGATCCCGCTGTTCGAGACCATCGAGGACTTGCGCAACGCCGCCGGCATCATGCAGTCGCTGCTGGACCTCCCGGGCTTCGATTCGGTGATCGCGCACCATGGCGTCGAGCAGGAAGTGATGCTGGGCTACTCGGACTCGAACAAGGACGGCGGCTTCCTGACTTCCACCTGGGAGCTGTACAAGGCCGAGCTGGCGCTGGTGCAGCTGTTCGAGCAGCGCCAGGTCAAGCTGCGCCTGTTCCACGGCCGCGGTGGCACCGTCGGCCGCGGCGGCGGCCCTACCTACCAGGCCATCCTGTCGCAGCCGCCGGGCACGGTGAACGGCCAGATCCGGCTGACCGAGCAGGGCGAGATCATCAACAGCAAGTTCGCCAACGCCGAGATCGGCCGGCGCAACCTGGAGACGGTGGTCGCGGCCACGCTGGAAGCCTCGCTGCTGCCGCAGCAGAACGCGCCCAGGGAGCTGGACACCTTCGAGGCCGTCATGCAGCAATTGTCGGACCGCGCCTTCACCGCCTACCGCGACCTGGTCTATGAGACCCCGGGCTTCAAGGACTACTTCTTCGCCACCACGCCGATCACCGAGATCGCCGACCTGAACCTGGGTTCGCGCCCGGCCTCGCGCAAGCTGATGGACAAGAAGAACCGCCGCATCGAAGACCTGCGCGCAATCCCGTGGGGCTTCTCGTGGGGCCAGTGCAGGCTGCTGCTGCCGGGCTGGTACGGCTTCGGCAGCGCGGTCAAGTCGCTGCTGGACACTGCGCCGGACGACAAGGCGCGCAAGCTGGCCGTGACCACGCTGCGCCGCATGGTCAAGACCTGGCCGTTCTTCTCGACGCTGCTGTCCAACATGGACATGGTGCTGGCCAAGACCGACCTGGCCGTGGCCTCGCGCTACGCCCAGCTGTGCGACGACGCGGCCCTGCGCCGCACCGTGTTCAACCGCATCAGCAAGGAATGGCACCTGACCTGCGAGATGCTGACACTGGTCACCGGCCACCAGGAACGGCTGGCGGACAACCCGCTGCTGGCGCGCTCGATCAAGAACCGCTTTGCCTACCTCGACCCGCTGAACCACTTGCAGGTCGAGCTGCTCAAGCGCTTCCGCTCGGGCAAGGATGGCGATGACATCCGGGTGCGGCGCGGCATCCACCTGACCATCAACGGGGTCGCGGCGGGCCTGCGCAATACGGGCTGATTGGCGTCAGAGTGCTGCCGGTTTGCGCCCCTCTCCCGCGTGCGGGAGAGGGGCGCGTCCACATCGGGCGACAGCTTTTTCAAATGGCGCCAGTCTGCCCCCTCACCCCACAAACGCCCCCGGCACCGGATCTTCACCCAGCGCGTGCAGCAGCACCGCCCAGTGCATCGCCTCGTCCCCGAGGATGCTGCCGGCGGCGCGGGTCAGTTCGCGGTTGTGGAAGTTCGGCAGCACGCCCAGGTAGGCGGCGGTGGCGCCCTTCTCCAGTCCCGCGGCAAAACGCAGCACATCGGCCTGGGTCTTCAGCTTTTCAGTCGGGAAGGTGTATTCCGACGCCTTCTTCGCCACCACCGGCGTGCCGCCCAGCTTCGACACTGTCCCGGCCAGCACCTGCGCGTGCGCCTTGTGGTGGTCCTGGAACTTGACCGCGGTGGCAAGCACCGGCTTTTGCAGCAGGCCGCTTTCCGCGCCGACCTGGTAGGCGGCGATCGCCTGGTATTCCAGCCCCAACGCGGTGTTCAGAATATTGATATCGTCCCTGGTGCTACCCGACTGGGTCTGCGCCCAGGCCGGCATGGACTCGCCAAGGCTGATGACGGCCAGCGAGCCCAGCGCGAACAGCCCCGGCGCCTTGAGTAGCCCGCGGCGGCGCGCATCGGGCGCGGTCACAATGCGGTCACGGGAATCGGTCGGATCTGCCGTGGCGGCAGTCGTGTGCATGCGTTCCATGGTGTTCTCCTATGTGGGATCAACGGCGCCGCGGCCCGCAGCCCGGGGCCGCCATCGTGCGCCTGCCACCTGATACGCACGCCGGGGCCAATCGGATGCAAGGTCGTGCCTATAATCTGGCAACACCCTTTCGCGAGACGCCCCGGTGCCCCCTTCTCCGGTGTCCCCTTCCGCCGAAACCTACGCCGCGCCGCCCGGCGCCGAGCGCCTTGCGGCCCTGCTCCAGGCCGTGGCCATCGGCGAGCGGCAGGCGCTGCGCGGCCTCTATGACCTCACCGCGACGAAACTGTTTGGCCTTGCGCTGCGTATCACTGGCAGGCGTGATTGGGCGGAGGATGTCGTGCAGGAAAGCTTTGTCAGCATCTGGCACCACGCCGGCGACTACCGGCCGCACCTGGCCGCGCCGATGACCTGGATGACCGCGATCGTGCGCAACCGCGCGCTGGACTGCCTGCGCCGGGCAACCGCGGCACGCGTCGGGCAGACGGTCGAGCTTGACGAAGACCTGGGCGAATGGCTGGCCGACGACGCGGCCGGCCCCGCGGAACTGGCCGATGCCAGCCAGCAGGCACGCGCGCTCAACCGCTGCCTGCAGCGCCTCGAGCAGCCGCAGCGCCAGGCCATCATGCTGGCCTACCTGCAGGACCTGAGCCACGCCGAGCTGGCCGCCCGGCTGCGCGCGCCGCTGGGGACGGTCAAGTCCTGGATCCGGCGCGGCCTGGAACGGCTGCGCAGCTGCATGGAGGGCGCGGCATGAAGCTGGCCAGCCATCCCGACCTGCTCGACCGCATCGCCGCGCAGTACGCGCTGGGGGTGCTGCGCGGCGGCGCACGGCGCCGCCTGGAACAACTCGCGCGCGAAGAGCCCGCGGTGCGCGCCGCGATCCACCGCTGGCAGGCGCGGCTCGCGGGCGTGGCTGAGTTGCAGGCGGCCGCCGAGCCGGTCGACAAGGTGTGGTGCGGGATCGAGGATCGCCTCGGCTGGAAGGTGGCTGATCCGGCCAGTCGGCCGACGCGCTCGGCCCGTGACACCCGTCCCGCGGACGGCTGGTGGCAGCGCCTGTGGTCGGCCCCGGTCTTCTGGCGTGGCGCCGCGGCGGCAATGGCCATGGTGGCGGTACTGGCCGTCGGCATCGGCATCCAGCTGGCCCGGCAGGATCAGACGGCGCCAGCCGAGGTCGTCGCCGTGCTGAACGACGACCGTGCCCAGCCTGCGATGCTGGTGTCGTGGGATGCCGGCGCACGCAGCCTGATCGTGCGCCGCCTGGATCACCTGGCCCTGAGCGACCAGCAGGTATTGCAGCTGTGGGCGCTGCCTGCGGGCAGCAAGCCGCAGTCGCTGGGCGTGATCGGCCGGGCACCCGAAGCCCGGCTGGCGCTGGCGCGGTTGCCCGCGGCGGTGCCCGCGCTGGCGGTCAGCATCGAGCCGCCGGGCGGCTCGCCCAATGCCGATGGGCCAAGCGGCCCGGTGGTGTTCAAGGGGCCGGTGATCCACAGCCGGCTCTGATGATCGGCGCTGCCGTGCCGGCCAGCGCCGCCAGCGGGCCGGCGGGCGATATAATCGCCGTTTCCCAATTTCTCGCGCCCGCCGCCGTCCATACGCCGGCGCCTGCCCGCGCGAGCCACTGCAGCCGACGTCCATGTCCACCTCCCAACTTGCCAAGAAAGGCGAAGCCTGGTCCGCCCGCTTCTCCGAACCGATGTCCGACCTGGTGAAGCGCTACACCGCCTCGGTGTTCTTCGACAAGCGCTTGGCCCTGTTCGACATCCAGGGCTCGCTGGCCCATGCGGCCATGCTGGCAAAGCAGGGCATCATCGCCGAGGCCGACCGCGCCGAGATCGAGCGCGGCATGGCGCAGATCAAGGCCGAAATCGAGGCCGGCGGCTTCGAGTGGAAGCTGGACCTGGAAGACGTCCACCTGAACATCGAGGCGCGCCTGACCGCGCTGGTGGGCGATGCCGGCAAGCGCCTGCACACCGGCCGCTCGCGCAATGACCAGGTCGCCACCGACATCCGCCTGTGGCTGCGCAGCGAGATCGACAACATCATCGTGCTGCTGGGCGCGCTGCGCGCCGCGCTGCTGGACCTGGCCGAACAGAACGCCGACACCATCCTGCCCGGCTTCACCCACCTGCAGGTGGCGCAGCCGGTGACCTTCGGCCACCACCTGCTGGCCTACAACGAGATGTTCACGCGCGACGCCGAGCGCATGGCCGACTGCCGCAAGCGCGTCAACCGCCTGCCGCTGGGCGCGGCTGCGCTGGCCGGCACCAGCTACCCGATCGACCGTGAGTTCGTGGCGCAGCAGCTGGGCTTCGACGGCGTGTGCCGCAACTCGCTGGACGCCGTGTCGGACCGCGACTTTGCCATTGAATTCTGCGCCGCCGCCGCGCTGGTGATGACGCATGTGTCGCGCTTCTCGGAAGAACTGGTGCTGTGGATGAGCCCGCGCGTGGGCTTTATCGACATCGCCGACCGCTTCTGCACCGGCAGCTCGATCATGCCGCAGAAGAAGAACCCGGACGTGCCCGAGCTGGCGCGCGGCAAGACCGGCCGCGTCAACGGCCACCTGATCGGCCTGCTGACGCTGATGAAGGGCCAGCCGCTGGCGTACAACAAGGACAACCAGGAAGACAAGGAGCCGCTGTTCGACACGGTCGATACCGTCGTGGACACGCTGCGCATCTTCGCCGACATGGTGCCGGGCATCACCGTCAAGCCCGAAGCGATGCGCGCCGCCGCGCTGCAGGGCTACGCCACCGCCACCGACCTGGCCGACTACCTGGTCAAGAAGGGCCTGCCCTTCCGCGACGCCCACGAAGCCGTGGCCCACGCGGTGCGCGCCTGCGACAGCCGCCAGTGCGACCTGGCCGACCTGACCGTGGCCGAGCTGCGCGAGGTCTCGGGCCTGGGCGACAAGGCCGCGCTGATCGGCGACGACGTGCACTCGGTGCTGACGCTGGAAGGCTCGGTCGCCGCGCGCGACCATATCGGCGGCACGGCGCCGGCGCAAGTGCGCGCCGCCATCGCGGCCGCACGCGCGGCGCTGTAATACCGGACCGTGCTGTAAGTTTCGCGTAAGTTTTACGCAAGAAGAAGCCACCGCGGCGCGAGCCCGGTGGCTTTTTTTGTTGATGTTCCCCATTCTGGCGCAATCTCGTCGCCCCCGTAGGTAGTAGCCCCTAGCGCCTGTAGATTTTGTTACAGATAAACTAATCGCCGCAAAAACCGGGGAGACAACCCATGTATTACTTGCTTGGTCTGTCACGACAGATCGACAGGTTGAATCAGCACACTGGCAGGCTTGCAAACATCATGATCCTGCTGTCGTGCCTGATCAGCGCAGGCAACGCCCTTCTGCGCTATGGCTTCAACTTGAGCGACAACTGGCCACTCGAACTGCAGTGGTACATGTTTGCCATTGCCGTGATGTTCGGCGCCTCCTACACCTTCCAGCGCAATGAGCACGTGCGCGTAGACCTGATCTACGGCAACGTCTCGGAACGCGCGCAGCACTGGATCGACATCTTCGGCATCGTCGTGTTCCTGCTGCCGTCGTGCCTGCTGTTCACCTGGCTGTCGTGGGACTCGTTGTTCCTGCCCTCGTGGCGCATCCTCGAGCAATCGGGAAATTCCGGCGGCCTGCCGCGTTACCCGATCAAGCTGGTGGTGCCCATCGGCTTTGCCCTGCTGACGCTGCAGGGCGTGTCCGAACTGATCAAGCGCTTCGCCGCCCTCAAGGGCCTGGTGCGCATCGAATCCAAGTACGAGAGGCCGGTTCAATGATTCCGTTGGAATATATGCCGCCGATGATGTTCGGCGGCCTGGTGCTGTTCATGCTGATCGGCTTCCCGGTCGCGTTCTCGCTGTCGGCGGTGGGCCTGGCCTTCGGCTTCCTGGCGATCGAATGGGGTTACTTCCCGATCAGCTTCCTGCAGGCCGTGCCGAGCCGCGTGTTCGGCAGCGTGCTGGCCAACGAGCTGCTGCTGGCGATCCCGTTCTTCACCTTCATGGGCGCCATCCTGGAGAAGTGCGGGCTGGCCGAGGACATGCTGGACTCCATGGGCCAGCTGTTCGGCCCGGTGCGCGGCGGCCTGGGCTATTCGGTGATCATCGTCGGCTTCATCCTGGGCGCGATCACGGGCACGGTGGCCGCACAGGTGATCGCCATGGCGATGATCTCGCTGCCGGTGATGATGCGCTACCGCTACAACATGAAGTACGCCACCGGCGTGCTGGCCGCATCGGGCACCATCACGCAGCTGGTGCCGCCCTCGCTGGTGCTGGTGGTGCTGGCCGACCAGCTCAAGACCCCGCTGGGCAGCGCCGACGTGGGCAGCATGTACCTGGGCGCGTGGGGCCCGTCGGTGGTGCAGATCGCGCTGTTTGCGCTCTACACCTTCTTCCTGGCGCGCTTCAAGCCCGACTGGCTGCCGCCGGTTCCCGCCGAAGCGCGCACCCTGCGCGGCTGGGCGCTGTGGCGCAAATGCCTGCGCGGCATCATCCCCTGCGCGGTGCTGATCTTCCTGGTGCTTGGCACCATCATGCTGGGCATTGCCACGCCGACGGAATCCGGCGCCATGGGCGCGGTCGGTGCGCTGGTGCTGGCCGTGATCCGCGACAAGGCCTTTAGCCGGATCGACCGCCAAGTCTACCGCGTCGGCATCGCCGCCACGCTGGTGGCCGCGGCGGTGGGCTTCTTCGCCTTCGGCTCGCACGTGTTCCGCATCCCGCTGGCGGTGGTGTACCTGGTCATCCTCTGGCTGCTGCTGCGTGCCGGCCAGATGACCGAGCTGCGCCTGCTGATCGTCGATGCCTACCAGTCCACCGCGCGCATCACCGCGATGGTGGTGTTCATCCTGATCGGCTCCACCTGCTTCTCGGTGGTGTTCCAGGGCGTGGACGGCGGCGCCTGGGTGGAGCATCTGTTCACCTCGCTGCCAGGCGGCTGGATCGGCTTCCTGATCGTGGTGAACCTGTTTATCTTCTTCCTGGCCTTCTTCCTGGACTTCTTCGAAATCGCCTTCATCGTGGTGCCGATGCTGGCACCGGTGGCGGTCAAGGTGCTGGCGCCGGTGGTGGCCGACTCCATGGGCGGCAACCCGGAGGCCGCGGCGACGGCGGCGCTGGTGTGGTTCGGCGTGATGCTGTGCGTGAACATGCAGACCTCGTTCATGCACCCGCCGTTCGGCTTCGCGCTGTTCTACCTGCGCGGAATCGCCCCGAAGGAAGTGAAAAGCTCCGACATCTACTGGGGTGCCCTGCCCTGGGTCGGGCTGCAGATGGTGATGGTGCTGCTGGTGATGTTCTGGCCAGGCATGGTGACGGGGCTGCTGGACAAGGGATCGCTCAAGCACAGCAACGCGGCAGAGGTCAGCATCCCGCTTGGAGGAGAGCCGGAGAAACCGGCGTCGGCGCCAGGACCAGCCGCCCCGCCGGGTTCGCTGGAATTGCCAGGCGCGGCACCGGCACCTGAGCCCGCGGCACCACAGTTCGAGTTCGAAAAGAAGAACTGATCAGATAGCCGATCCAAGGCCCCGCAGCAATGCGGGGCCTTTTCATTGGCGCGGGTCCGCGCCGGCGTGCGATTGCGAATCGGCTCATCGACCGGCGCGCTTGCGTGGCCCAGACTGGCCCTGTGTTCTGCGAACCGCCCCCAGGAGAGCCGCCATACAAACCACCACACCCTTCGACCGACCGGGCACGGCAACGATGCACCGCCTGCCATCGATACGTGACTTTGGCCGGCAGGTGTTGCCGGTCGATGCCGACGTCGCCCGGGTCTGGGGCCAGCTGCGCGCGCCGCGGCCTGAGCATGCGCTGGACAAGTTCATTGCCGCCACCGCGCTCATCCACGACCTGACCATTGTCACGCGCAATAAGGAGGACTTCCGCGGAACGCGGCGCGATGCTGCTGAATCTGTTCACCTAGTGCAAAAAGGAAAGGGCCCCGCATAGCGGGGCCCTGATCTCATCAGCGGGACGCGGACTGGCGCTCAGCCGTCCTGCTTCACGCAGTCGACAAAGTACGCCTTCTTGCCGTCGATTTCGTCCTCGACCAGGCCGTGGATGTCGGTCTCGAAGCCCGGGAACAGCTTGTTGAACTCGCGCGCGAACTTCAGGTACTGCACGATGGTGCGGTTAAAGCGCTCGCCCGGAATCAGCAGCGGAATGCCCGGCGGGTACGGCGTCAGCAGGATGGCGGTGACGCGGCCTTCGAGGTCGTCGACCGGCACGCGCTCGATCTCGCGGTGCGCCATCATGGCCCAGGCGTCCGACGGCTTCATCGCCGGCTCCATGTCCGACAGGTACATCTCCGTCGTCACACGGGCCACGTCATTGGCCTTGTACACGCTGTGGATCGCATCGCACAGGTCACGCAGGCCCATGCGCTCATATTGCGGATGCTTGGCAACGAATTCCGGCAGCACACGCCACAGCGGCTGGTTCTGGTCGTAGTCGTCCTTGAACTGCTGCAGCTCGGTCACCAGCGAGTTCCAGCGGCCCTTGGTGATGCCGATGGTGAACATGATGAAGAACGAGTACAGCCCGGTCTTCTCGATGATGATGCCGTGCTCGGCCAAGTACTTGGTGACGATGGCCGCCGGGATACCGCGTTCGCTGAACTCGCCGTCCACGTCCAGGCCCGGGGTGATGATGGTGGCCTTGATCGGGTCGAGCAGGTTGAAGCCGTCGGCCAGGTCGCCGAAGCCGTGCCAGCGCTCGTTGGCCTTGAGCATCCATTCTTCGCGGTCGCCGATGCCGTCTTCGATCAGCGCGTCCGGGCCCCACACCTTGAACCACCAGTCGCCATTCTTGCCGTCGTCATAATCGCCCTCGACCTTGCGCATGGCGCGGCGGAAGTCCATCGCCTCCTGGATGCTCTCTTCCACCAGCGCGGTGCCACCCGGCGCTTCCATCATCGCCGCGGCCACATCGCACGAGGCGATGATCGAGTACTGCGGGCTGGTCGAGGTGTGCATCAGGTACGCCTCGTTGAAGCGGTAGCGGTCCAGCTTGCGCGTCTCGGAATCCTGCACCAGGATCTGCGAGGCCTGCGACAGGCCGGCCAGCAGCTTGTGCGTGGACTGCGTGGCGAACACCAGCGCGTCCTTGCTGCGCGGGCGGTCCTTGCCGATCGCGTGCATATTGCGATAGAAGTCGTGGAAGGCCGCATGCGGCAGCCAGGCTTCATCGAAGTGCAGCGTGTCGATCTCGGCGGCCAGCATTTCCTTGATCTGTTCGGCGTTGTACAGCACGCCATCGTACGTACCCTGCGTGATAGTCAGGATGCGCGGCTTCTGGTTCTTGGCCTTGCTCGCGAACGGGTGGTTGGCGATCTTCTTCCTGATCGTTTCCGGGTCGAACTCGCTCTTCGGGATCGGGCCGATGATGCCGTAGTGGTTGCGCGTAGGCATCAGGAAGACCGGGATCGCGCCCGTCATCATGATCGCGTGCAGGATCGACTTGTGGCAGTTGCGGTCCACCACCACGATGTCGCCCGGCGCCACGTTGGCATGCCACACCATCTTGTTCGAGGTGGAGGTGCCGTTGGTGACGAAGTACATGTGGTCGGAGTTGAAGATGCGCGCGGCATTGCGCTCCGACGCGGCCACCGGGCCGGTGTGGTCCAGCAGCTGGCCCAGCTCGTCGACGGCGTTGCAGACGTCGGCGCGCAGCATGTTCTCGCCGAAGAACTGGTGGAACACCTGGCCCACCGGGCTCTTCAGGAACGCCACGCCGCCCGAGTGCCCCGGGCAGTGCCACGAGTACGAGCTGTCCTGCGCGTAGTCGATCAGCGCCTTGAAGAACGGCGGCGCCAGCGTGTCGAGGTAGACCTTGGCTTCGCGGATGATGTGGCGTGCCACGAATTCCGGCGTGTCCTCGAACATGTGGATGAAGCCATGCAGCTCGCGCAGGATATCGTTGGGGATATGGCGCGAAGTGCGGGTCTCGCCGTACAGGAAGATCGGCAGGTCCGAGTTGCGGCGGCGCACTTCGGCGACGAAGGCGCGCAGCTTTTCGATCGCGGCGGCCTCGAGCTGGTCGTCGCCTTCGCGCGTGAACTCGTCGTCGTCGATCGACACGATAAAGCTCGATGCCCGGCTGGACTGCTGGGCAAACGACGTCAGGTCGCCGTAGCTGGTCAGGCCCATGACCTCCATGCCCTCTTTCTCGATCGCCTCGGCCAGCGCGCGGATGCCCGAGCCGGAGATGTTCTCGGAGCGAAAGTCTTCGTCAATGATGATGACGGGGAAACGGAATTTCATCGGGCATCCTTGATGGAAAGCAGGACATAAAGGACTTGAGCCACATGGCCGGCGGGAGGTTCCCCGCGACGGCGACATGTGGCTCTCACGTCAGTTGTGGCGGCCGCTCTGGGCCAGCCGCACCGGCAGACGCCGGCATTGTAATGCGCTCAGGTCTTCGGCAGTGTGACACCGTGCTGACCCTGGTACTTGCCGCCCCGGTCGCGATACGAGGTCTCGCAGACTTCGTCGCTCTCGAAGAACAGCACCTGGGCGCAACCCTCGCCGGCGTAGATCTTGGCGGGCAGCGGCGTGGTGTTGGAGAACTCCAGCGTCACATAACCTTCCCATTCGGGCTCGAACGGCGTCACATTGACGATGATGCCGCAGCGGGCATAGGTGCTCTTGCCCAGGCAGATGGTCAGCACGCTGCGCGGGATCCGGAAGTACTCCATCGTGCGCGCCAGCGCGAACGAGTTGGGCGGGATGATGCAGACATCGCCCTTGAAATCCACGAACGACTTCTCGTCGAAATTCTTCGGATCGACGATGGTGCTGTTGATATTGGTGAAGATCTTGAATTCGTCGGCGCAGCGGATATCGTAGCCGTAGCTCGAGGTGCCGTACGAGACGATCTTGCGCCCGTCCTGCTCCCGGACCTGGCCTGGCGCGAACGGCTCGATCATGCCGTGCTGCTCCGCCATGCGGCGGATCCACTTGTCGGATTTGATGCTCATAAGGTTGGGAGGGTAAACACACTGGCTCGGAGTGCGCCGCATTGTACAACCAATCGGGGGCCGCCCCTGCAAGCAAACGCAAGTAGCCAAGTGCCGCTTACGCCACCGCGTCTTCCGGCAGGCGGTGGTGGAAGCGCTCGCGCCCGGTGTAGAGCAGGAAGTGCTTGCCGGTGCAGCGCGCAAACAGCGTCAGGTTGACGCGTCGGGCCATCTGGTAGCCCATCTGCGTCACGCCCGAGCGCGACAGCAGAAACGGGATGCCCATCTGCGCGCCCTTGATCACCATCTCGGAGGTCAGGCGGCCGGTAGTGTAGAAGATCTTGTCGCTACCCGTCATGCCTTCCAGCCACATGCGTCCGGCGATGGCGTCCACGGCGTTGTGGCGGCCGACGTCCTCGATGAACATCAGCAGCTCGGTGCCCTGGAACAGCGCGCAGCCGTGCACTGAGCCAGCCTGCTTGTAGACTGACTGCTGCAGCCGGATGGTGTCGATAATGCCGTACAGGGTGTCCTGGTCCAGCGTGGCGCCAACCGGTAGGCGAATGTTGTCAACTTCATCGAGCAGCGAGCCGAACACGGTGCCTTGTCCGCAGCCGGTGGTCACCACGCGGCGCGCGGTGCGCTCCTCAATGCGGTCCACGCCGTTGCGCGTGGTCACGGCGGCCGACTCGGTTTCCCAGTCGACCTGCACCGCGGCGATGTCTTCGATCGATTCCACCAGCCGCTGGTTGCGCAGGTAGCCCAGCACCAGGTGCTCGGGCGCGCCGCCCAGGGTCATCAGCGTGACCAGCTCGCGCTTGTCGAGGTAGACCGTCAGCGGACGCTCGCCCGGCAGGTAGGCCGCGCGCACGCGGCCCTGCTCGTCGACGACTTCAACCTCTTCGATCAGGGGAACGGCTGCCTGGGTAAGCTCGGGACGCAGGGTCATGACGAGGGGCTCGGGACTGCTGGTGAGGGCCCCGCGCCGCGCGCGGCGTGCGTGGGGCTGTGGTTACGGCGCCTTTGCAGGCGATTGTACCGCGCCGGCCGCGGCCGGTTTGGCCTCGGCCGCGGTGCTTGCCACGGCTGGTGCCGGGGGCGTAGGCGCAGCGGCGGTCGGCGCCACAAACGGGCCCGGATCGGCACATTCGGCGGTCTGCGACGGCGCGCGGGCTTCCTGGCCGTGGGTCTTGCGCTCGGCAAAGTAACGCGCCGCGGTCTTGTCCTGCGCGCGGCACAACTGGTAGGCGGCGACCTTGTCGGCCCAGGCGGCGCGCGCCTTGGTCTCGGCGGCCTTGGCCTGCTGGGCCTCGGTCGGCGGCGGCAGCTTGGCCAGCGCGCCGGTGGCAAAGGTGGCGCCCGCACACAGGGCAAGCAGCGTCAGGGTGCGTGTCATCGTCATGGTGGGTTCCGCATGGTCTGGTTGGCGCCGGCCTCAGGCTTCGCCCGGGGTATGCCGGGTGTTGCGCCCCGCGGCGGCTTCCGGGCTGGCCGAACGCTGGGCCGGGATCTTGCCCGACTTGATGTCGTCGTACCAGTGCTCGTGGTGCTCCTTGGCCCAGGCCTCGTCCACCCAGCCGTCGCGCATGGCGCGGTAGGCGCCTTCCATGCCGACCGTGCCCATGTAGATATGGCCGCACGCCATCGCGATCATCAGCACGGCCGAGATCCCGTGGATCACGTTGGCGATCTGCATGGTCGCGCGGTAGTAGTCCATGCCCGGCACGATCATGTCCAGCACCCAACCCGAGGCCGACAGCACCAGCCCGAACACGAACACGCCGATCCAGAACCACATCTTCTCGCCGGCATTGAAGCGCCCGCTCGGCACATGCTTGCCGGATGCCAGGCCGCCAAGGCTGGTCACCCAGTGCACGTCGTCGCGGCTGGGCAGGTTGTCGCGCACGAACACCACGAAGCCCACGATCACCGACAGCGTAAAGATCGGGCCGATCACGTTGTGCAGGTTCTTCAGCACGTAAGTCAGCCAGCCGAACAGCATGTGGCCCATCAGCGGCAGCAGAAAATGCTTGCCCAGCAGCAGCACGATGCCCGACACCGCCAGCACCACGAATGAGATCGCCATGGTCCAGTGGACGATGCGCTCAAGCGGCGTGAAGCGCTCGATCATGCGGCCGGTGCGCGGCGTGCGCAGCGGGATGGTGCCGCGCCAGAGGAAGAAACCCAGGATGGCGAGCGGCACCACCAGCAGCAGCCAGCCGCCCCAGACGGTGATGACGCCGTTGCGGAACAGGCGCCATTGCTGCCCGGTGCGCTGGATCAGCACGCCGGCTTCCTTGTCGGGCAGGCTGCTGTAGTGGCGCTGGTCGGAATTGACCTCGCGCCAGACCGGCGCATTGTTGCCGGGCTGCTCGTCGGTGCGGCGCTTCTGCGACTGCGCCTCGGCGGCGATGTCGCGGCGTGGCACGTTGAAGATGTTTTCCGACGCGATGCCGGCCAGCGGCTGGACCGGGTGCGTGGCGGGGTTGTTGGTGTCGGCGCTGGCCTGTGCGGCGGCCGGTGCCGGCGGTGCCGAGGCCGGCGCCTGTGCGGCGGCGGTCCCGGCAATGGCCGCCAGTGCCAGGGCGCCGGCGCTGAGCCAGCGCCGCCAGCCTAAGCGGCATGCATTCTGCAACGGCGTCATGTGCGCTCCTTCGGATCGTCGAGGACCAGCGCCCGGCTGCCGGGGCGGCCCAACTGCAGCGCCTTCATTGCGTGCGGTTGTACTCGTTCTGCAACTGGTTGCGCTGGCGAATCTGGTTGCCCCAGCTGGTCTTGTCGCCCTGCGTCCAGCCCTTGGCCACGAACGGATCGTCCGGGGCGCCCTGGTAGGCCTGGGCGTCAGCCTTGCGGTGCGACGGACCGATGGTCTGCGGCTTCTCACCGCACGCCGCCAGCAGCACGCCGCACAGCGACAGCAATGCAATAACGCGGACGCGGTTCATGACGCTTGCCCTCCCGAGGCCGCGGGTGCGGCCGGTGCAGCGGGCGCCGGCTGTGCCGGTTGGGCCGGCTGGGCCGCGCCGCCCTTGGCGGTGCCGTAGGCGGTACCCCAGCCGAACACGTCGCCGCCAGTGCCGCGCTTGATCACGCGGTTGCGCAGGATGTCGGCGATCACATCGCCGTCGCCACCCAGCAGCGCCTTGGTCGAGCACATCTCGGCGCACAGCGGCAGCTTGCCTTCGGCAAGGCGGTTGCGGCCGTACTTCTCGAACTCGGCTTCCGAGCCGTTCTTTTCCGGGCCGCCCGCGCAGAAGGTGCACTTGTCCATCTTGCCGCGAACGCCGAAGGTGCCGGTCGACGGGAACTGCGGAGCGCCGAACGGGCAGGCGTAGGAACAGTAGCCGCAGCCGATGCAGACGTCCTTGTCGTGCAGCACCACGCCGTCCTCGGTGCGGTAGAAGCAGTCGACCGGGCAGACCGCCATGCAGGGCGCGTCCGAACAGTGCATGCAGGCCACCGAGATCGATTTCTCGGCGCCGACCATGCCGTCGTTGACGGTGACCACGCGGCGCCGGTTCACGCCCCAGGGCACCTCGTGCTCATTCTTGCAGGCAGTGACGCAGCTGTTGCACTCGATGCAGCGCTCGGCGTCACAGATAAATTTCATGCGTGCCATGGTGTCCCTCTGCCCTTATGCAAACCGCTCGATCTGGCAAACGGTGGTCTTGGTTTCCTGCATCATCGTGACCGCGTCATAGCCGTAGGTGGTGGCCGTGTTGACCGCCTCGCCCCGCACCACCGGCATCGCGCCCTCCGGGTAGTAGTCCTTCAGGTCCTTGCCCTCCCACCAGCCCGAGAAATGGAACGGGATAAACGCGGTATCGGGCCCTACCCGCTCGGTCACCAGCGCGCGCACCTTGATGCGGGCCCCGGTGGGTGTCTTCACCCAGCAGAAGTCACCGTTGCGGATGCCGCGGTCGGACGCCGCGCGCGGGTTGATCTCGACGAAGTTCTCCTGCTGCAGTTCGGCCAGCCACGGGTTGGAGCGGGTTTCCTCGCCGCCGCCCTCGTACTCGACCAGCCGCCCGGAGGTCAGGATGATCGGGAACTTCTCATAGACCTTGTTCTCGATATTGCGCTGCTGCACCGACTTGTACAGCGTCGGCAGCCGCCAGAACGCCATCTTGTCGTCGTGGGTCGGGTACTTGGCAACCATGTCGGGGCGCGTGGAGTACAGCGGCTCGCGATGCTGCGGGATCGCGTCAGGGAAGTTCCATACCACCGCGCGCGCCTTGGCGTTGCCAAACGGATGGCAGCCATGGTTCTTCAGCACCACGCGCTGGATGCCGCCCGACAGGTCGGTCTTCCAGTTCTTGCCTTCGGCCTTGGCCTTCTCGGCATCGGTCAGGTCGTCCCACCAGCCCAGCTTCTTCAGCAGCACATGATCGAACTCCGGATAGCCGGTGGTGATCTCCGCGCCCAGCGAGCAAGAGCCGTCCTCGGCCAGCAGATTGACGCCATCGCGCTCCACGCCGAAGTTGGCGCGGAAGTTGCCGCCGCCGTCCATCACGTGCTTGCTCGTGTCGTACAGGTTGGGCGAGCCCGGGTGCTTCAGTTCCGGCGTGCCGTAGCACGGCCACGGCAGGCCGAAGAAGTCGCCGGTCAGGTCGTAGCCGGTCACCGGGTCCTTGCCCGCCTTGCAGCGCAGCGTCTTGACGTCGAACATCTGCATATTGCGCATATGCGACTTCAACCGCTCCGGCGACTGGCCGGTGTAGCCGATGGTCCAGTTGCTGGCGTTGATCTCGCGCAGGATCGATTCCGGCTCAGGCTCCATCCAGGTGCGGCCGGCGCGCTTGACCTCGATCAGCTTCATGTTCTTCGACAGTTCCTTGCCGAAGCCGAGCCGATCGGCAAACGCCTGCATCAGCGTATGGTCGGGCATCGACTCGAACAGCGGCTCGATGACCTTTTCGCGCCATTGCAGCGAGCGGTTCGACGCCGTGCACGTGCCCGAGGTCTCGAACTGCGTGCAGGCCGGCAGCAGGTACACCGCGCGGTTCGGGTTGACCTTGTCGCCCTCGGCCGGCGGCATGTTGGCCATGGCCGCGGTCGCCGACGGATAGGGGTCGACCACCACCAGCAGGTCGAGCTTGTCCAGCGCCTTCTTCATCTCCAGGCCACGCGTCTGCGAGTTCGGGGCATGGCCCCAGAAGAACACGCCGCGCACGTTGTTGTCCTGGTCGATCAGCTCGTTCTTCTCGGTGACGATATCGATCCAGCGCGACACCGTGGTGCCGGACTTCTCCATCATCGCCTGCGAGGCAAACTGCTTCTTGATCCATTCGTAGTCCACGCCCCACACCGCGGCGTAGTGCTTCCAAGCGCCGGTGGCCAGGCCGTAGTAGCCCGGCAGCGAGTCCGGGTTGGGTCCCACGTCGGTGGCACCCTGCACGTTGTCATGGCCGCGGAAGATGTTGGCGCCGCCGCCCGACACGCCGATATTGCCCAGCGCCAGCTGCACGATGCACGAGGCGCGCACGATCGCGTTGCCAATGGTGTGCTGGGTCTGGCCCATGCACCACACCAGCGTGCTGGGGCGGTTCTTGGCCATGATCTCGGCGACCATCTTCACCTGCGCCTCGGGCACGCCGCAGACTTCCTCGACCTTGTCGGGGGTCCACTTAGCCAGCACCTCTTCCTTGACCTTGTCCATGCCATAGACCCGGTCATGCAGGTACTTCTGGTCTTCCCAGCCGTTCTGGAAGATGTGGTACAGCACGCCGAACAGGAACGCGATATCGGTGCCCGAGCGGATCCGCACATAGTGCTGGGCCTTGGCCGCGGTGCGCGTGTAGCGCGGGTCGACCACGATCACCTTGCAGCCGTTCTCCTTGGCGTGCAGCAGGTGCAGCATCGACACCGGGTGCGCCTCGGCCGCGTTGGAGCCGATATACAGCGCTGCCTTCGCGTTCTGCATATCGTTGTACGAGTTGGTCATCGCCCCGTAGCCCCAGGTATTCGCCACGCCCGCCACAGTGGTGGAGTGGCAGATACGCGCCTGGTGGTCGGTGTTGTTGGTGCCGAAGAACGACACCCACTTGCGCAGCAGATAGGACTGCTCATTGCTGTGCTTGGACGAACCGACGAAGAACATCGAGTCCGGGCCGGTCTGCTGGCGGATCTCCTTCATCTTGGCGGTGATCTCATCCAGCGCCTGGTCCCAGCTGATGCGCTGGTACTTGCCGTTGACCAGCTTCATCGGGTACTTGAGGCGGTATTCGCCGTGGCCGTGCTCACGCAGCGCCGCGCCCTTGGCGCAGTGCGCGCCCAGGTTGATGGGCGAATCGAACACCGGCTCCTGGCGGATCCACACGCCGTTCTGCACCACCGCGTCGACCGCGCAGCCGACCGAGCAGTGGCCGCACACGGTGCGCCTGACCACGATGCCGGTCTTGCCGTCGGCTGCCGCCTTCTTGTCGTCGGCGGCGTCCGCCTTGCGGATCAGCGTCAGCTGCGAAGCCGCCAGCCCGGCACCGACGCCGATGCCAGAGCGCTTGAGGAAGCTGCGGCGGTCCATGGTCGGCATCGCGCCGGCCAGGCTGGCCGCGAGCCGCTGCGAGAGTCGGCCGGAGGCTGCGCCGGCAGGTTCAGGCCGGTTGGCCAGGCCGTCAGCGAGGCGGGCGGATGCGCCCTGCGCCGCGCGTTTGCGGGTCAAGATCATGTCTCACCTCAGATGCGGACGCTGGTCGCGTCCGGTTGCAGGCGGCGCGGCAGACCACACCGCCCTGGCAGTTACACCAGCGTGGTCCGGTAGTACTTGCGGATGTGGTCAGAGACCCGGTAACCCTTGCTGTCCGACGGAGGATCGGTGGGTTCCGGCAGAGCTGCGGCCTGGCCCGGCATGGCCGGACCGCGCGCGGTCAGCGCTGCCGCACCCGTAGCGGCAGCCACAACTCCAGCGCCCGCGAGAAACGTGCGGCGCGCGACCCTGGTTTGCTTCTCTGTCATGTGGGGGCTCCTCGGCTGTCCAAGCCCGATGGTTTTAGCCGTTATGCGTTGTTATGCATATTCTAGAATCATCTAGCAGGAAAGACCATGATATGCACGGGTTTTTCCTTACTTTCCAACCCATTTTCGAGTAAGCGGCTGCCATGGGCCCGCGGCGCTAAAGAAGCCTCGAAGCGCGCCGATATTCAATGCCCGCTCAATGCATCTCGAGCGCCACAGCCTCCACGCCGGTAAACGCGCCCAGCAAGCCGGCCACGCCGCGATAGAAGCGCGCCTGCGGGTGCGTCGTCACTGCATCGCACAATCGCTCCACCCAGGGCTGCAGGTGCTGCGCATAGAAACGCTGCTGCTCGCCCAGGTTGGACACCGACAGGTCGTCGCCCGCCACCAGGAATCGCATCACCTCGCACAGCGTGGCGATATGGTCCTCGGTCTCGCTGACATCTTCATGGCGCTCCAGGCCGTAGCGGGCCAGGTCTTCGCGCAGCGCCACCAGCGGGCGCTCGTTCAGGAAGCCGGTCATGTAGAAGGAGCCGTACAGGAATACATCCTGGCGGCCCACGCCCACGAACAGCTGCCGGTACTCCTCCTCGGCCTCGGCCGCGGTGGTCTCAGATGCTGCATCGCACAACGCGTTCCATGCCTTGCCCAGCACGGTGTTCGCGTCCTCGCCCACGGCGCGGTTGGCGGCGATGTGGTGCAGCAGCGCGGCATCGGGCGCGTGGTAGAACAGCGTGGCGAGCAGGCCATAGAGGTCGGCGCGGGCGGTGTCCTCGGCATCGTCGGCCGGCGGCGCGGCGGTGAGCTGGATCGGCTGGAAATCTGTCATGTCGTGATGATTTGTCCTGGGTGGCCGGCCGCCGTCAGCGCAGCGTGGCGCCGGTGGCGGTTCCCGTGTCGCGCTCTATCATGTCGATGACGCGGCAGTCAGGGCACATCTTCAGGCGCTCGGCCGCGGCGCCAGCAAAGGCCGGATGGCCGGCCAGGCGCACCAGCATCGACTCCACCATCTGCGCCGTGCCGAACGGCTTGGCGCAGCGGACGCAATGGAACGGCTGGGTCTCGTTGAGGGTCACCGGGCGGCGCGCCGCGTCGCCGGCCAGCAGGCGCGGCACCAGGCTGATGGCGTCTTCCGGGCAAGTCTTCTCGCACAGCCCGCACTGCACGCAGTTGCGCTCGATAAAGCTGAGTACCGGGCGCTCGGGGTTGTCGCGCAGCGCCTGCGACGGACACGCGCCGACGCAGGCCATGCACATGGTGCACTTGCCCGTATCCACCGCGATCGCGCCGATCGGCGCGCCGGCCGGCAGCGGCACGCTTTGCGCGGACACTGGCGCGTGCCGCGCTAGGTGGTCCAGCACAAAGTCCAGCATCTCGCGCTTGGCCGCGACGGGGCCGAACGGCGCCGGCGGCAATGCGTTGCGGCCAGGGCGCAGCGCCGCCAGGCCGGCATCCAGCGCCAGGGTATCGGCGGCCTCGACCAGCGACAGCACCTCGCCGTCATAACCCAGGCCCGCCAGCATGGCGCGCCCGACCGCGATCTGCTCCAGCAGCGCGGTGCGGTACTGCGGTGCCTCGTCGCCGGTCAGCAGCACCGCTACGCGGCTGGCGCCCCAGCACAGCGCGGCGAGCCATAGCTCCAGCCCCGCCGAGGCCGGGTGGAACAGCGACAACGGCATCACATTGGCGGGCACGCCCTTGGCCTTGCCGCCACGAGCGGAACGGCCCAGTGCCAGCAGCGCGGGCGTGCCGTATTCCTCGCCGTGCAGCAGCACCACCGGATCGCGCGCGCCGGCCTGGCGGTACGCTGACAGCAGCGTCCTCAGGCGCGCGCCCGTCACCTCCGGCCCCGGGTAGCCATAGCTGATGGCCCCGCTCGGGCACACGGTAGTGCAGGCACCGCAGCCCATGCACAGGTTGGGCGTGACCTCGATGCGTCCCTTGCCGTCATGCCAGCGCGAGCCGATGGCCTCGGTCGAGCAGATGTCGATGCAGGCGGTGCAGCCGGTGGTCTGGTTGCGGCCATGCGCGCACAGGTTTTCCTTGTAGCGGAAGAATTTCGGCTTCTCGAACTCGCCCACCAGCCCCGCCAGCATCAGCGCCTGGGCCTGCTGGTGCGAGGCATCGGCGCCGGCGTGCAGGTAGCCCTGCGGCGGCTGGTGCATGGTGAAGGCGGGCGTGTCGCACAGGTCGAAGACCAGGTCGAAGCGCCCCTGCACAGTGCCCTGCGGGCGGTCGAAGTCGATCGCCGCGGCGGCGCCGCAGGCGCGCACGCAAGCACGGTGCGAGCGGCAGCGCGACAGGTCGATCTGGTAGCTGAAATCGATCGCGTCTTCGGGACAGGCGTCGATGCAGGCGTTGCAGCGGGTGCACAGGTCCAGGTCGATCGGGTTGCTGCGGCCTGCGCCAGTCTCCCAGCTGGCCTCGAATGCGCCGAGCCAGCCCGTCAGCGAGGCCAACCGGCCGCTGTGGACCGGATAAGCGCGCGCCGCCGGCTGCGCCGCGACGCCTTCACGCCTGTCGCTGCCGGTCAGCAGCACCGTGACCTCCAGCTGCATCGCGGCCAGCCGCTCAGCCCACGGCAGCGCCCGCTGGGCCGGGCCCAGCACCAGCACCGCGCCGTCGGAACGGTAATCCACCACCGGCACCGGGTCGGGCTCCGGCAGCGCTGCCACGGCCAGCAGCGCGGCGATCTTGGCATTGGCGGTCTTCGGGTCGCGCCGGGCGCCCTGTGACCAGCCGCCGGTCTCGCGGATATTGACGAAGCGCACCGGCGCGGTCACCACCGGGCGGCCATCGCTGCCCTGCGCGGCTTGCGCTGCAACTTCAGTAAATAGCTGGCGTTCCTGCGTGCAGGCGACGATGACGTCGTCGGTGCCGTCGAGCGCGGCGGTGAAGTCGCCGATCTCGCGCCGGCACAGCAGGTGATGGACCTTCAAGGGGCCCTGGTTGGCGTCCTTGGTTGCTTCGGACAATGCCGCCCCGTCAAGCGGCATGGTGTCGTTGCAGTTGCAGATCAGCGTCGGCATGGCGAATGCGGCTGACCGGTCCGGACGTCCTTCTTGGCGAGGGGTCTGCGGGCCGGCGGATTGTGGGGATGCCTATTGTAGGCTGCGCTGCACCTGCGGGGCTACGCGCATTTATGCGGGTCTTGCGGGCCCTGTTCTGCGCTTTGACTTACCGTTTGCTGCGGCGTTTCGACTGGTGCGGGTATGTCCGTAGTGTCGGCGCTCTCGCCGGGTTCGGCGAACTCGGCGGGCGTCGCCGGCGGTACATCCACAGGCCCCGCGGCAGCGGCCGCGGCCTGTGCCGCCGCGCGTTCCTCGTCGGTCGGCTCGAACAGGCCCAGCGTCTCGGCCTGGCGCAGCTGGCGCAGGATCTCCGGCGGGATCGGGTCGGGCTTGCTGTAGTCGTCGATATAGATGTCGAGCCCGTCCATCACATTGAAGTGCGGATCGGCGAACAGTGTCTTCAGCGCCGCGCGCTTGACCGATTCATCCACGCCGCGGGCCACGAACCGGGCGATCTCGTCGCCGGGGCGCAGCGCCGCCACGTCCTCCAGCGTCGGGGCCGGTACCTGCGGACCTTCGGGCGCGGCTCCGGTGGCCACGGGGACGGCGTCGGCAACAACTGCCGGCGGTGCCGGTTCGGCCGGCACGGGCATGCCCTCCCGCACCGCGGCCTTGCGGCGCGACCAGCGCGACAGGAAGGACGAATCGCTCATCGGCAGGGCAAGCTCAGGTCGTCAGGATCAGTAGCGGGCGCGGTCTTCCGGCGCCTTGAAGGATTCGGGCCGGCGCCGCTGCTTGGGCTCGGGCCGGTAGTGCTCGTCGACATAGGCCTGCAGCCACTCGCGCTGCTCGGGCGCCAGCGGCACGTTCTCGACGGTCTCGCCGGCATCGAGCCAGCGGCCAGCCTCGTTGTACGACAGCGTCACGGTCATCGGCACCGGATGGGCTTCTTCGCCATCGCCGTCATCCTCCGGCATGCGCCACAGCACGAACCAGCACGGCGTGGTCGAGGTCAGGTTCAGGTAATAGCCTTCGCCCTGGTCGCGGAACAGCGTCACCTCAAAGCCCGGGTACAGCCAGTGCGCGCCGTGGGCGTCATGCTCCAGGCACACGGGGTGCGTGCCGAACTCGCCAAGATCCGGCAGCACCGCGTCCAGCTCCCACTTCCACGGCTGCCAGCGGTTGGCCAGCGCGACCTTGCGCATCACCACCGCCATGGTGACGGCGGGGCGGGCTCCGGGTGCCGGCAGGTCTGGGGTAGGCTGGCTGTCCATGGTTGCTGCGCGCGGCGCGCCGCGCCCTCAGGTGTTTTGCACCACGATACTCGGGAACTTGCTGGTCATGTCGCGCGCCTTGTCGGCGACCTTGATCGCCACCTTGCGCGCGATGGCGCGGTACATCTCGGCCACCGGGCTGTCGGGCTCGGCCACCACGGTCGGACGGCCGGAGTCGGCCTGCTCGCGGATCTGCAGGTTCAGCGGCAGGCTGCCGAGCAGGTCCACGCCGTAGTCGGCGCACATCTTCTCGCCGCCGCCGTGTCCGAAGATATGCTCGACGTGGCCGCAGTTCGGGCAGCAGTAGACCGCCATGTTCTCGACGATGCCCAGGATAGGGATGCCCACCTTCTCGAACATCTTCAGGCCCTTCTTGGCGTCCAGCAGCGCGATGTCCTGCGGCGTGGTGACGATCACCGCGCCGGTGACCGGCACTTTCTGCGACAGCGTCAGCTGGACGTCGCCGGTGCCCGGCGGCATGTCGACGATCAGGTAGTCCAGGTCGTGCCAGTTGGTCTGGCGCAGCAATTGCTCCAGCGCCGAGGTCACCATCGGGCCGCGCCATACCATCGGGTTGTCCTGCTCGATCAGGAAGCCGATCGAGTTGGCCTGCAGGCCGTGGCCTTCCAGCGGCTCCATGGTCTGGCCGTCGGCGGATTCCGGGCGGCCGTCGATGCCCAGCATCATCGGCAGGCTCGGGCCGTAGATGTCTGCGTCGAGCATGCCGACGCGCGCGCCTTCTGCCGCCAACGCCAGCGCCAGGTTCACGGCCGTGGTGGACTTGCCCACACCGCCCTTGCCCGACGCCACCGCGATCACATTCTTCACGCCCGGCAGCAGCTTGACCCCGCGCTGCACCGCGTGCGCGACAATCTTCATGGTGACGGCCACGCTGACATTGCTCACGCCCGGCACTTGCCGCACGGCAGCAACCACCAGCTTGCGGATCGGATCAAACTGGCTCTTCGCGGGGTAGCCGAGTTCGACTTCCAGCGAGACATCGCCGCCGTCGACACGGATATTCCTGGCCGATCGGGTGGACACCAGATCCTTGCCCGTATTGGGATCGATGACGGTGCGCAGGGCTTCGGTGACCTGCTCAGTGCTGATGCTCAAGACATACTCCGCTTCGATGATTGGGGGACTGGCGCATGGTGGCCTGCGCCTAATGTATCAAAGTATGCAGCACCGGCCATGAAGGCCGGAAATCCACGCGCAATACCCTGCATGGGGTGTGGGATTACAGACATTTACAAATCTCACAAGCTTGCACTTGTGCGCGCGCCGCCATATCCATATTGTAGTGCGGTTGGACGGTCCGGTACGTCGGCACCGCAGCCGGTGCCAGGACCGGCCGGGCCCGACGCGTACAAAAGGTTACCTGCCGCTAGCCTTGGCGTTACCATCGCGATGCGGTACCAAGAACATTTACGGGAACATCAGAAGGAGAAAGCATGAAGATCAAGCTCGTTACCGTCTCGCTCGCCGCTGCCACGCTGCTGGCCGCTGGTTGCGCCACTGAACAGCAGACCCATACGGCAGTCGGCACCGGCGTGGGCGCCGCGGTCGGCGCCGGGCTTGGCAACCTGATCGGCGGCAATACCACCGGCACGCTGGTGGGCGCGGCGGTGGGCGGTGCCATCGGCGGCGCAACCGGCTACAACTGGAACGCCATCCGCGGCAAGCTGAGCAAGGACACCGCGGGCACGGGCACCCAGATCACCGAGCAGCCGGATGGCACGCTGAAGGTCAACATCCCCAGCCAGGTGACTTTCGATACCGACAGCGCCACGATCAAGCCGTCGTTCCGCTCGGTGCTCGACCAGGTCGCGCAGACCCTGGGCCAGCACCAGGACGTGAGCGCCAGCGTGGTGGGCCATACCGACAGCACCGGCAACCCCAACTACAACATGCAGCTGTCGCAGCGCCGCGCCCAGAGCGTGGCCGGCTACCTGGGTGATCGCGGCGTCGCACGCAATCGCCTGACCGCCGAAGGGCGCGGGCAATCCCAGCCGGTTGCGGACAACGGCAGTGAGGCCGGACGGGCACAAAATCGCCGCGTCGAAATTTTTTTGAAACCAATTCAAGGATGACCTAGTCATAGAAACAGGTGCCGCTTGCCACCGTTGCTGGCTCGCGATGGGTGGCTGACCTCCCGGGCGGTACCTGATTTCTCCTCCTTTTCCGTTGTGGAAAGCTGCGCCGGCTCTGACCGGCGCTTTTTTTTGGCCGAAGGGATCCGTGGGTTTCGCCATTCCGCCATGCGGAACCGGCGCGCAGGCGCTGGCCAGTTGCTAAAATAGCCCCTTCCCGGCACGCGCCCTTCCCTCCTGGCTGGCGCCGTCCCCCTGATATTTCCCCGCTCCTGACCGGCTCCTGTTTATGACCGCACGTCGCATCCTCGTCACATCCGCCCTGCCTTATGCCAACGGCCAGATCCATATCGGCCACCTGGTGGAATACATCCAGACCGATATCTGGGTGCGTTTCCAGCGCATGATGGGCAACGAGGTCTACTACGTCGGCGCCGACGACACCCACGGCACGCCGGTCATGCTGCGCGCCGAGAAGGAAGGCATCACACCCAAGGCACTGATCGACCGCGTCTGGACCGAGCACAAGCGCGACTTCGACAGCTTCCTGGTGTCGTTTGACAACTACTACAGCACCGACGCGGAAGAAAACCGCGAACTGTGCGAGAAGATCTACCTGGCCCTGAAGGCCGAGGACCTGATCGCCGAGCGCGAGGTCGAGCAGTTCTTCGACCCGGTCAAGAACATGTTCCTGCCGGACCGCTTCATCAAGGGCGAGTGCCCGAAGTGCGGCGCCAAGGACCAGTACGGCGACTCCTGCGAGGTCTGCGGCACCACCTACGTGCCGACCGACCTGAAGAACCCATATTCGGTGGTGTCCGGCGCCACGCCGGTGCGCAAGTCGTCGGCCCATTACTTCTTCAAGCTGTCCGATCCGCGCTGCGAGACCTTCCTGCGCGAATGGGTGGCCGACCTGGCCCAGCCCGAAGCCGCCAACAAGATGCAGGAATGGCTGGGCGCCGAAGGCGAGGCCTCGACCCTGTCCGACTGGGACATCTCGCGCGATGCGCCCTACTTCGGCTTCGAGATCCCCGGCGCGCCCGGCAAGTACTTCTACGTGTGGCTGGACGCCCCGATTGGCTACTACGCCAGCTTCCAGAACCTGGCCGCGAAGCAAGGCATCGACTTCGACGCCTGGGTCGGCCCGCATTCCACCGCCGAGCAGTACCACTTCATCGGCAAGGACATCCTGTACTTCCACACGCTGTTCTGGCCGGCGATGCTGCGCTTCTCGGGCTACCGCACCCCGACCAATGTGTTTGCCCACGGCTTCCTGACCGTGGACGGCGCCAAGATGAGCAAGTCGCGCGGCACCTTCATCACCGCGCAGAGCTATGTCGACACCGGCATGAACCCGGAATGGCTGCGCTACTACTTCGCCGCCAAGCTCAACGCGAGCATGGAAGACCTCGACCTGAACCTCGATGACTTCATTGCGCGCGTGAACAGCGACCTGATCGGCAAGTACGTCAATATCGCCAGTCGCGCCGCGGGCTTCCTGGTCAAGCGCTTCGAAGGCAAAGTCGATGAAGCCGCGCTGGCCCACCCGCTGCTCGAGCAGCTGCGCCAGGCCGCCCCGCAGGTCGCCCACCTCTATGAAGCCCGCGAGTACAGCAAGGCGTTGCGCCTGGTGATGGAGCTGACCGACACGGTCAACGCCTTCGTCGACACCGAGAAGCCGTGGGAACTGGCCAAGGACGAAAACAAGCGCGCGGCGCTGCATGCGGCGTGCTCGGTCTCGCTGGAAGCCTTCCGCCTGCTGACGGTGTACCTGAAGCCGGTGGTGCCGAACGTGGCTGCCGGCGTGGAACGCTTCCTGAACGTCGAGCCGCTGGACTGGCGTGCCATCGACAAGCAGCTGTCGGCTGCCAGCCCGGTGCAGGCCTACCAGCACCTGATGACGCGCGTCGATGCCAAGCAGGTCGATGCGCTGCTGGCTGCCAACCGCGAATCGCTGCAGGCAACCGCGGCGCCGGCCGCCGCAGGCGCGGCAATCGAGCCGATCGCCGACACCATCACCATCGACGACTTCGCCAAGGTGGACCTGCGCGTCGCCAAGATTGTCGAATGCCAGAAGGTGGAAGGTTCGAACAAGCTGCTGCAGCTGACGCTGGACCTGGGCGAAGGCCGCACCCGCAACGTGTTCTCCGGCATCCAGTCGGCCTACACGCCGGAGCAGCTGGTCGGCAAGCTGACCGTGGTGGTGGCCAACCTGGCCCCGCGTAAGATGAAGTTCGGCGTGTCCGAAGGCATGGTGCTAGCGGCATCGGCCGCGGATGAGAAGGCCGCGCCGGGCCTGTATATCCTGGAACCGCACGAGGGCGCGGTGCCGGGCATGCGCATCGGCTGAAGCAGAGCACGCATCGCCGTTCCCCTCTCCCGCTCGCGGGAGAGGGCGGCAAATCCGCGGCAACACCATGTTCCGCGCGTCCCATCGGTAGCGACCCAAGGCCAGCCAGGCCTTTGGATCAACCCGCCACAGCGCCCGAGATTCTGCAATGCAGAACAGAACGGGCAGCACTTCCCCTCCCCCTCGCTCGCGCGCTATGCACGCGCGGCATGTCATACATGGTTCCGGCGCATCGCGCTTGTGACCCCTGGACGAGCCGCGTAGATTCCACCTCGCAGAATCACAAACCAAAAAACAGAAGCCGGCCACGCAACGCTGCTTGCGCGATGCCGCTTCGCATGGAAGGGGACATTTGTGAAGAAGCTCCTGATCGCCAATCGTGGCGAGATCGCGTTGCGCGTGCAGCGCGCCGCACGAGACCTTGGCATCGCCACCGTGGCCGTCTATGCCACCGACGACGATGCCAGCCGGCACCGCCTGCTGGCCGACGAAGCTGTCGCGCTGCAGGGCCAGGGGGCCGCCGCCTATCTCGACATTCCCGCCATCATCGCCGCAGCGCGCGCCACCGGCTGCGACGCCATCCACCCTGGCTATGGCTTTCTCAGCGAGCGCGCGGACTTTGCTAGCGCTTGCGCAGCCGCGCAGATCGTCTTTGTCGGCCCCGAGCCCGAGCAGCTGGCCCTGTTCGGCGACAAGGGCCGCGCGCTGGCGCTGGCCGCACGCTGCGGCATACCGGTGATGCCCGCCACTGCGGGCGGCGCCACGCTCGATGCAGTGACCGCCTTCTTCGACGAGCAGGACGGCGCCGGCGTGGTGCTCAAGGCGGTGGGCGGCGGCGGCGGGCGCGGCATGCGCGTGGTGCGCGAGCGCGACGCCCTGCCCGAAGCCTATGCGCGCTGCCGCTCCGAAGCGCGCTCGGCCTTCGGCATCGATGCCATCTACGCCGAGCGGCTGGTGGCCCGCGCGCGCCATATCGAAGTGCAGATCGCCGGCGACGGCCACCACGTGATCGCACTGGGCGAGCGTGACTGCACGCTGCAACGCCGTTTCCAGAAAGTGATCGAGATCGCGCCCAGCCCGGCGCTCGATCCGGCGCTGCGCCAGCGCATTGTCGATGCCGCCTGCACGCTCGCGCGCGAAGCGCGCTACCACAGCCTGGGCACGTTTGAATTCCTGGTCGAAGAGCCCGAGGACGGCGCGCGCCGCGATGGCGTGGCCTTGCCCTTTGTCTTTATCGAAGCCAATCCGCGCCTGCAGGTCGAGCACACCGTCACCGAGCAGGTCACCGGCGTGGACCTGGTGGCCGTGCAGCTGGGGCTGGCCGAAGGCCGGCGCCTGGCAGAGCTGGGGCTGGACCCGCAACACCCGCCGCGCGTGCGCGGCTATGCCATCCAGGTGCGCGTGAATGCCGAGGCCACCGACGCGCAAGGACTGGCACGGCCGGCACAGGGGCGGCTGGAGCGTTTCGATCCGCCCACCGGTCCGGACGTGCGCGTGGACACCCACGGCTATACCGGCTATGCACCGTCCGCGCACTACGACACGCTGCTGGCCAAGCTGATCGTCACCTCAGCCAGCGACAACTTCGCTGACGCAGTGCGGCGCCTGCAGCGCGCGCTGGGGGAATTCAATATCGGCGGCATCGCCACCAACCTCAACCTGCTGCGGGCGCTGGCCGAGCGCGAGGACTTTGCCAGCCAGCACGTGCATACGCGCTATATGGAAGCCGCGCTGCCCGCCCTGCTGGAACGCGCCGCGCAGATTGCTGCGCAAGACGCGGCGCGACATGCCCTGGCAGGAGGCAGCGCCCCCAAGGTGGCGGCACCTTCCAGCACGGCAAGCTTCGAGGAGCAACTGGGCGAGGGCCTGTGCGCGGTGCGCGCGCCGATGAACGGACGCGTGATCGAACTGGCGCGCGAGAACGACCTGGTCAAGGCCGGCCAGACCGTGGCCGTGCTCGATGCGATGAAGATGGAACATGCCATCGTGGCCGAGCACGCGGGCCGCGTGATCGACCTGCGCACCGCCTCAGGTGAGCAGGTGGCCGAGGGCCAGGTCATGCTGGTGCTGGAGCCGGCCGACGCCGGCGCCCATGCCGATGGCGAAGCCGAGCACGCCGACCCGGCGGCGATCCGCGCCGACCTGCAGCGCGTGCTCGACCGCCATGCCTTCCTGTACGACGCGGCCCGCCCCGAGGCGGTGGCACGCCGCCATGCGCGCGGCCAGCGCACCGCGCGCGAGAACGTCGACGACCTGTGTGATGCCGGCAGCTTCCGCGAATACGGCGGCCTGGCGCTGGCGGCACAGGCCAGCCGGCGCAGCGAGGCCGACCTGATCGCCAACACCCCTGCCGACGGCCTGATCACCGGCACCGGCGCCGTCAACGGCAGCCTGTTCGCACCGGAGTGCGCGCGCTGCGCGGTGCTGGCCTACGACGCCACAGTGCTGGCCGGCACCCAAGGCAAGCGCAACCATATCAAGACCGACCGCATCCTGGAGGTGGCCCTGCGGAACCGGCTGCCGACGGTGATCTTTGCCGAAGGCGGCGGCGGCCGCCCGGGCGACATCGACTTCCCCACCGTGGCCGGCCTGTACCAGCCGTCGTTCGCCGCCTTCGCCGAGTTGAGCGGCGAAGTGCCGGTGGTGGGCATCGCCTCCGGGCGCTGCTTTGCCGGCAATGCCGCGCTGCTGGGCTGTTGCGACCTGATCATCGCCACGCGCAACGCCAATATCGGCATGGCCGGCCCCGCCATGATCGAAGGCGGCGGCCTGGGCGTGTTCCGCCCCGAGGATATCGGCCCGGCCACGGTGCAGTACCACAACGGCGTGGTTGACCTGCTGGTCGACGATGAGGCCGACGCCGTGGCCGCGGCCAGGCATTACCTGTCGATGTTCCAGGGCCGCGTCGACGACTGGCAGGCGCCTGACGCGCTGGCGCTGCGCCAGGTGGTGCCAGAGAACCGCCTGCGCGTCTACGACACGCGCGCCGCCATCGCCGGCCTGGCCGACGCGGGCAGCGTGCTGGAACTGCGCGCAGGTTTTGGCACCGGCATCCACACCGCACTGGCGCGCATCGAAGGCCGGTCCGTGGGCATTCTCGCCAACAACCCGCGCCACCTCGGCGGCGCCATCGATGCCGATGCCGCCGACAAGGCCGCCCGCTTCATGCAGGTGTGCAATGCGCACGGGCTGCCGATCGTGTCGCTGATCGACACCCCGGGCTTCATGGTGGGCCCGGAGGTCGAGGCCCGCGCCCAGGTGCGCCATGTGTCGCGCATGTTCGTCGCCGGCGCCAAGCTGCGCGTGCCGTTCCTGGCGGTAGTGCTTCGCAAGGGCTACGGCCTGGGCGCAATGGCGATGGCCGCGGGCGGCTTCCGCGCGCCGACCTTCACGGTCTCGTGGCCGACCGGCGAATTCGGCGGCATGGGCCTCGAGGGCGCGGTGCGGCTGGGTTTCCGCAAGGAGCTGGAAGCGCTGCCGGCCGGTCCGCAGCGCGATGCGCTGTACCAGCAGCTGGTGGCGCAGATGTACGAGCGCGGCCATGCCATCAACGCCGCGGCGGCACTGGAACTCGACGCCGTGATCGACCCCGCCGCCACCCGCCAGTGGGTGGTCAGCGGGCTCGAGGCCGGCGCCGCCAATCCCCATCGTCCGGTACGCACCTTCGTCGACGCCTGGTAGGCACGGCGGCAGACAGAACCAGAGCGAAAGCAACAGGAGACAGCAGATGAACGAACAGGCGTTCTTCGAGGACCTGGAAGCCCGGCATCGCAAGATCTGGCCCGCCGGCCTGCCCGACGCACCGGTCTACCCCCATGGCGAGGCCCCGCTGGGCGACTATCTGCGCGCGTGGGCGCGCAAGCGCCCGGACCACCCCGCGCTGGTCTGGTACGGCACCACCGTGACCTACGCCGAGCTCGACGACCTGTCCGAGCGCTGCGCCGCGCTGCTCAAGGGCCGCGGCGTGGGCGCGGGCGACCGGGTGGCGGTGATGATGGGCAACTGCCCGCAGTTCCACGTGGTCTTCTACGGCATCCTGAAGCTGGGCGCGGTGTATGTGCCGGTCAACCCGCTCTTCAAGGAACAGGAGCTGGTCTATGAGCTGAACGATGCCGGCGCCACCACCGTCATCGTGCAGGACCAGCTGGCGCCGCTGCTGATGTCAGTGCGCGCGCAGACGCTGCTGCATACTGTCTACACCACCAGTGCCGGCGCGATGCTGCCGGCACAGCCGGACCTGCCGCTGCCAGCGGGCCTCGACGCGCCCCCGCTGGCCGTGGAAGGCGCCATCGACCTGCTGCAGGCGCTGCGCGACACCGAGCCGGTCGCACAACCCCCGGCCGACATGGACACGCTGGCCGCACTGAACTACACCGGCGGCACCACCGGCCTGCCCAAGGGCTGCATGCACACGCAGCGCGACATGGTCTACACCGCGGCGGCTTCCTACGCGCTCACCGGCGGTGTCGATGCGGAACGGCTGGCAGAAGGCTCCGGCGACGTGATGCTGAACTTCCTGCCGATGTTCTGGATCGCGGGCGAGAACCTCGGGCTGATCTACCCGATCTTCAGCGGCGCGACGGTGGTGCTGCTGGCGCGCTGGGACCCGGTCGCGGTGATGGCCGCGATCGAGCGCTATCGTGTCAACCGCACCTTCGTGGTGGTGGACAACGCGGTCGAGCTGATGAACCACCCCGAATGCGGCCGCTACGACCTGCGTTCGCTGCAGCACACGCGCGCCGCCTCGTTCATCCGCAAGATCACCCCCGACATCCGCCAGCGCTGGCACGCGCTGACCGGCAGCATCATTGCCGAAGGCGCCTGGGGCATGACCGAGACCCATACCAGCGACACCTTCACCACCGGCATGCAGGACGACGATATGGACCTGCGCGGCCGCCCGGTGTTTGTCGGCCTGCCGGTGCCGGGCACGCGCATCAAGATCTGCGACTTCGACACCGGCGCGGTGCTGCCGGTCGGCGAGGAAGGCGAGATCGTGGTCAGCACGCCGTCGCTGTTCAAGGGCTACTGGGGCCGCCCCGACGTGGATGCTCAGGTGTTCCGCGACGGCTGGTTCCGCACCGGCGATATCGGCGCCTATGACGAGGCGGGCTACCTGCATTTCCTGGGACGACGCAAGGAGATGCTCAAGGTGCGCGGCATGAGCGTGTTCCCGTCCGAGCTGGAGGTGCTGCTGTCACGCCATCCGGCGGTGCTGGGCTCGGCCGTGGTGGGCCGCCCCGACCCGGACAAGGGCCAGGTCCCGGTGGCCTTTATCCGCCTGCGCCCCGAGCATGCCGACGGCATCACTGCCGACACGCTGCATGCATGGTGCCGCGAGCAGATGGCGGTCTACAAGGTGCCCGAGATCCGCATCCTGCCCGAGTTCCCGCTGACCGCCACCGGCAAGGTGCGCAAGGTCGAGCTGCAGGCCTTGCTGGATACCGAGGCCGGCGGCTGAACGGGACCGCTGTCGGGTAGTACCGCCGTACCGGACGAGGACGCCGCGCGCGCGTCCCGCACGCCTGCGCGTCGAACAAGCGCGGCTGGCATGCAACGGCACAACGAGGGAGCCAACGGTTATGCAGGACCGATCCACCGGCAATGCCTTCAAAGAAGACCGCCACTTCGTCACCGCGCTGGCGCGCGGGCTGGAAGTGCTGGCCTGCTTCCGCACCAGCGACCGCGTGCTGGGCAACCAGGAAATCGCCCGGCGCTGCGGGCTGCCCAAGTCGACGGTATCGCGCCTGACCTCCACCCTGACGCGGCTGGGCTACCTGGCGCAGGCCGAAGGCAGCCACAAGTACAGCCTGGGCACGGCCTGCCTGCGGCTGGGCAGCGCCATGCTGTCGCGGCTGGACATCCGCAAGGTGGCGCGACCGCTGATGCAGGAGCTGGCCGACTTTTCCGGCGGCACGGTGTCGCTGGGCACGCGCGACCGCTTCTCGATGATCTATGTCGAGCACTGCCGCAGCTGCGCAGCGATTGCGCTGACGCTCGATACCGGCTCGCGCATTCCCGTCGCCACCTCGGCCATCGGCCGCGCCTGGCTGGCGGTGGTGCCGGACCAGGAGCGCCAGGCCTTCATGGAACAGGTGCGCGACGTCGACGACATGGCGTGGCCGCGCCTGCGCCAGGGCATCGAGCAGGGCCTGGCGGACCACCTCACCCTGGGCGTGACCTGCTCGATGGGCGACTGGCAGCCGGACGTCAACGGCATTGCGCGCGGCTTCGAGCCCGGCCATGGCATGCCGCCCATGGCCATCAACGTGGGCGGACCGTCGTTCCGCCTGTCCCCGTCATTCCTGCTCGACGAGGTGCGCCCGCGCCTGCTGGAGGTGGTACGCCAGCTGGAAGGCAGCTTCCCGCGCTGAGCGCATCCGTTGTTCTCACCAACAGCGCCGCCACGAGACGGCGCAACAGGAGGAGCACCATGCAAGTGAAGTTGACCGGCGCCGCCCGGCGCCGCCTGCTGGCCGGCATGCTGGCCGCCGCCATCCCCGCGGCTCACGCCGCACCGGCCGCACCGGCCACCGGCAGCCTCACCGTCGCCTTCGGCGCGGAATCGACCACGCTCGACCCGGTCAAGATCTCGGCCGGCGTCGACCACTACTTTGTCGGCCAGATCTTCGAGATGCTGGTGCGCCGCAATGCCGCGCTCAAGGACGAGAACTGGCTGGCGGAGAACTGGAAGCTGGAAAACGGCAAGGACGGCAAGCCCGTGCTCGACGTGCAGCTGCGCAAGGGCGTGCGCTTCCACAACGGCGACCCGCTGACGTCCGAGGACCTCGAGTTCTCCTGGCAACGCCAGCGCGACCCCAAGAGCAGCTTCTTCTCGCACTATGTCTCGTCAATCGAGCGTTTCGAGATCGTGGATGCGCACCGCTTCAAGCTGCATTTCAAGGAGCCGGATGCGCAGTTCATCGTCGGCAACATGCAGCTGTGGGCCATGCCCAAGAAGTACATCCAGAAGGTCGGCGAAGAAGAGTTCGCCCGCAAGCCGGTCGGCACCGGGCCGTGGAAGTTTGTCTCGCGCACGGTCAAGGACGAGCTGAAGCTGGAAGCCTTCGACGGCTACTGGAACAAGGAAAAGCGCCCGGGCATCAAGGACCTGACCATCAAGGTGATCCCGGAGGACCTGACCCGGGTGGCGGCCTTCAAGACCGGCAAGGTCGATTTCATCGACAACGTGCCGCCGTCGATGGTCGAGGAATTCAAGAAGATGCCGGGGGTGAAGACCGTCACGCTGGTGAGCGGCAACAACCTCTTCCTCAATTTCAACACGCAGATGCCGAAGTCGCCGTTCAACGATGTGCGCGTGCGGCAGGCGGCCGCGCACGCCATCGATGTCGACGCCATCATCAAGCGCGTGCTGTTCGGCCAGGGCGAGCGCTATGCGCAGGTGGGCAAGGAGTCGAATGGCTACGACCCCGAGCTCAAGCCCTACGCCTTCGACCAGAAGCGTGCGCGCGAGCTGCTCAGGCAGGCGGGCTATCCCAATGGCTTCGAGACCCCCTGCTACAACCTCACCACGCCGCGCGAACCGGGCGTGAAGGAAGTGGGCGAAGCCATGTATGCCTACCTGAGTTCCGTGGGCATCCGCTGCCAGGTGCGCAACCTAGAGTACGGGGCCTGGATCAGCCTGGGCAAGCGCGGCCGCTCGGGCCCGCCGGAGATGGACGGCGTGCTGAGCTGGATGTGGTCGCAGGGGCTGCCCGGCGACCCGGGACTGGCCTGGTCCGGCCATTTGCACAGCTACCAGGGCGGCGGCGGCTGGGGCACCTATTCCTACACCAGCGACCCCGAGGTCGACGCGCTGCTGGAGAAGCAGCGCCAGACCATGGACCCCGCGGCGCGCACCGCGCTGCTGCGCCAGATCGCGCGGCTCAAGCAGGAGCGCGTGCTGGGCGGCCTGCCGACCTACCGGCCGCTGGTGACCTTTGCCTGGCGCGACAACAAGATCAACTACGTGCCCTGGCCCATCCGCGACTACTGGCGCTCATTCCAGGAAGTCAGCTGGAAGCAGTGATCCGCCGCCGCGCCCGGCGCCCGAGCCGGGCGCGGCATTCCCGCTGACAATTCTCCGACGGAGCCTGTCATGCCTATTGCAAAACGCCTGCTGCACGGCCTGATCAGCATCCTTGGCGCGAGCGTGATCATCTTCCTGATCTCGCGCCTGTCCGGCGACCCGCTTGCCCTGTTGTTGCCGGCCGACGCGCCGCCGCAGGTGATCGAGGCAACGCGCCGCCATCTCGGCCTGGACCAGCCCCTGGTGGCGCAGTACCTGGTCTTCCTCGGCCATGCCGTCACCGGCGACTTCGGCAACTCCTACCGCTGGCAGGAACCGGCACTGGGGCTGATCCTGGAGCGGCTGCCGGCCACGGTGGAACTGGCGCTGGCCGCGCTGGGCTTCTCGATTGCGATGGCGGTGCCGTTCGGCGTGCTATCGGCGGTCTACCGCGGCTCCTGGTTCGACCGCTTTGCCAAGGTCTTCGCCATGCTTGGACAGGCCATGCCCAACTTCTGGGTCGGGCTGCTGCTGATCCTGTTCTTCGCGGTGCAGCTGAACTGGCTGCCGGCGTTCGGGCGCGATTCGTGGAACAGCCTGGTGCTGCCCGCGATTGCGCTGGGCTGGTATCCGGTGGCGGCGCAGACCCGCGTGGTGCGCTCGGCCATGCTGGATGTGCTCGACAGCGACTACATCCGCATGGGCCGCGCCATGGGCCTGCCCGAGCGCGTGCTGATCTGGAAGTACGCGCTGCGCAACGCGGCCATTCCGCTGGTGACCATCCTCGGCGTGTACTTCGCGGCGATGCTGGGCGGCGCCTTCGTGGTCGAAGTCATCTTCGCCTGGCCAGGCGTCGGCCGCACCGTGGTCGAGGCCGTGTTCGCGCGCGACTTTCCCGTGGTGCAGGCGGGCGTGATGCTCACCTCCGTGCTGTTCGTGCTGTCCAACCTGATGGTCGACCTGAGCTACGGCCTGATCGACCCGAGGATCCGCCATGCCTGAGATCGCCGTTCCTCCTGCCAGCGCCCCGGCGGCGCCGGCCCGCAAGCGCCAGCGGCGTGACCTGAGTGGCCTGCCCTGGTTTGCGCTGGTAATCTTCCCGGTGCTGCTGGTCTGCGCCGTCGGCGGCGAGGCGCTGCTGCCGCACGACCCCAATGGCCTCGACCTCGGCCTGGCCTTCCAGCCACCGGCCTGGCTGGCGGGCGGCAGCTGGGCCTATCCGCTGGGCACCGACAACATGGGGCGCGACCTGCTCTCGCGCATCATGGCCGGCACGCGCATCTCGCTGGTGGTCGCGCTGTACGCCATCCTGATCTCGGGCGGCATCGGCACCGCCGCCGGCATGCTGGCCGGCTACTTCGGCGGGCGCCTGGACGCGCTCATCATGCGGCTGGTCGATATCCAGATGTCGATCCCCGCGCTGGCGCTGGCGCTGGTGCTGGCCGCGGTGCTGGGCCCGGGCTTCAACACCGTGGTGCTGGTGATCGTGGTGACCTACTGGACCTGGTACGCGCGCATCGTGCGCGGCGAGGTGATGTCGCTCAAGCAGCGCGACTACGTGGCGCTGGCGCGCGTGGCCGGCTGCGGCACGCTCACCATCTTCCGCCGCCACCTGCTGCCCAACCTGCTCAACACCCTGCTGGTGCTGGCCACGCTGCAGGTTGGCCAGGTGATCATCTTCGAGGCCTCGCTAAGCTTTCTCGGCCTGGGCATCCAGCAACCCGATGTGTCGTGGGGGCTGATGCTAGCCGATGCGCGCAACTACATCACCAACGCGTGGTGGGCCATCACCATGCCCGGACTGGCCATCATGGCCACCTGCCTGGCGTCCAACCTGCTGGGCGACTGGCTGCGCGACCACTTCGACCCGAAAAGGAGGCAGCTATGACCGGCCCCGACCCGCACGTGACGCAACGCCCGTCGCCAACGCCAGCTGCCCAGAATTCCCTACGCGGCGCGCCCATGCTGTCGGTACAGGGCCTGACCACGCACCTCGAACTGCGCCGCGGCACGGTGCGCGCCGTGGACGGCGTCGACCTGCACGTGCATGAGGGCGAGACCCTGGGCGTGGTGGGCGAATCCGGTTCCGGCAAGTCCATGACTATCCTGTCGATCCTGCGCCTGCTGCCGCGCCAGGGCGGCGTGCAACTCGGCGGCAAGGTGTTGCTCGATGGCGTGGACCTGCTGCAGCTGCCCGAAAAGACCATGAGCACGCAGTACCGCGGCCGCAAGATCGCGATGATCTCGCAGGATCCGCTGACCTCGCTGAACCCGGTCTTCACGGTGGGCGACCAGGTCGGCGCGCCGCTGCGCTACCACGGCCGCGCCGACAGCCGCGAGGCGCGACGCCGCCAGGTGGTGCAGGTGCTGGACAGCGTGCGCATCCCCTCGCCCGAGACGCGGCTGGACGACTATCCGCACCAGTTCAGCGGCGGCATGCGCCAGCGCGTGGTAGCCGGCATGGCCATTGCCAGCGCGCCGCGCCTGCTGGTGGCGGACGAGCCCACCTCGGCACTGGACGTGACCATCCAGGTGCAGATCATGGCGCTGTTCCGCAAGATCCAGGCGCAGACCGGTGTCGGCATCATCCTGATCACGCACGACCTGGGCGTGGCGGCCAGCATCTGCCACCGGGTGGCGGTGATGTACGCCGGACGCATTGTCGAGACCGGCGACGTGCGCACGCTGTACCAGCGCCCCGCCCATCCCTACACGCAGGCCCTGCTCCAGGCCATCCCCCACTTCGGCGAAAAGCGCGAGCGCCTGTACGCCATCCAGGGCAGCCCGCCCAGCCTGATCGACCCGCCGCACGGCTGCCGCTTCGCGGCGCGCTGCCCACACCGCAAGCCGCTGTGCGATGACGCCTATCCCCCCGAGATCGAACTTGAATCCGGCCACAAGGTCAGTTGCTGGCTGGCGTCGGCCGGCTAAGAACCCAGGAGGCAGCCATGCTGCTCGAAGTCGAAAACCTAAAGAAGCATTTCCCCGCGCGCGGCGGCGGCACGGTGCGCGCCGTCGACGGCGTCAGTTTTGCCGTGGATGCCGGGCAGACCTATGCGCTGGTGGGCGAGTCCGGCTGCGGCAAGACCACCATCGCCAGGCAGCTGCTGCTGCTTGAGCGCCCCAGCGCGGGCACCATCCGCTTCGACGGCCAGGACGTGCTGGCGCTGGACCGCAAGGGCGTGCTGGGCTACCGGCGCCAGGTGCAGGCGGTGTTCCAGGATCCGTCCTCGTCACTCAATCCGCGCCTGAAGGTCAGCATGCTGCTGGCCGAGCCGCTGCTTGCGCACGGCCAGGGCGGCGACCGCGCCGCGCTGCGCCGGCGGCTGCTGGAGCTGCTGGAGATCGTCGGCCTGCCGCCCGGCGCGCTTGACCTCTATCCGCACGAGTTCAGCGGCGGCCAGCGCCAGCGCATTGCCGTGGCGCGCGCGCTGGCGCTGCAGCCGCGGCTGATCGTGCTGGACGAGCCCACCTCGGCGCTGGATGTCTCGATCCGGGCGCAGATCGTCAACCTGCTGTCGGATATCCAGCGCAGCTTCGGCCTGGCCTATGTGGTGATCGCCCATGACCTGGCGCTGGTGGAACATTTCAGCTCGGCCGTGGGCGTGATGTACCTGGGCAATATGGCCGAAAGCGGGCCCAGCGCCGCGGTGTTCAGCGCCCCGCGCCACCCCTACACGCAGGCACTGCTGGGCTCGGCGCCGCGTCCCGACCCTGACCACCAGCCGGCCGAAGGGCTGATCCTGGGCGATATCGGCTCGGCGCTGAACCCGCCGGCGGGCTGCAAGTTCCATCCGCGCTGCCCGCGGGCGGTGCCGGCCTGCGCCACCGAGATCCCCCGCATGCTGCGGCTGGACCCGGCCGCCGGCTCAGCCGCGCCGGTGCACGTGGCCGCCTGCCACCTGCTCCACTGAGGGCCTGGGCACGGGTCAGCCGCCCTGCATCTTCGACGGATCGTCGCTGCGCGAGGTCGTGGTGACGGTGCCGTCGCTGTTGAAATGCACATTGAAAAAGGCCTTGTCGGTGGAGGTTTCCATCCAGCGGTAGCCCCACACCTCTTCCTTCTTCAGGGCAAATGCCTCCACCTTGGTGGGCTTGCCGAGCAGGCGGCGGATGTCGTCCTTGCTCATGCCGGCGCGCACGCGTGCGAAGTTCTCGGCTGACAGCACCTGCTCGATCTTCGCGACCTTGCCATCGGTGCCGATGGTGACCATCCAGGTGGTGGTGCCCTCGGGGCCACGCGGGTACTCCAGCCGGCGCCCGCCGTCGGCTTCCTCCCATACGATCTCCGGCTTGCCGGCCTGGCGCCGCAGGTCTTCCTCAGTGGACTGGCCGGGGACGATGCCCTTGAACAACTCGCTGTCGGGCTTGATCGCGTTCCAGGTGTTGCGGGCGGTGTCGCCCGCCTTCTTCATGGCTTCATCGACCTTCTGCTGGTCGCAGCCGAACAGCGCAAGCAAAGCGGCAAAGAGTCCCATGGCGGCAAGGCGTCGCGGCGACGCGAAAGTGGCGGGGCGCCCGTCAGCGGCGCACGGGTTCGGCGACGGCTGCCGAGGCTGCCTGTGCCGCGCTGTCGGGACTGGTTGGCTGGCTCTCATCCTGCTGGCTCCTTCTGGTGTCGCTGCGACCCGAGGTCCCGCTGAACAGGTTCGCCCAGCTGTCGAAGCGGCGGTTGAACAAGACCGACAAACCGTTGATGGACCCGCCCTTGGCAATCAGCGACCAGCGCCGCGAGAACTGCCAGGTCAGCTTCACCACGTTCGAGGCCGATGTCAGGCTCTGCTCATAGCCGACCGACATACGATCGGAAATGGCCTTGCCCATGCTGACCACCTGCTGGTCATTGAGACCCGCGGTGCTGGGCCCGATCGAAAATTCGTCGATGCCGAAATGCTGCACGATCCCCTTGCCGGCCTTGCCGCCGATCATACCCAGCGCCGCGCCGCCCAGCGCGGCGCCACCCAGCTGGCGCTGCTGGCCGGCACCGGCGCTTTCCGCGCCGTAGCCGAACATCAGCCACGAGAGCTTATCCTCTTCGGGCACGTTGGGCTCCGACACCAGCCGCACGCGCGGCAGCCGCACCGTGCCGGTCACCTCCACGCCCGCCTCCACTTCCTGGTTGCGGCGCATGGCGCGGATGTTCATGTTCGGGTTGTCGATCGGGCCGTTGAAGTTGATGACGCCACGCTCGATGTCCAGCTTGCGCCCGAAGGCTTCATAGGTGCCTTCGGTCACGCGCACCGTGCCGGTGGCCTTCATTGGTGCCAGGGGTTCGCTCTTGACGCCCATCTGGCCGGCCAGCAACAGGTCCGCGCCCGCGCCGCGGAAGCGGAAGTTGTTGCCCAGGTCCACGGTCAGGTCGATCACCGGGCTGAACTTGCTTGCCGGCTTGGTCTCCGGCGCCGGCGTGGCGGCAGTCTTCACGGCGCGCTGGTCCTTGCGCCGGATCACCACCACATCGTCGCCCAGCACTGGCGCACCGGCCTTGGGCAGGTCGAACAGGCCGCGGTCGACGCGGATCTTGCCGCGGATCACGACCTGCTTGTTCTCGTTGGCGATGGTGGCATCGCCCGAGACCACCAGCGTGCGCTCGGGGCTGGCGAACAGCTGCAGCTTGTCGGCGACGATCTTGCCGGTCAGGTTGGGATCGGCCTCGCCCAGCTTGACGTTGCCAGTGGCCGTGATCTTGCCGTCGCCACCGTGGAATTCCACGTGCTTGAGCTCGACCGTGTTCTGGTCCAGCACCACGCGCACGGTGCCGTCGGTCAGGCGCAGGCCCAGGTCATACAGCGTGACGGCGAGATTGTCGCCGTCGACGGTGCCGGTCAGCAGCGGCGCGCCGACCGTGCCGGCCAGGCGCATCGCCGCGGCCAGTTTGCCGTCGAAGGCGTACTGCGGGCCGGTCAGCGCTTCAAGCGATTTCAGCCGCGGCACGTCGACGGTGACCGTGCCGCCCAGGGTCGAGGCCGGGCCCACGGTCTGCAGCCCCTGCTCCTGCACCAGTCCGGCGGAGGCGTCCACCACCACCTTGCCGATGCGGCCCGACACCATGCCGCCGCGCAGCGCGATGCGGTTGCCGCCGGCCTCGGCGCGCAGGCTCGTCTCGCCCAGGCCGAGCGTGGTGAAGCCCCGGCCGGCATTGACCGACAGGTCGCCGCTGCGCCGGCGCAGTTCGGCAAAGCCGGTCGCGGTCTCGGCCAGCGCCAGGTTCCAGCGGCCGTCGATGACCAGGTCGGAGCGCACCGGCGGCTTCTCGCCGGTGATGGTTTCCATCAGCTCCAGTACATGGCCCACCTGCAGGCCGTCCAGGCTGCCCGCGCTGCGGATGCGGCCGTGGTCCCAGTCCAGGCTGTCGATCGCCAGCGTGGCGCGGTCCAGCAGCAGGCGCGCGGCGCCCAGGCGCACGCGCTGGTCGGCCACCAGCAGTTGCGTCGGCGCTGCCAGGCGCAGGTTGACGGTGCTGCGCTCTTCCAGCGTGCGGATGGTGCCGTTCCAGCCCTCCTTGCCCTTCCACGCGCCCTGCCCCGCCAGCGCCAGCTGCAATGGCCGCTTGTTCAGGCTGCCGGCCGCCTTGACGTCGAATGTATGGTTGGCCTGGGTGCCGTTGAGCGTGGCATCGAGCGTGCTCAGGCTGGCCTGCGGGCCGCGGTAGTCGCGCGCGGCCAGCTGCACCGAGAGCGGACCGTCCAGCCCGCCGCGCACCTCGGCGCGGCCGCTGGCGCTGGCCACCTTGTGCGGACCCACTTCCAGCGCCTGTGCGTTGTAGTCGGCCACCACTTCAGGTTTCTTCAGCGTGCCGGTGATGGTGGCGTCGAGCTTGAGCTTGCCGGCCACGCCAAACTTGAGCCGCTCCAGCTGCGGCGCATCGACCGCTAGCTTGAGCGCATCGCCGCGCGCGCCGAAGCTGCCGCGCAGGTTGGCCTGGTTGCCGGCCATGCTCAGCGAGGCCTCGCTTGGCAAGAGCCGCTCGCCTGCGAGGCGCACCTTGCCGCCGCCGGTCATCGGCAGGCCCGCGTATTCGCTCTCATGCACGGCAAAATCCAGCGCCACGCCAAGCTCGGGCGCGATCTCGCCGGTCGCGGTGAAATCCGCGTTGATCCGGCCGGCGGCAACCTTGGCCAGGCGCGAGGGATCGAACGAGGCCAGCTTGCCCTTGAAGCTGAACGGCTGCTTGTCTTTCAGGCCGAGCTTGCCTTCCGCGGTCAGCAAACCCGGCCCCACCGCGGCGCGCAGCGTGGCCAGCGTGACCGCCTCGGCATCGATGCTGGCATCGGCGAAAAGCTTGAGCGGCCCGCCCGACAAGTCCAGCGCCACGCTTTGTCGGCCCGGCTCCATCCGCACCACCACCGGGCCGGACAGGCTGGCGCTGGTCAGCGAGCCATGCAGCGCGGCCGGGTCCAGCCTGCGCACATCCAGGTCGAAACCGCCACGGCCGCCGCGCAGCGAACCGCCGCCGGCAATCTCGGCCTTGCCGGCCAGCGCCACGCGCAGGTCCGAGACGGCCTGTGCCATCTCGCTCAGCTCGACGTGGGCGCGCACCGACTGGACCGGCAGCCGCTCCTTGTCCAGCGGACCGGCTTCCAGGTTGTGGATCGCGATGTCGCCGGCGACCGCCAGCGGTGCGGGCGCCGGCACCGCCGCAGGAGCGGATGCGGAGACCCCCGATGCCGCCGGGGGAGCCGATGCCGCCACGGCACTGGCTGCCTGCGCGCCGGCACCCGCCGCCACGCCGCCCACCGGCCGCAGCTCGGCATGCACGGTCAGGTTGGCCTGTGGCGCCGACGGGCTGAACAGGCGCGGGTTGATGCGATCGCCATCGACCAGCAGGTGCGTGAACGGCACCTTGCCGAACGGCGTCAGGTCGGCGCCTGCGCGCAGGTGGATGCGGTCGCCGCTGGCCTGCAGCTCGGCACGCAGCGCGTCCAGGTTGCCCTTGGCGGTGGCATTGACGGCAAAGGCCTCATCCTGCCAGCTGCTTTCCAGCAAGGCTTCGGCGCTGAGCGCGAACGGGGCGCGTGCGCCCAGCTGGGCGTTGGCCGCCAGCTTGCCGTATGGTGTTTCCAGCTTGTCCACGCTGACGCGGTGGCGCTGGCCGTCGCTGTGCAGCGCGCCGGCCAGGTTGCTGAACACCATCGGCACGGCCGTGGGCGCCGTGCCTTGCAGCAGCGACAGCCGCTCAAGCGTCAGGGAATCGACATCGATGGCCAGCGGCAGTTCGAGCGACGTGGGCTTCTGCATCGGCTCGGTGCTCGGCTCGGACGGTCCGAGCTTCACTTCGGCCTTGCCGATGCGTAGCCACTGCACGTGCAGGCGCCGCGCCTGCCAGTTGAGCGCCCAGTTGCCATCCACGCGGTCCACCGCCACGCGCGTCTGGCCGCTGGCGAACACCACGTCGCGCAGGCGCAGGCCGTGCGTCACGGTGCCGCCTTCCAGCCGGCCGCTGAGCATGCCGGCCGACAGCCGCGTGGCCAGCGTCCACAGGTGGCGGGTGCCGGTCTCGGTGTGCAGCGCCGCCACGCCCGCCGCCACCAGCGCCACCATCAGCAGCAGCAGGATGCCGGCCAGCCAGGCCAGCACGCGCCACAGCCGCCGCCGCTTGCGCGGCGCGGGCGGGGTCGGCGTCCGGGCCGAATCGCCGCCGGGCACCGAAGGCAGATCGTGAGCGCTCATGCCGGCATCCGGGTCAGGCGGGAAAGACAAGGGTGCCGCATCAGAACGCCACCCCCAGCGAGATATGCGGCCGGAACTGCTGCGCCTGGATGCCGTAGCCCAGGTCCAGCTGCAGCGGGCCCACCGGCGTGCGCCAGCGCACGCCGACGCCCACGCCGTTGTAGATGGTCACGCCGCGCAGGTTGTCGGCGGCAGTGCCGAGATCCCAGAACACCGCCACGCCCCAGTCCGGCTTGAACCAGTACTGGTACTCCAGGCTGCCGGTGCCCAGGTACTTGGCCGGCAAGATGCTGGAGCCGCTGGGCGTGCCGATCGACTGGTAGCTGTAGCCGCGGATCGAATCGGTGCCGCCGGCGCGAAAGCGCAGCGTGGCCGGGATCTGGCTGGAGCTGTCGCCGGTCAGGTCGGCACCGAGTTCCAGCCGTGCCACCACCAGGTCGCGCTTGCCCACCGGTATGTACTGGCGGATACGGCCGTACAGCCGCAGGAAGGTGGCATCGCTGAGGAAACCCTTGGCGGCCACCCCGACCTGGGTGCTGATCACGTTGCCGCGGCGCGGGAACACAGGATTGTCGACGTCGCGCCGCGTCCACGCAAAGGCCGGCACCAGCGCCTTGCTGATCTGGGCGGCCTGGCCCTCCGGCAGCAGCTTGTCGTAGTAGAAATCCAGCGACGTCGTCACGTCGTACTTCTCGCGCGAGCGCGAGCGCTTCAGGCCCGCGCGCAGGCTGGTGGTGTCGGTGTTCTCGATGTCGATGGTGCGCTCGTAGCTGCTGTACACGCTGTTGCGGTAGTTGCCCCTGTCCGGCGGCATCGCGGTCTCGGCGAACAGATAGGAGCGCTTCTGCTCCAGCCGCGCCTGCGAGTCGAAGGTCCAGGCGCGGTTGAACAGGTTGTAGTACGAATAGCGGCCTTCGATCTGCGCGCCGGTGTCGGTGGTAAAGCCCACGCCGCTGTTGAGCCGGTGCGCCGGATATTCGCGTACGCGCACCAGCACTGGCGAGCTCACCACGCCGTCAGCCGCCTTGTCGGCGTCCGGCGGCGGTTCCAGGTCGACCTGCACGTTGGAGAAGTACGGCTGGTTCTGGATCGCGCGCTGCAGCTCCAGCAGCCGCTCCACGCGGTACGGCTCGCCCTCGCTCAGCGGGTTGACGTTGTAGATGATCTGTTCCGGATAGCGGCGCGTGCCGGTCACCTTCAGCGGCCCCAGCAGGTAGGCCGGGCCGCTGGCGTAATGCGCGGACAAGTCCGCGCGCTGGTCGTCCGGCTCCACGCGCGCCTGCGACGCGGCCAGGCGCGCGCCGTAGTAGTTGTGGCTCTGCAGCGTGACCAGCGCGTCTTCCTTGGCCTTGTCCCAGTCGCCCTGCCGGAACGGCTCACCCACCGGCAGTCCCCACTTGGCCTGCATCTCTGCCACCTGTTCGGGCGAGCGCGTGGCTGCCGGGCCCGTCACCTGGACGTCGACATTGCGGATCAGCGTGCGCGCGCCGGGGTCGACCATCACGTGGACCACGCGCTTGTCGCCCTCGCCTTCGACGCGGGTGGTGGTGGTCGGGTCGAAGTAGCCCTCGGTGGAGGTGAGCGCCCGCACCTGCTCGCCGGCGGTCTCGACCATATAGTCAAGCTGGTCCGGCGAAAGGTCGGCGCGGTCCTTGTAGCGTGCCAGGTCGAGATGCTCTTCCAGCATTTCGCGAATCGGCTTGGGTGCCTCGACTTCGACCTCGTAGGCGGCGCGGGCCGGGCCGGCCGCCAGCGCCAGCACCGCGCCCAGCACGGCCAGTACGCGAACGGCCACGCGCGCGCGGCCAGCGGAGTTAGCGGTAATAGCGGTGTCTTGCGGCATCGCCGATTGTCCACACATACAAAGTCGGTATTTGACCACACCCGGCCTTACGCCCGGAACTTTCCGGCGCCTTGCACCAGGCCTGGATGCATTCCGGGGGGCCGATACTGTAAAATCGTGGCCCACTGCACCCATCTGGCGCCCGCGCGGGCGCATCACGGTTGAACATGGCCATCTACGAATCCGAAATCACCCAGTTCCTGAAGCAGCTCAAGCAAGAGCGCCCGACGCTGGAGGCCGAGCAGCGCGACGGCCGTGCCCTGCTGTGGGACAAGTCGCCGATCGACCTGGAAGAGCGCGCCCGCGCCGAAGCTTCGCGCGTGGCGCAGAAGCCATACGTCTACTCGCAGGACAACTGATTCCCGCCGCCCCCGCGAGCGCACGCCGCCCATGAGCGCAGGCGACCAGGACAAGCTGCCGCTGCCCGTCGAGCTGCCGGCCGTGGCCCCGGCCGTTGCAGCCGGCCCTGCCGACATGGTCGACGGGATGGCCTTCGCGCGCCTGTACGGCGAGCCGCTGTTCAAGCTGCCGCAGGACCTGTACATCCCGCCGGACGCGCTCGAGATCTTCCTGGAAGCCTTCGAGGGCCCGCTGGACCTGCTGCTGTACCTGATCCGCAAGCAGAACTTCAATGTCCTCGACATCCCGATGTCGCAGGTCACCCGGCAGTACCTGTCCTACATCGAGCAGATCCGCAAGACCAACCTTGAGCTGGCCGCCGAATACCTGCTGATGGCGGCCATGCTGATCGAGATCAAGTCGCGCATGCTGCTGCCGGTCAAGAAGGCCGACAGCGACGATGAGGCCGAGGACCCGCGTGCCGAGCTGGTGCGCCGACTGCTGGAATACGAGCAGATGAAGCTAGCCGCGCAGCGCCTGGATACGGTGCCGCAGCTGGGCCGCGACTTCCTGCGCTCGCAGGTCTATATCGAGCAGAGCCTGGCGCCGCGCTTCCCCGAAGTGGAAACCGTGGACCTGCAGTCCGCCTGGGCCGATGTGCTCAAGCGCGCCAAGCTCAACCAGCACCACAAGATCTCGCGTGAGGAACTGTCGGTGCGCGAGCACATGAGCCAGATCCTGCGCCGGCTGCAGCACTCGCGCTTCATGGAATTCTCCGAACTGTTCGAGGACGCGGTGCGCTCCGGCAAGGGCGTGCCGGTGGTGGTGGTGAACTTTATCGCCATGCTGGAGCTGTCGCGCGAAGCGCTGGTGGAGATCACCCAGGCCGAACCGTTCGCACCAATTTATGTGCGATTGGCGTACAGCCCGACCTGACCCACCCGCGGTGCGGGGTCCGGCCCCGTCCCACTTGTTCTACAATCCGCCGACAGCCGGCCCAACGGCCCACGGCGCAGGCCCCGACGGCAAGTGCCCGAAGGCCCCACGCCCGACAGAAGGCCGAGACCGGTAGTCCATGTGCCGCCCCTCGATGGACCGGCGCCCGGGTCACACCTATCACGACCAGCACACCAAGGCAGATGAAAGTCATTTCCTCCATCCAAGAGCTGCGCGACCAACTGCGCGGCCAGAACCGCGCTGCCTTCGTCCCCACTATGGGCAACCTGCACGAAGGCCACCTGTCGCTGATGCGCCTGGCACGCCAGCACGGCGACCCGGTGGTGGCATCGATCTTCGTGAACCGCCTGCAGTTCGGCCCGAACGAGGATTTCGACAAGTACCCGCGCACGCTGCAGGACGATATCGAGAAGCTGCAGCGGGAAGGCGTCTACGTGCTGTTCGCGCCGTCCGAGCGCGATATGTACCCCGAACCGCAGGAATACCGCGTCGAGCCGCCGCATGACCTGGGCGACATCCTGGAAGGCGAGTTCCGCCCCGGCTTCTTCAAGGGCGTGTGCACGGTGGTGATGAAGCTGTTCTCGTGCGCGCAGCCTCGCGTGGCGGTGTTCGGCAAGAAGGACTACCAGCAGTTGATGATCGTGCGCCGCATGGTGCAGCAGTTTGCCCTGCCGATTGACATCATCCCCGCCGAGACCATCCGTGCCGAAGACGGCCTGGCGCTGTCGTCGCGCAACCGCTATCTGAGCCCCGACGAGCGCGCCGAGGCGCCGGTGCTGTACCGCACGCTGCATGACGTGCGCGACACCGTGCTGGGCAGCGACCGCGCCGCGGCCGACCTGCTTGCGGTCGAGGCGAATGCGAAGGAATCGCTGGCCAGGCGCGGCTGGAAGCCTGACTACGTGTCGATCCGCAAGCGCGTCGACCTGCAGGCGCCGACGCGCGAGGAATTCCTCGCCGGCGAGCCGCTGGTGATCCTGACGGCCGCCAAGCTGGGCGCGACCCGGTTGATCGACAACCTGGAAATCTGAGCGGCGCCGCCGCACCAGACAAGAAAAGCAGGCCGCCGGCCTGCTTTTTTCATGCCCGGCGCATGCCGGAGCGTTGTGCGGCCTTCACCATATGCCGCTGATGGCCCCGCCGCCGCTTCCACCAGATCAGCACGCCGGTCACGGCAAACGCCAGCGGTGCCAGCCCGAACAGCGTGATGAAGACGCGCCCCGGCAGCCCGAAGGCCTCGCCGGTATGCAGCGGGAACAGCCAGTTCAGCAGCGTGTCGCCCGCCGGCGCCTCGTGCGGATCACGCACGCCCAGCGGTTTGCCGCTCCAGGCATCGAGCCACAGCCGCGTGGCACCGGTGTCCTTGCGCACCTCGCCGGGCTGGCGCAGCCGTACCTCGAACGCGTCGCCCGGCTTGCGCGGGAAGCTGATGCGGGTCACCTGCGCTTGCGGGTATTGGGCCTGCGCCGCCGCCATGATCTCGCCCACGCCCAGCTGCCGGGCCCCGGCAGGCGCCGGTGCCGAGACGTGCTTCACCGGCGGCGTCACAGTCATTACGCCCGCCACCATCGGTGTCACCCACTTCGGCAGGTTCAGGTACCAGCCGGAAAAGGCAATGATGGCCAGCACCGGCGCGGCCAGGATGCCGCCCGCGCGATGCAGCGAATAGTTGAAGCGCGACCATGAACCGCCGTGCGTGATGCGGAACGCCTGCACCACCGAGCGCAGCTTCATCTTGGGCCACCACACCGCCACGCCCACCAGCGTGGTCAGCAACAGCAGCATGCCGGCCACGCCGGTGATGGTCTTGCCGGTGTCGCCGCTAAGCAGGTAGCGATGCAGGTGGAACAGCGTGGGCAGCAGCAGCCGGCGCGACAGGCCCGCCTCGCCCCAGACCCGCTCGCCCTTCACCGCAAGCGTGACCGGATCGACCATCACCTGGCGTGAGCGGCCCGGCACCACGCCGTCGGGCCCCTTGACCGGATACCAGGCGATAAAGACGCCGTCGGCATGGGCCGGCAGCATCAGCAGGTTGGGCTTGCCGTAGGGGGGCGCAGCCAGCCGCTCGGTCACTGCCTGGACCGTGGCCGGCGAGACCGGCTCCGTCATCGGCGCGGACGCCACCAGCAGGTCAGGGTTGAGCCAGGCATCCAGTTCGTCGCGCCAGGCGATGGTCATGCCGGTCAGCCCCAACAGGACGAACAGCAGGCCAAGGCTCAGGCCGATATACAGGTGCAGTTTGACGAGGACGACGCGCAGGCGGCCGGTGACCATGAGGGGGCTGAAGTACGTTGAGCGGACGCGGCCATGCGTGGAATATGGCGCACAAGCCACTTTCACGCAGAATGCAAATGCGAAAGATTCGCGATTCTAACAGGGCCCCGCCAGGCGGCCGTGCCGCATGCGTCAGCGCCGCAGCGGCGCTAGCATCGCATCCAGGTCCAGGTGCGCGGTCATGGTGTCGGCAAGCCGCTCGATCGATGCTTCGCGCAGTGCATCGAGGTCCACCGCCTGGGCGCCGTCCAGCCCCGCCCAGCGCAGCAGCGCCTGGCAGCCGGCGGGCTCGTCGAACAGGCCGTGGACATAGGTAGCTAGCACCTGGCCGTCGGCCGAGCGTGCGCCGTCGGGCCGCACCGTGCCGTCGCCGCGGTCGAGCCACAGGGCCGGCTGCTCAAGCCCCGCGCCCGTGGTGACGCCAAGATGGATCTCGTAGCCGCGCACCGGCGCATCGGCTTCATCCAGCGCCAGCCGGCCGCCGACCTGGCGCAGTTGCTTCTCTGCCGCCAGCGTGGTCTCGAAATCCAGCCAGCCGAGCCCAGCGCTGCTGCCGACCGGGCCTTCGCGGCCATCGGGATCGTGCACCTGCCGCCCCAGCATCTGCATGCCGCCGCAGATCCCGATCAGCTTGCCGCCGTAGCGCAGGTGCCGGGCCAGCACCGCGTCCCAGCCATTGGCCCGGATGAAGTCCAGGTCGCCGCGCACGTTCTTGCTGCCGGGCAGCACCACCAGGTCCGCGGGCGGGATCGGCATGCCGGGCCCGACAAACTGCAGGTCCACCTGCGGGTGCGCGCGCAGCGCGTCGAAATCGGTATGGTTGGCGATGCGCGGCAGCACCGGCACGATCACGCGCAGGCGCTGCGCCGGCGTGCCTGCCTTGTCCGCTTGCGTGCCGATGATGGCGTCCTCGGCATCCAGATGCAGGCCGTGCAGGTAGGGCAGCACGCCGAACACCGGCTTGCCGGTGCGCGCGACCAGCCAGTCCAGTCCCGGCTCCAGCAGGCCGATATCGCCGCGGAAGCGGTTGATGATGAAGCCGGTCACGCGCGCGCGTTCGCTGTCGGACAGGCAGTCGAGCGTGCCGATCAGGTGCGCAAACACGCCGCCGCGGTCGATGTCCGCCACCAGCACCACCGGGCAGTCGACGCGCTCGGCGAAGCCCATGTTGGCGATGTCGCGCTCGCGCAGGTTGATCTCGGCGGGACTGCCGGCGCCCTCCACCAGCACCACGTCATAGGCCTGCGCCAGGCGCGTGTGCGAAGCCAGCACGGCCTTCATCGCCTCGGGCTTGTAGGCATGGTAGGCGCGCGCATCCAGGTCCAGCCGCGCGCGGCCGTGGATGATCACCTGCGCACCGGTGTCGCTGCTGGGCTTGAGCAGCACCGGGTTCATGTCGGTATGCGGCGCCAGCCGCGCGGCCTGTGCCTGCAGCGCCTGCGCGCGGCCGATCTCGCCGCCGTCGGCGGTGACCGCGCTGTTCAGCGCCATGTTCTGCGGCTTGAATGGCACCACGTGCGTGCCGGCACGCGCCAGCACCCGGCACAGGCCGGCCACGATGGTGCTCTTGCCGGCATCGGAAGTCGTGCCCTGGACCATCAGCGTGCCGCGCAGGGCACCCGGCGGCAGGGATTGCGAGGAGTCGGTCTGCATTGGCGGATTATCGCACCGGTGCCTGCAACACCTCCCGTGCGATGCCCGGATGCGGCGGCTACAATACGCGGATGGAAACCCCGGCCATCGCACCCGCCTCCGCCCCCGACACCGCCACCCAGCCGCGTGCCGCCGGCGGACACGGTAACCGCCAGCTCACCCTGGTGCTGGGCGGCGCGCGTTCCGGCAAGAGCCATTACGCCGAACAGCTCGCCACCGACCATGCCACCATCACCGGCGGCCCGGTCACCTACATCGCGACCGCGCACCAGGACCCGGCGCACGCCGACCAGGAGCTCGAGGTCCGCATCGCCCTGCACCGCGCCCGCCGCCCCGCCGACTGGCGCCTGGTGGAAGAACCGGTGCACCTGGCCGATGCGCTCTACGCCAACGCGCGCCACGACGGCTGCATCCTGGTGGATTGCATGACGCTGTGGATGAACAACCTGATCTTCCCCGACGGCCGCACGTATCCTGAGCATGGCGTGATCACGCCGCCGGATGCCTTCACCGAAGAAATCGAAGCGCTGCTCTCCGCGCTGCCCACGCTGCCGGGCCATGTGATCCTGGTCACGAACGAGATCGGCTTCGGCGTGATCCCGATGGGCGCCATCACCCGCTTCTATGTCGATGAACTGGGCCGCCTGAACCAGAAGCTGGCCGCCGCCGCCGACTGCGTGCGGCTGATGGTGGCAGGCATTCCGGTTGCGGTGAAGGGTGCCGATCCCACATGCTGATGCTGGCCTGGCCGGCATGCGTGGCAGCGGCACTGACGGGCGTTCTGCTGGACCGCTGGCTGGGCGAGCCGCGCCGCTGGCATCCGCTGGTGGGCTTCGGCCGCATCGCTGCCGCACTTGAGCGGCGGCTCAACCCCGCGCCGCAGCGCGGTGCGCCCTGGCGCCAGCGCCTTGCCGGTCTCGCCGGCTGGTGTGTGCTGGTGCTGGTGCCGGCAGCGCTCGCATGGTGGCTGGTCGACGCCGCGGCCAGCCTGCACCCGGTTGCCGCCCTGGCGCTGCATGCGGTGGCGCTGTACGCCGCACTCGGCGCGCGCAGCCTGCGCCAGCATATCGCCCCGATCGCCGCCGCCCTTGCCGCGGCAGACCTGCCCGCCGCGCGCGCGCTGACCGCGCGCATCGTCTCGCGCGACACCACCGATGCCGATGCTGAAGCACTGGCCCGTGCCGCCTGTGAGTCGGCACTGGAAAACGGCAACGACGCGGTCTTCGGAGCGCTGTTCTGGTTCCTGGTCGGCGGCGCGCCCGCCGTGATCGTGTTCCGGCTGGCCAATACGCTCGATGCGATGTGGGGCTACCGCACGCCGCGGCTGCTGTATTTCGGCTGGGCCGCGGCGCGCATCGACGACGGGCTCAACCTCGTGCCCGCGCGCCTGACCGCGCTGTCCTATGCGCTGCTCGGCGCCACCGCGCAGGCGCTGCATTGCTGGCGCACGCAGGCCCCGGCATGGTCGAGTCCGAATGCCGGCCCCGTGATGGCCGCGGGCGCCGGTGCGGTGGGCGTGCGGCTCGGCGGCCCGGCGCGCTATCACGGCGAGATCGAGCAACGCCCGCCGCTGGGCGCCGGCCCCGCGCCGCAAGCCGCGCACGTGATGGCGTGCCTGCGGCTGGTCGAGCGCACCTTGTGGCTGTGGCTGGCGTTGGCAGGCGCCAGCGCGCTGGCCGTCCTTGCGGTTGCCAAGCCGACATGAACACCGCCCTGCCCACGATCCGCCACGGCGGCGACCTCCTTGCCGCGGTGCGCCGCTACGGCCGCCCCGCCGGCGACTGGCTCGACCTGTCCACCGGCATCAATCCCGACGGCTATCCGGTGCCGGCGCTGCCTGCGCGAGCGTGGCAACGGCTGCCGCAGGATGACGACGGACTGGCCGAACTGGCCGCACAGGCCTGCGGCGCGCCGCAGGCCTTGCCCGTCGCCGGCTCGCAGGCCGCCATCCGCACGCTGCCGGGTCTGCTGCGCCCGGGCCGCGTGGGCATCGCCGCGCTCGGCTACAGCGAATACGCGCCGGCCTTCGCTGCCGCGGGCCATGCGGTGGCGCCGCTGGATGAAGCGGCTTTCGCGCAAGCGGCGCTGGCCGACGAGCTCGACCATCTCGTCGTCGTGAACCCGAACAACCCGACCGGCCGCATGCTGCCCGCCGCCACGCTGCTGCGCTGGCACGCGAAGCTGGCGGCGCGCGGCGGCACGCTGCTGGTCGATGAAGCCTTTATCGATTGCCTGCCCGATGGCTCCGTAGCCGCGCAAAGCGGCAAGGCCGGCCTGGTGGTGCTGCGCTCGATCGGCAAGTTCTATGGCCTGGCCGGCATCCGCTGCGGCTTCGTACTGGCGCAGCCGGCACTGCTGGACGCGCTGCGCGAGCGCCTGGGCCACTGGACCGTATCGGGCCCGGCACGCGAGGTCGCGCAGCATGCGCTGGCCGACCACGCCTGGCAGGATGCCACCCGCGCGCGGCTGCAAGCATGCGGGGCGAAGCTGGCCGCGCTGCTGGACCGCCATGGCCTGGCGCCGGTGATGCATCCGCTGTTCTGCTGGGTGCCGCATGACGACGCCGCGCGGTTGCACCACGCGCTCGCGCAACAAGGCGTCTGGACCCGCTACTTCGACGCCGCCGGCGGCTGCTCGCCGAGCCTGCGCCTGGGCCTGCCGCCGGACCAGCCACACGCCTGGCAGCGGCTGGACGCGGCACTGGCCGCAGCCACTGCCTGAACCACTTTCCCCGATGCCATGCTGAACCGCCTGACGCCCGTTATCGCTTCCACGCTGCTGCTAGCAGCCCTGCCCGCCGCCGCCGCGGTGTCTGCCGTGGATGACTCAGGCCAGACCGTGACGCTGGCGCAGCCCGCGCGCCGCGTGATCTCGCTGGCGCCGCACGTCACCGAAATGATCTTCGCGGCCGGCGGCGGCGAGCGCATCGTCGGCACGGTCAGCTACAGCGACTACCCGCCGCAGGCGCGCGAGATCGCGCGCGTGGGCGACAACAAGGCGCTGGACCTGGAGCGCATCGCCGCGCTCAAGCCCGACCTGATCGTGGTCTGGCGCCACGGCAATGCGCAGAAGCAGACCGATCGCCTGCGCGCGCTCGGCATCCCGCTGTTCTACAGCGAGCCGCGCAGGCTGGCAGCGATCCCGGAGAACATGGAGAAGCTCGGCACGCTGCTGGGCACCGAAGCCACCGCGCGGCGCGCTGCCGACGGCTTCCGCCAGCAGGTGGAGACTCTGCGCAAGACCTACGCGGCACGCCCGCCGGTGACGGTGTTCTACCAGGTCTGGCAGCAGCCGCTGATGACGCTCAACGGCCAGCACCTGGTCAGCGACATGCTGGCGCTGTGCGGCGGGCGCAACCTGTTCGCGGCCGAGACGCCGCTGGTGCCGACCGTGTCGGTCGAAGCGGTGATCGCGGGCAACCCGGAAGCGATGCTGACCGCTGGCATGGGCGCCACGCGCTCGGACCAGCCGCTGCCGGATTTCGAGATGTGGCGGCGCTGGAAGCAGGTCACGGCGGTGGCGCGCAACAACCTGTTCGTGATCGACGGCGACCTGGTCAACCGCGCCGGTCCGCGCGTGGTGCAAGGTGCCGAGCTGATCTGCAAGGACCTCGACACCGCGCGCAAGCGCCGGCCCGCACGCTGATCAGGCGGCGCGGTTCCACCAGCCGAGCCGGACCCCGCCCGGCCCCAGCGTGAAGCCGCAACTGGCACCGAAGCCCAGCTCCCAGGTGACCGTCGCCGCCAGCGGCACGCCCAGCCAGTGCGCGGCCAGCATGCGCATCGGGCCAGCATGGCCGACCACCCACAGACATTGCGCGCGATCTTCCGCCAGCGTTGCGGCCCAGCCGGCAACCCGCGCCATCGCCTGCGCCGGCGCTTCGCCGCCATGCGGGCGCGCGTGCAGCAGGTCGGCCGCCCACTGGTCGAGCGCGGCGCGGTCGATCGCATCCCAGGCCACGCCCTCCCAGCTGCCGAAGTCGATTTCGCGCAGCCGGGGTTCGGTGTCGATGGCCGGCGCGCCGGCCGATAACGTCTGCACCAGCGCCTGCGCGGTGCCGAGCGCGCGCGCCAGCGGGCTGGCGACAATGCGATCCGGCGTGGGCAGGCCGGCGGCGATCCGTTCCGCCGCAGGCGTCAGGGGCGCCACCAGCGGCAGGTCGAGGCAGCCATAGCAGGTGCCCGCCGGCACCTGCGGCTGCGCATGGCGGATCAGGACCACATCCATGCCGCGGCCACCAGGTAGAGCAGGATCTCGGCGCACTGCTGGGCCATGCCCAGGCAGTCGCCGGTATAGCCGCCGATGCGGCGCACGAAGTAGTGGCCGAGCAGCAGGCGCAGACCCAGCAGCGCGACCACTGCCGTCGCGCAGAACCACGGCGACACCAGCCACAGCGGCACCAGCCCGCACAGCAGCGCGAACGCCAGCCCCGCGCCGGCCAGCTTCTGCGCCACCGGCTTGGCCTTGCCTTCGGGGCGCACATAGGTCAGCGTGGCCAGATAGCTGGCCGCCATCGCGCGGCTGGCGGCGTGCGCGGCGACGATCACCGCCAGCAGCACCATCAACCCGCCGCGCCCCGCAATCGCCACCAGCAACTGCCACTTGAGCAGCAGCGCCACCACCAGCGCGATCGCACCGAACGCGCCGATGCGCGAGTCATGCATGATGCGCAGCACGTCCTCGCGCTGCCACGCACCGCCGAAGGCATCGACGCAATCGGCCAGGCCGTCTTCATGGAAGGCCCCGGTCAGCAGCAGCGTGGCGGCCATGCCCAGCAGCACGGCCACGCCGGGCGGCCACCACAGCATTGCGCCCCAGGTGACCAGCGCGCCCACCCCGCCCACCAGCAGCCCGACCAGCGGGAAGTAGCGCGCGGCGGCGTGCAGGTAATGCGGTTCGAATCCGGCCCAGCGCGCCAGCCAGCCCGGCAGCGGCACGCGCGTGAAGTAGCCCAGCGCGGTCAGGAAATAGCGCAGCTCGCCGGCCACGCCGGCGGGGCTGCGTGGTTCGGGTGCTGGTGCAGGCACCGGGTCGGACGGCACGCTCATGGCGAGGCGGTGCTGACGCCGGCGCCGCTGAAGGTCGCCATTTCGTTCAGGAACGCCGCCGCCGAGGCCAGCAACGGCCACGCCAGCGCGGCGCCCGTGCCCTCGCCCAGGCGCAGGTCCAGCGCCAGCAGCGGCGCGGCGCCGAACTGGTCGAGCAGCGCACGGTGGCCGCGCTCATGCGAGCAGTGCGTGAACACGCAGTACTGCAGCACGTTGGGGTCCAGGCGCTGCGCCACCAGCAGCGCGGCCGTGGCGATAAAGCCATCGACCAGGATCACCATGCGGCTCGCGGCGGCGGCCAGGAAGGCGCCTGCCATCATCGCGATCTCGAAGCCGCCGAAGGTGGCCAGCACCTCCAGCGGCGCCTGCACATCGGCATGCAGCGCCAGCGCGCGCTCCAGCACCTCGCGCTTGCGCGCGAGGCCGGCATCGTCCAGCCCGGTGCCGCGCCCGATGCAGTCTGCCAGCGGCAGGCCGGTCAGCCGCTGCATCAGGCAGGCGGCCGCTGAAGTATTGGCAATGCCCATCTCGCCGAAGCCGATCACGTTGCAGCCCTGCTGCGCATGGCGCAGCACGCGCGCCATGCCGGCCGTCATCGCCGCGGCCGCCTGCGCCGATGTCATCGCCGGCTCCACCGCGAAGTTGCGGGTGCCGTCGGCAATGCGGCAGTTGACCAGGCCCGGTGCCGCCGGCAGCGGCACGCGCACGCCCGCGTCGACGATCTCCAGCGCAATGCCGTGCTGGCGCGAGAACACATTGATCGCCGCGCCGCCAGCCAGGAAGTTCTGAACCATCTGCGCGGTGACCTCGGCCGGATAGGCGCTGACACCGGCGTCGGCCACGCCATGGTCGGCGGCAAACACGATCACCGTCGGGCGCTGCAGCACCGGCCGCGCCGTGCCGAGGATCAGGCCCAGCTGCAGGGCCAGCGATTCCAGCCGGCCCAGTGCGCCGAGCGGCTTGGTCTTGTCGTCGATGGCGGCCTGCAGCACGGGGCGCAGGGCATCGTCGAGGGGAGTGATTTCCGGAAACTGCATGATGCTTTGACCTTGTATTCCAAAAGGATGCGGCTACATTTCAACGCCGCGCTGCGCCTTGATGCCCTGCTGGAAGGCATGCTTGACCGGCGTCATGTCGGTGACGGTGTCGGCCGCCTCCACCAGCGCCGGCGGCGCGCCGCGGCCGGTGATGACCACGTGCTGCATCGGCGGGCGCGCGCGCAGGTCGGCAATGACCTGCTCCACATCAAGATAGTGCAGCTTGAGCGCGATGTTCAGTTCGTCGAACAGCACCAGGCCGATGCCGGGGTCGCGCAGCATGCCGCGCGCCACTTCCCAGGCAGCCTCGGCCTTGGCCACGTCGCGGGCGCGGTCCTGCGTTTCCCAGGTATAGCCCTCACCCATCACGTGGAAGGCGCACTCGTCCGGGAAGCGGCGCAGGAACATCTCTTCGCCGGTGGGCTGCGCGCCCTTGATGAACTGGACCACGCCGGTGCGCATGCCGTGGCCTAGCGCGCGCACCACCATGCCGAAGCCCGAGCTGGACTTGCCCTTGCCATTGCCGGTGGTGATGACGATCACGCCGCGCTCGTCCTGCGCGGCGGCAATTTTGGCGTCGACGATTTCTTTCTTGCGCTCCATGCGCGCCTTGTGGCGGGCATCGCGGTCCGGGTCTTCTGCAGGCGGGTTCTGGGTATCAGTCATGATGTGTGTCGGGTATGGGTGGGGCGGCGCCGTCGGGAATCAGCGCAGTATGCGCGCCGTCGGTGACGCTGACGATGGCGGTGCGCAGCGCGCGCGAGCAGTGTTCAGGGGTCAGCACCTGGGCGGCAGTGCCATGCAGCGTCGTGCCGTCTTCTGCCATCAGCAGGGCGTGGGTGGCGTAGCGCAGCGCCAGCGTCAGGTCGTGCAGGATCACCACGATGGCATGGCGCCCGGCCCGGGCCAGCGCGGCCAGCTGTTCCAGCACCAGGATCTGGTGGCGCAGGTCCAGGTGCGAGACCGGTTCGTCCAGCAGCAGCAGCGGCGCCTGCTGCGCCAGCGCCGCGGCCAGCGAGGCGCGCTGGCGCTCGCCGCCGGACAGGGTCAGCACATCGCGCGCGGCCAGCGCCTCAATATCCATCGCGCGGATCACTTCGTGCACGATGCGGTCGTCCTCGCGCCCGCTCCAGCCCCAGCCGGACAGGTGCGGATGCCGCCCCACGCGCACGGCATCCTGCACCGACATCGAGAAGGTGTCATGCACGGCCTGCGGCAGATAGGCGCGCTGGCGCGCCAGCACCGCCGGCGCGATCTGCGCCGCCGCGGTGCCGTCGATCTCTGCGCTGCCGCCATCGGCGTGGCGCAGGCCGGCCAGCACCGTCATCAGCGTGGACTTGCCGGCACCGTTGGGCCCTGCAATGCACCATAGCTGCCCCGCGCCGATGGTCATCGTCAGGCGATCCACCAGCACGCGCTGTCCGGTGCGCAGCCGCACATCGCGCAGCGCAAGCTGCGGACAGGCGGTGAGCGGATGGGACCAGTGCGGGCCTTGGCTCATCGCGGCCTCCGCAGCAGCAGGTAGAGGAAGGTCGGCACTCCCAGCAGCCCGGTGATCACACCCACCGGCAGCTGCGCGGGCGCAATCACGGTGCGTGCGATCAGGTCGGCGGCCATCAAAAGCGCCCCGCCCAGCAGCGTGGCGGCCGGCAGCAGCAGGCGCTGGTCGTTGCCCCAAGCGAGGCGCACCAGGTGCGGCACCACCAGCCCGACAAAGCCGATCGAGCCGGCCGTGGTGATGGCCGCGGCGATGCACAGCGACGCCAGCAGGAAGGTCGCCAGCCGCACGCGGCCCACGCGCACGCCCAGCGACTGCGCCACGGTCTCGCCCAGCAGCATCACGTTGAGCGCGCGCGCCATCGGCATGGCCAGCAGCAGCGCCACCACCAGCATGGCCAGCGCGCCGCCGTAGGCGGCGGTGCCGCTCAGGTCGCCGGTCAGCCAGAACAGCATGCCGCGCAGGCGCGACTCCGGCGCAATGGAAAGGATCAGGGTAATGACCGCGCCCCAGCCTGCGGCCAGGATCACGCCGGTCAGCAACAGCCGGGCGCCCGCCTCGCGGTGGCCGCCCTGCACCTGCGGATGCAGCAGGTCGCGCCGCGCCAGCGACGCCACCAGCACCATCGCCGCCAGTGCACCGGCGGCGGCGGCGGCCTGCACGCCCCACCACGGCGCCAGCAGCAGCATCGCCAGCAGCGCGGCAGTGGAGGCGCCGCCCGACACGCCCAGCACATAGGGCTCGGCCAGCGGGTTGCGCAGCAGCACCTGCATCAGCGCGCCGGACAGGGCCAGCAGCCCGCCGCAGGCAAACGCCGCTGCCGCGCGCGGCAGCCGCAGTTCGCGCACGATCGCTGCGGCGGTGCCGGTGTCAGTGCCGCTGAACGCAAGCCAGAGCTCGCGCGCATCGAGCGGCACGCTGCCCAGCGCCAGCGACAACGCGAACGCCAGCAGCGCCGCGAGCGCCAGCACCAGCCAGATCGCCAGGGCGCGCCGGAACTCAGACATGGCGCGCCCGTGCGCTCATCGCTGGCGCCAGCCCAGCGTGATGAAGCCCGCGCGCCCCTGGGTGTTGTAGGGGTAGGCGAGCTGGTAATCCTTGTCGAACAGGTTTTCGACGCGGGCGGCGATGAACCATTGCTTGTCGATGTTGTAGCGGGCGTTCAGGTTGACGATACCGTATCCGCCCAGCCGGCGCGAGCCGGCATCCATGCGCGACGACGACACCAGCCATTCGCCGCCGAAGCGCCAGTTGCCGAAATCACGGCCAACATCGAGCGCGGCATGGCGGCGCGCGCGGCGCAGCAGCTGGGTGTTGGTCTGCTCGTCGACCGGGTTCTGGAAGGTCACGCTGGCGCCGAGGTCGGTGCCATACACGCTGGCGCGCCACGATGCCTCGATGCCCTGCACCTTGGCCTTGTTGACGTTCTGCGCCAGGAACATGCCGCTGGGCTGCTGCGCCGACACGATCAGGTCGTCGTAGCGCGTCTCGAAGGCGGTCACGCGCAGCAAACCGGCGCTGGCGGTGGCGTACTGCACGCCGGCCTCGACCGACTTGGCACGTTCGGGCTGCAGGTTCGGCTGGCCGAAGTTGGGGTAGTACAGCTCGTTGAAGGTCGGCGCGCGGAAGGCATTGCTGACGCTGGCGATCAGCTTGAGCGCATCAGTCACGTAGTAACCGTAGCCGGCGCGGAAGCTGCCCTGGTTGCCGAAGTCGGAATAGTGGTCGTTGCGCGCGTTGAGCTGCAGCTGGTGCTGGCCGATGCGCCCGTCATAGCCGCCGAACACCGAGAACACATTGCGCGTGGGCGCGCCGTAGGCGCTGGAGTCCAGCTCCTGCTGCAGGTAGTCGGTGCCGAACAGCAGCGTGTGGTTCGCGGCCAGCGCATACTCGTTCTGCCAGTTGAACTGGCGGTTGCGGGTATTGAAGGTGCCGTTGGGCCTGCCGTTGAGGAAGGTGTCGCTGCGGTCCTCGCTCTGCGACAGCTTGAAGTGGGTGGACCAGTCCGCCCCCACCTTGCCGTTGACGAAGGCCGACAGCGTGTACAGCTCGCTGTTGGTGCGGTTGTCGTCGGTCGGGCGCCCGAAGGCGCTGTCGAACGACAGCTTGCTCTTCGAGTAGTAGCCGGTGAAGCCCGCGTCCCAGTCCGGCGCGAAGCGGTGCTTGACCTGGCCCGACACGCTCTGGTTCTCGTACGGGTTGTCGTTGGGATTGGCGCGCGGCGCCTGCTTCGTGTTGATCGACGAGAAGCCGTCGGTCTTGAACGCCGAGCCGGTCAGGTTGAACGAGGTATCGCCGACCTGGCCGCCATAGCCGACCGTGCCCTGGCGCGTGTTGTTGCTGCCGTACTCCACCTGCGCATTGGCCGCCGGCGCCTGGCCCGCGCCGCTCTTGGTGAAGATCTGCACCACGCCGCCGATGGCGTCCGAGCCGTACAGCGCCGACACATTGCCCCGCACCACCTCGATGCGCTCGATCTGGTCGGGCAGGATATTGGCCAGCTGCGCGGTGCCGCTGCTCACGGACGATACCCGCACGCCGTCGATCAGGATCAGCGTCTGGTTGGAGTTGGCGCCGCGCATGAACAGGGTGGTGTTGCTGCCCATGCCGCCGTTGGTCGAGAACTCCACGCCGGCCTGGTTGCGCAGCAGCGTGCGCAGGTCGGGCGCCTGCGAGTTGACGATGTCCTGCTGCGTCACCACCGTGGTGTGAGGCAGCGCCTCGGTAATGGCTTGCTCGGTACGGGTGGAGGTGACCACCACCGGCGCGAGCTGCGTGGTGTGGCTGTCGGGGCGGCTGCCGGTGCCGCTGTCGGCCGCTTGCGCGAACGAAGTGGCCGGAACCAGGGTGAACGAGGCGATGGCCGCCAGGATGGCGGGCACGGACGGACGCACCGCCGGGGTTGCCGGGCGGGTCGACCTGTGGAGCGATGAACGCATGATGCAGGACTGGATAGGAACGGCCGGGCCCGTTCCCCCGCGGACCATATGGCGATGAGGCGTGCCGCGCACGGGCGGCAACCCGCGTTCAGGCCGGTATCCGGGCTGGCGACACTGGACCGGCGCCTTCCCGAACCTGCGGTTCAGTGGCGTGTGGCCGGTCCTGCGGTGCATGTGGCCGGGAATGGGATCCGGCCTTGCCAGCGGCGTTGCCGGCAGGCTGGCTGTCGGCGATGTCGGAGTCTGGCAGATGCACACCGCGGTCGCTTACCGTTGCGGGGGCAGCACAGGTTGGCCTGTCCGGCGCGCAGCCGGCCCGGCTCCCTGTTTCCCGTTGAACTGCCCTTTCGCCAGGGACGAAAAGGGCGAGCACCTGGAACGTGCGCGAGTCTAGGGCGTTTCGCCCCCCGCGTCAACGCGGCTGCCAGTAGTGCTTTGTCACAACTCTGGTGGCGTTTTAGGTGCAGAAGCCTGCAACTTCCACGCGGGTCGCCGGTCACAAACCCTTTCCTCCGCATTGTGCAAGCCGGCGCATCGGCTAGAATCGCGATACCTGACACTACTCCCATCATGACAGGCCCTATGCTCACCGAACTCGAACAACTGGCCGCCAAGATCGGGCGCGTGCTGCACCATGCGGACACCCTGGCGGCGGAGAACCAGCGGCTGCGCGACGAGATCGCCCGGCTGGAGGGCGAAGCCGCGCAGTTGCGCGGCGAGCGCGAGGCCATGGCCGCCGACCGCGAACTGCTCAATATCAAGATCGAGGAAGCGCAGCTGCGCATCCAGTCCATCCTTGACAAGCTGCCGACTGCCAGCGACACGCGCCAGCTCGACCTGCTCGGCGAAGAGGCTGCGGCGCAGGACGCCGAGCCGCACAAGGCCCCCGGAGAACACGCATGAGCAACAAGCAAGTCGAAGTCAATATCGCCGGCCAGCCCTACCGCTTCGCCATCGCGCCCGAGAACGAGGCCGCGCTGCTCGAAGCCGTGGCCCTGGTCGACACGCAAATGAACAAGCTGCGCAACGGCATCGCGGCCAAGGGCGTGGAGCGCGTGGCAGTCATGGCCGCCATCAGCATCGCCTCGGACCTGCTGTCGATGCAGCGCAAGCAGCAGGCCGAGGGCGCGATCCCGGTCGATGCCATCCGCGCGCGCATCCGCGAACTCAACGACCGCGCCGACGAGGCCCTGCGGCAATATGCGCACGTGGGCACCGGTACGCGCGGCTGAGCGATGACGCAGGGATGTGCTGCGGATGCCGCGCTGTCGCGCAAAATGTAACGATACGCGCGAGTGGACTTGGTATGCCCTGCGACGCGGTGTATAGTGTAGCCAGACTGCACGAGGCACCATAGATGTGCAGCGACAGGCCAGGTTATCGCGCCCGGCCGCCGTTCTTATCCCATCCTAGTCAGAAACGGCAAACGTCTGACATCCCGCACGCGGATCCGGTTTTCCGGGCACGATGATGCGCCTGGAAAGTCAGACGTTTGACAGTTTCCCTGCCTGGTTCGTGAGGGTCATAAACTCCTTGAACCGATATGCATTGCATGGTGCGGGATCATGTCGCGTGGGCGAGCGCGTCATCGCATTCATAGTCTGGGCCTGGCCTGGACTCCCTGAGTGGATGATGTACCCGAAATGCGACTTCCGCAGCCACTCTGAACCTCACTTGGGTTCAGGATGCCGACCCAGCGGCCAAGGCGGGGACCCCTTAAAAAGGCGGTGGTTTTCTGAACCATCGCCTTTTTTCTTGCCTGCGCGTCCGCGTGCACACGCTGTGCACGCGGCGCCCTGATCTGCCTTCCATTCCTGAGCTGCGCCGTGAGCCCGAACCAGAACCAACGCGCCCGCCAGTACTGGCTGATGAAATCAGAACCGGATGAAGCCAGCATCGACGACCTGGCCCGCGAAGGCACGCTGCCCTGGACCGGCGTGCGCAACTACCAGGCGCGCAACTTCATGCGCGACACCATGCAGATCGGCGACGGCGTGCTGTTCTATCACTCGTCGTGCCCGGAGCCCGGCATTGCCGGCCTGGCCGAGGTCTGCTCAGTACCCTACCCCGACCCCACCCAGTTCGACCGCAAGAGCCCGTACTACGATGCCGCATCCAAGGCCGAGGCCCCGCGCTGGCTGCTGGTCGACGTGCGCTTCGAGCGCAAGAGCGCGCTGATCCCGCTGGCCGCATTGCGCGAGCATGAGGAACTGGCCGACATGGTGGTGCTACGTCGCGGCAACCGGCTGTCGATCACGCCGGTGACGCCGGCAGAATGGCGCTTCATCACCGGCAAGCTGATGCGCTGAACGCTGCCCGGCCGGCCCGGGCAAGGCTGATCACAACAACCCTGAAGACACGATGCAGTTCGACAACCTGCCGGTGCTGGTTCCTGCCCTGCTTGCCCTGGGCGCTTTCACCGGCTTCTGCGCCGGGCTGCTCGGCGTCGGCGGCGGCATGATGATGGTGCCCTTCCTGACGCTGCTGTTCACCAGCCTGGGCTTTGCCGACGAGGCCATCGTCCATATGGCGATCGCCACCTCGATGGGCACCATCCTGTTCACCTCATTGTCGTCCGTGCGCGCCCACCACCAGCGCGGCGCGGTGCGCTGGCCGATCGTGCTGGCGCTGGCGCCGGGCATCGTGCTCGGCGGCATGATCGGCGGCGGCAAGGTGTTCGCGGCGCTCAAGACCAGCTGGCTGTCGCTTGCCTTTGCCGGCTTCGTCGGATTTTCCGCGCTGCAGATGCTGCGCAACCGTCGCCCCAAGCCCGGCCGGCAGCTGCCCGGCTTTGCCGGCATGGCAGGCGCGGGCGGCGTGATCGGCTTCCTGTCCAGCCTGGTGGGCGCGGGCGGCGCCTTTGTCTCGGTGCCGTTCATGACCTGGTGCAACGTGCCGATCCACAACGCGGTGGCCACCTCGGCCGCGCTCGGCTTCCCGATCGCCGCGGCCAGCGTGGCCGGCTATGTCTGGAGCGGCTGGCAGATGCCGGGGCTGCCGGCGGGATCGCTCGGCTATCTCTACCTGCCGGCCCTGCTGGTGATCGCCGCGGCCAGCGTGATGACCGCGCCGCTGGGCGCGCGCACCGCGCACCGCATGGATGTGGGCCAGTTGCGCAAGGTCTTTGCCGTGCTGCTGCTGTGCCTGGCAAGCTATATGTTGTGGAAGGCCTGGCGGGCATTCTGACCCGGACGGGGGAGGCGCGCCCGCGCCGGCTTCGCAACAATCGTTTGCAATGTCGCGGAACGATCGGGCACCCGGGCACGTCTGATACCCATCACGTTCGAACAAGAGAACAACATGAAACAATGGCTTGCCGCCACCCTGCTGGGCACCACCGCCATCGTCGCCTCGGCGCACGGTGGCCCCACTGAAACGCCGTCGGGCGTACTGTCGCTGAGCGCGCAGGCAGTCACCGAAGTGCCGACCGATATCGTGCACCTGACGCTTGCCGCGGAGCAGGAAGGCGCTGAACCGGCCGCGATTTCCTCGGGCCTGTCGGCCCGGACCCAGGCCGTCATCACGCAGGCGCGCCGCGTCCAGGGTGTGACCGCCGAGTCGGGCGGCTTCACCATTCACCCGAATACCGACCGCAACGGCCGCATCAGCACCTGGCGCGGGCGTTCCGAAGTCATCCTGAAGTCGCGCGATTTCTCGGCCGTGTCCAAGCTCGCCGGCGAGCTGGCCAGCCAGATGCAGGTGCAGAACATAGCCTTCTCGCTGTCGCGCGAAGCGCGCGAGGCGGCCGAAGCCAAGCTAGCCGAGCAGGCCATCGCCTCGTTCCGCGGCAAGGCGCAGTCGACCACCAAGCTGTTCGGCTACAACAGCTACACCATCCGCGAAGTCAGCCTGAATGAAACCGGCGTGGTGCCGCCGATGCCGCGCATGTACGGTGCTGCCAAGGCCATGATGGCCGACGCTGCGGTGCCGGTGCCGGTTGAGGGCGGCAAGACGCAGGTGACGGTGTCGGTCAACGGCTCCGTGCAGATGCTGAAGTAAGACAGCCGCGCCCTGCGCCATCGCGCAGGGCGCGGCCATCATCACTGCGCTCAGAGCGTCGAGAACTGCTCGCGCAGCACGTTCTTCTGCACCTTGCCCATGGTATTGCGCGGCAGCTCGTCCACCACGTGCACGCGCTTGGGCACCTTGAAGTTGGCAATGTGGCCCTTGAGCGTGCCGATCAGCGCCGCCTCGTCGATTTCCGCACCCGGCTTGCGTACCACCACCGCCACCACCGCCTCGCCGAAATCCGCGTGCGGCACGCCGATCACGGCGCTCTCGGCCACGCCCGGCATCTCGTCGATAAAGCTCTCGATTTCCTTCGGGTAGACGTTGTAGCCGCCCGAGATGATCAGGTCCTTGCTGCGTCCGACGATGGTCAGGTAGTTGTCGGGCACCGCGCGCTCGCCGGCCTGGCTGACAATGGCGCCGCCGAAGCGGCCGACGTCGCCGGTCTTGAACCAGCCGTCCTCCGTGAACTCTTCCCTGGTCTTCTCCGGCATGCGCCAGTAGCCCTTGAACACGTTCGGGCCCTTAACCTCGACATTGCCGATCTCTCCCGGCGCGCACGGCTGGCCCTCGCCATCGACCACGCGCACCGACACGCCCGGCAGCGGCATGCCGACGGTGCCGCCGATGCGCTCGCCCAGCGCGGCATCGTACGGGTTGGACACCAGCATCACGGTCTCGCTCATGCCGTAGCGTTCCAGGATGGTATGGCCGGTGCGCTCGCGGAAGGCATCGAAGGTCTCCAGCAGCAGCGGCGCCGAGCCCGACACGAACAGCCGCATGCGGCGGCAGGTGTCGTCGTCGAAGCGCGGCTCCTGCAGCATGCGCACGTAGTAGGTCGGCACGCCCATCATCACCGTGCAGCGCGGCAGGAATTTCAGCACCTGCGCCATGTCCAGCCTGGGTGCCCAGATCATCTTGGCACCGGCCAGCAGCGCGCCGTGCGAGGCCACGAACAGGCCGTGCACGTGGAAGATCGGCAGCATGTGCAGCAGCACGTCGTCGCTGCGCCAGCCCCAGAATTCATGCAGCGTCTGCGCATTGGAGGCCAGGTTGCGGTGCGTCAGCATCGCGCCCTTGCTGCGGCCGGTGGTACCGGAGGTGTAGAGAATGGCGGCAAGGTCGTCATCCTGGCGTGCGACCGTCTCGAAGGCATCCGACTTGCCCGCGGCACGCGACAGCAGCGAGCCGCTGCGGTCGTCGTCCAGCGTGAAGACGTGGTTGACGCCGTGGCGGAACGCCACCTTGGACACCCAGCCGAAATTCTTGCTGCTGCACACCACCACCGACGGCTCGGCATTGCCGACAAAGTAGTCGATCTCTGCCTCCTGGTAGGCGGTGTTCAGCGGCAGGTAGACGTAGCCGGCGCGCAGCGTGGCCAGGTACAGGAACAGCGCTTCGGGGGACTTCTCCACCTGCACGGCAACGCGAGCGCCTTCGGGCAGTTGCAGCGAGGCCAGCAGGCTGGCCAGCTTGGCAGTGGCGCGGTCAAGGTCGTCCCAGCTGTAGTACAGCCCGTCATGCGTCTCGATGCAGCAGGCGGTGCGGTCGGCGGGGAAGCGGGATTCGAACAGGGCGAACAGGTTGGCGTTCATGTCGGGGATCGAACGAAAGGCTAAGGAAAACGAAGAAAACAATCGCGCGTGGAAGCAGTCATGGCGGCGTGCCCTACTCCCCACGGAACTGCGGTGGCCGGCGCGCGAGGAAGGCGGCCACCCCTTCCGCGTGGTCCGCGCCTGCGGCGTAGGCAAAATGCGCGTCCAGCTCGGCGGGCGACAGCGGTGCCGGCAGCGGCGCCAGCCGGCGGATGGTGGCCTTGTTGATGCGGGCGGCGACGGGCGCGCCCGCGGCTATGCGGCGCACCGTGGCATCGACCTCCGCGGCCAGCGCGCCGGGCTCGACCACGCGGGTCAGCAGCCCTTTGTCGCGCGCCTCGGCGGCGTCGAAGACCCGGCCTTCCAGCAGGATCTCCAGCGCGGCGGCGCGGCCCGCCAGCGCCAGCAGGCCCTGCAGTTCGCCGGGCGCCATCGGGAAGCCCAGGCGGTTGATCGGCACGCCGAAGCGGCTGTCCGAGGCGGCGATGCGCAGGTCGCAGTGGCTGGCGATTTCCAGCCCGCCGCCCACGCAGACGCCTTCAATCATCGCCACGGTGGGGTGCGTGCATTGCGCCACCGCCGCCAGTGCCGGCGCGATGGTAGCCATGTGATAGTGGCGCACCGCGGCCTCGTCGGCGCGCTCTGCCGGGAACTCGGCGATGTCGGCGCCGGCGGCAAAGTTGCCGTCGGCACCGCGCACCACCACGCAGCGCAGTGAAGTATCGGCGGACAGGCGCGCAAAGCCCTCGGCCAGCTCGCGCCACATCTGCGCGGAAATGGCGTTGAGCTTGCCCGCGTGCGACAGCGTCACGGTGGCGGTGGTGCCCTGCGTGGCAAACAATACGGTGCCGCTCATCGCCGCGCCCCCTTGCATCGGATCAGCGTTGACATGGCGCCCCGTCAGTCGATCTTGGCGCCGGACTGCTGCACCACCTGCGCCCAGCGGCGAATCTCGGCGTGCAGGAACTGCGCGAACTGCTCCTGCGTAAACGCCGGCGTCTCGGAGCCGTTGTTAAGCCAGACCTGCTTGAGCTCAGGCGTGTTCAGCGCCTTCTCGGTCTCTGCGTACAGGCGGTCGACGATCTCCTTGGGCGTGCCCTTGGGCACCCACAACGCATACCAGGTCGACACGTCATAGTTGGGCACGCCCGCCTCGGCCGCGGTCGGCACGTTGGGGAACGCCGCCGAGCGCTTGCTCGAAGCCACCGCCAGCGCCTTGATGCGGCCCGCGCGGATATGCTGCGCCGACGAGCCCAGGCCGTCGAACATCAGGTCGACCTGGCCCGCGATCAGGTCGGACAGCGCCGGGCCCGCGCCCTTGTAGGGGATGTGGGTGATGAAGGTCTTGGTCTGGAGCTTGAACAGCTCGCCCGCCAGGTGGTGCGACGAGCCGTTGCCGGCCGAACCGTAGTTCAGCTTGCCGGGATTGGCCTTGGCGTAGGCAATCAGCTCCTGCAGCGTGTTGGCCTTGACACGGTTGGGATTGACCACCACCACTTGCGGCGGCTGCGCGATCACCGTGACCGGGATGAAGTCCTTCTCGATGTCGTAGTCCAGCTTCTTGTAGAACGACGGCGCAATCGCGTGGTGCGCGCCGCCGATGAACACCGTGTAGCCGTCCGGCGCGGCCTTGGCCGCAATGCTGGCGCCGACCGTGCCGCCGGCGCCGCCGCGGTTGTCGATCACGAACTGCTTGCCGAGTTGCTTGGACAACTGCGCGGTCAGCGGCCGTGCAAAGGCGTCGGTGCCACCGCCGGCGGGAAACGGCACGATCACGGTGACGGGCTTGGACGGCCAGGTGTCGGCATGCGCGGCGGGTGCGGCGAGCATTGCGCCGGCGCCGAGGCCGGCCAGGCCCAGGGCCATGCCCGTTGCGCGCGCGCACGCGGCCAGGCTGAACTGACGACGATTCATGGGTTGTCTCCTCTCTCTTCTGCGGAAAGTCAATCTGATGGCCGCGCGACACCGCCGCGGCGCGAAGTTACTGCATGGGTCCCGACAAAGAAATGCGGCGCGTCGGGCGCCGCGGGTACCAGGGCCTGTGCCGTGACCGGACCAGGGTCACAGCAGCTTCCCGACGCTACGGCTGATGCGCGGGTTGCCGGCGCCCAGGCGTGCCAGATTGTCGTCCAGCGCCTCGGGCACGTAAAGATAGTTGACCATCATGCCGCAGCTCTGGCTGCGGCCTTTGCGCGACAGGTCGGCGCCCCAGTTCAGCCGCTCCACGCAGGCCCCGTTGCCCAGGTGGAAGCGCGCCACCGGGTCGGCCGGCATCGACTGGTTGCGTTCGCGCACCAGGAAATGCGCGGCCAGGGTCATGGCGGTATCGCGGATCACGGTATCGGCGGCGTCCGGCACCAGCGCCTCCAGCCACCCGGCGCCGTCCGCGGGCGCCTTGTCGTGGCGCTCGCTCCAGCGCGCCAGGCGCTTGTCGCCCAGCACGCGCGCAATGGCATCGCCATCCTGCTTGCGCAGCCAGTCGGCAAACCCGGGGATCGGCGAGAGCGTGGCGAACTGATTCACTTTTGGAAATTCACGCTGGACTTCCTCGATCACGCGCTTGAGCAGGAAGTTGCCGAAGCTCACGCCGCGCAGGCCCGCCTGCGTATTGCTGATCGAATAGAAGATGGCCCACTTGACGCGGCGCAGGTCTTCCAGCGGCGCGGCCTCATCCAGCAATGTATGGACATTGGCCGCCATCTCCGGCGCGAATGCCACCTCGACAAAGATCAGCGGCTCGCGCGGGATGCGCGGGTGGAAGAACGCATAGCAGCGGCGGTCGGAATCGAGGCGGTTGCGCAGGTCGGTCCATGAGGCGATCTCATGCACGGCCTCGTAGCGGATCAGCTTCTCCAGCAGCGATGCCGGCGAATCCCAGGTGATCGGCTGCAGCTCCAGCAGGCCCACGTCGAACCAGTTGGAGAACAGCGCCTCGAGGTCTTCGTCAAGCGGGCGCAGGCCCGGCATGCGGCGCTGCCAGCGCAGCATGTCGGCGCGCAGCTGGATCAGGAAGTGCAGGCCGCAGGCGCTGTTGCCGCGCTGGCCATGCAGCGCGGCCAGCCGCTTGAAGAAACGGATGCGCGCATTGGACAGGGCCTGGGCCAGGCCCGAAGGCCCGGCCTGCGCGCGGGCGGCGCGCGCGCCCTTGTCGCCGTCGGCCCCGGCGTCTTCACTGCCCTTGCCGCCGCTGCTGCTGGCGACTTCGGCCAGCACCGCCAGCATGCCGCGCCGGGTGGCCTCGCCGGCGGCTTCATACTCGGCCTGCCACGCGTGCGCGGCGGCATTGGCGGCGCCATCGGTCAGGCGCGCGTCGAAGCAAAGCCGCAGCTGCTCGCGCTGGCGGCGCACCGCGCGCGGCGGCAGCGGCGCCTCGCCGTCGGCCGGCGTGGCGGCGGCGGCCTTGGCGCTGGCCTTGGCGTCGCCCTCGCCCTTGCGTCCCCACCAGCGGCCCAGCCGCGACAGGAACTTGGAACCTGCCGGCTCGCTTTCGCCCAGCGGCGCACTGATCTTCTGGTCACCCGTGTCGAAGGAATTCATGCGGTACCTGCCTTGATGCATCGATCGGAACGTAGGAAAAACATCGGACTGGGGTGGCGGCCGCGGCTACTCTTCGCCGCCGGCCACGCGCAGCACCGGCGGCGCGCGCACGGCCTGGGTCTCTGCCGCCCCGGCGGTGGCACCGGCATCCAGCGTCTTGAGCGCCGCGCGCTGGCGCAGCAGATGGGTCTTCATCATCGCCTCGGCGCCTTCGGGGTCGCGGGCCTTGAGCGCGGCGAACACGGACAGGTGCTCGGCGCAGGATTCCTGGATCCGGCCCGGCAGCTTCAGGCTTTTGTGGCGCGACAGCCGCAGCACCTTGCGCAGGTCGCTGATCAGGCCCGACAGCCAGCGGTTGCCGGCCAGCCGCTGGATCGATTCGTGGATCTGGAAGTTGGTTTCGTAATAGGCATCGATGTCGCCCGCCTGCGCGTAGCGCGCCAGGTCGGCATGCAGGCCGTCCAGCGCGTCCAGGTCGGCGCGGGTCGCGTTGCGCGCGGCCTCATAGGCGCAGCGCCCTTCCAGCAGTGCCATCAGCGGGAAAATCTCGTCCAGGTCCTGCTCGGACAGTTCATTGACGAAGCAGCCGCGGCGCGGCTCCAGCCGCACCAGGCCTTCGGCGGCCAGCACCTTGAGCGCCTCGCGCAGCGGCGTGCGCGAGATGCCCAGCGTTTCGGCCATCGCGCTCTCGTCGATCCATGCGCCGGGCACCAGCGTATGCGCGTCGATCATGGCGCGCAGCCGGTCTGCCACTTCCAGGTACAACGCCTGCTGGACGATGCGCATGCTTCCCCCAGGGTCGGATGGCGTGACCGATGCGTCCCGGCCACGATCTGGCATCGGTCAGGGTAGATGCGCCCCGTTAGCCATAATTCATAATTATGGATTAGGACGCGAACGATACAAGGGATTTCGATGCTGCGCTGCAAACAAGCCGGAGCGATTGGTGTCTGATGTTGACCGGCGAGGTGCGGTCTGTGAGGTGCGGCGTGGGTACGGTATGAGGTGCGGCGGGCGTTTCCATGCCTCCCTGCAAGGAAACGCCCGCGCCTGAAAATACTGCAGCACTGCTTTTCATCGTCGGCGGGTACTTTCAAAAGTATCCACCGCGTGGGTCCATGGATTGCCGGCGCTGGCCCTGCGCCCCCCTTTTGAAACGCGCTTGACGCGCGGATTTTCCCGTCGCCCTGGCTGTACGTGAAGTGCCGGCAAGTGCGGCCTGTCAGCCGTCACTCCCTCCCTGGCACTTCCGTTGGCGGCTGTGGCGTGCCGCTCATCTTTGTAACAATCAAGATAGCGATTTACGTGCCAGCAGGACTAAGTCCCTGATTTCATTGGCAACACGCATTCGGAAGTTGTTACAGAATACGTCTAGTGTAACAGAATGTTTCTAGAGTGTTACGAGGGTTTTCCCACATTTTTTTTTACGCCTGCCCGCCTGGCGGCAATGGCATATGCAGATTGTGCCGTGGTCGCTATTTATCAGTGCGAGAATGTGAGCGCATCGCCGCAAATGCCCGATCTAAAGTGGTTGCATTCCTGAAACTGCGGTCAAGGCCGCAATCCTGACTGTCGCTTTCCACACACACTGGAGCCCCGCCATGCAAGCTGGCAGCGATTTCACCCTGGCCGGCACTCCGGCAAACGAAGCGCCGGTGCCTGCCGAGCCGCGCTACGCCGTGCCGCGCCCGCTGGGCCTGTCCTTTACCGGATCGGGTTCGGAATACTTCCGTATCTGGATCGTCAATGCGCTGCTGACCATCGTCACCTTCGGCATCTATTCGGCCTGGGCCAAGGTGCGCACGCTGCAGTATTTCTATCGCAACACGCGGCTCGACGGCGCGAGTTTTGACTACCACGGCAAGCCGTCCGCGATCCTGAAGGGCCGCGCCATCGTGTTCGCGCTGGTGTTCGCCTTCCAGCTCGCCTCGACGGTCTCGCCCTTCCTTGCACTGGCGATGCTGGTGGCGCTGCTGGCGGTGTTCCCCCTGTTGCTGGTGCGCTCGTTGCGTTTCCGCATGGCGAATTCCAGCTACCGCGGCCTGCGCTTCGCCTTCACCGGCGGCGATGCCGAGGCCTACAAGGTGTTCGTGCTGTGGCCGCTGGCCGCGGTGGCCACGCTGGGCCTGCTGGGGCCGCTGGCGCACCAGCGCTTCAAGCGCTACCAGCACAACCACACCCGCTTCGGCACCGCACCGTTTGCCTTCCACGCCGGCGCGGGCGATTTCTACGGCGTTTACCTGCGTGCCTTCGGCATGATGGTCGCGCTGGTGGCGGCCGCGGCGCTGGCCGGATTCGCGCTGGGCGCGACCGCGTCGGGCAAGGCGGGCGTGGTGCTGTCGTTCAGCATCGGCGTGGGCGGCTTCTACCTGGCGCTGCTGGCCGTCAGCCCTTACGTGATGGCGCGCTTGCAGAATGTCGTGTGGAGCCACACCACGCTGGCGCCGCATGCGTTCCGCAGCGAGGTGGGGGCCGGCCGCATGGTCTTTATCTTCGTCACCAACCTGATCGCCATCGCGCTGACGCTGGGCCTGTACCTGCCGTTCGCGCGGGTGCGTTCGGCGCGCTACCGGCTCGAATGCGTAACCATGCTGGCGGCGGGCCCGCTCGACACCTTCGTGGCCGGCGAGGCGCAGCAAGTGGGTGCACTGGGCGATGCGGCGGTAGACTGGTACGACATCGACATCGCGCTCTGAGCGCGCCGTGCGCTGACCCGGCCCGCACCATGATCCCTGTCACCTTCTTCGACGGCCGCTCGTCGCGCGCGCATCCGGCCACGCTGGCCGTTGAGGCGCAGCAGGCCGTGCTGCGCGACGACTCCGGCGCCGAACTGCGGCGCGCGCCGCTGTCGGACGTGCGCGTGTCCGAGCGCGTGCGCCGCGCGCCGCGGCTGGTCACCTTTGCCGACGGCGCCTTCTGCGAGATCACCGACCACGCCGCCTTCGACCACATGCTGGCCGCGACCGGCCATCGCGACAGCCTGGTGGCGCGCGCGCAGAACAGCTGGCGCCTGGCCGGCCTGGCCGTGGCGGCACTGGTGGCGGTGCTGGTGCTGGGCTATTACGTGCTGCTGCCGTGGGGCGCCGGCATGCTGGCGCGCGCGGTGCCGCCCGAGGTGGAGGCCCATCTCGGCAAGCTGACGCTGGCGAGCCTGGACAACGGCATGGTCAAGCCGACGCAGCTGCCGCCCGCGGAGCAGCAACGCATCCGCTCGGGCTTCGCGGCGCTGAAGCGGCCGCGCGATGCCGGCCACGATTACCAGATCCTGTTCCGCCAGGGCGGCGAGATCGGCGCCAATGCGCTGGCGCTGCCGGGCGGCACCATCGTGGTCACCGACGAGCTGGTCAGCCTGGCCGGCACCGGCGCCGGCATGATGGGCGTGCTGGCCCACGAAGCCGGCCATATCGCCAACCGGCACGGCTTGCAGCAGGTGATACAGGGGTCGGCGCTGGCGTCGCTGTCGGCCTACCTGTTCGGGGATATCTCGACGGTGCTGGCCGGGGTGCCGGCCGCGATCCTGACGCTGCGCTATTCACGCGACCACGAGCGCGAGGCCGATGCCTTTGCGATCGAGGTCATGCAGCGCAACGGCCTGCCGCCCGCGGCACTGGCCGATGTGCTGGTCAGGCTGGACCACCGGCGCGGAGCGGCGTCGGACGCCGAGCCGGAACGCAGCCAGGACTTCATGTCGACCCACCCGCAAACCCAGGCGCGCATCGACGCCTTGCGCCGCGCCGGCAAATAGCGCGGACCGGAACTTAGAACCCGTTCTCAGGCTGCCGGCTGCGATGCGCCGGCGCCGGGCTGGCGCCGGTAGGCCCAGACCACCATGGCGATGCCGGCCAGGATCATCGGCAGGCTCAGCCACTGGCCCATCGACAGCTTCAGCGCCAGCAGGCCCAGGAAGTTGTCGGGCTCGCGCGCGAATTCCGCGGCAAAGCGGAAGGCACCATAGCCGATCAGGAATACCCCCGACACCGCGCCCATCGGCCGCGGCTTGCGCGCGAACAGCCACAGGATGATGAACAGCGCCACGCCCTCGCCGGCAAACTGGTACAGCTGCGACGGATGGCGCGGGATGTTGTCGCCCGCCTGCGGGAAGATCATGCCCCACGGCAGGTCGGTGGCGCGGCCCCACAGCTCGCCGTTGATGAAGTTGCCGATGCGCCCGGCGGCCAGCCCGCAGGGGATCATCGGCGCGATGAAGTCGGTCACCTCCATCCAGTGGCGCCGGCGCAGCTTGCCGAACAGCCACATCGCCACGATCACGCCAAGGAAGCCACCATGGAAGGCCATGCCGCCTTCCCACACCTTGAGGATCTCGAGCGGATGGGCCAGGTAGTACGACGGCTTGTAGAACAGCACATAGCCCAGCCTCCCGCCCAGGATCACGCCCAGCACGCCGAAGAACAGCATGTCGTCCAGGTCGCGCGTGGTCCAGCCCTTGGCCGCGATATGCGGCTGGCGGATGCGCAGGCGCCCGAAGCCCAGGAACATGATGAACCCGGCCAGGTACATCAGCCCGTACCAGCGGATGGCAAGCGGGCCAAGGTGGATGGCAACCGGGTCAAACTGGGGATGAATCAGCATGTTGGCGTGAATGGAGGTTGTATAGGCCGCGGCCTGCGTATTGTCAGTGGCCTCGGTGACATTGGTGACGTGTCAGCGAGGGGCGGGCCCGGCTGCGCCCGCTTCTTGCGCGAGCGCGGTCGCAATATCGATGAACGAGCGCAGCACCGGCGCCACGCCGGCGGACGCGCCGTCGCGCCAGACCAGCCCGGTCTCGATCTGCGGGCCGGTCTCGCGCAGCGCCAGGTACGACACCCCGGTGCGGCGAAGGTTGCACAGCGACGCCGGCACCAGCGCCACGCCCATGCCCGCCGACACCAGGCTGACGATGGTCTGCATCTGGATGGCTTCCTGCGCGATCACGGGCACCAGGCCCTCGCGCGCATAGTAGCCCGTAATGATGTCATAAAACGCCGGCGCGCTTCGGCGCGGGAAGATGATCAGCGGCTCATGGGCGGCCTCGCGCAGCGAGACCGTGCCGTCGCCCGCCAGCATCCCGCCCGCCGGCCGCCAGCCGTCGGGCACGGCCAGCACCAGCGGCTCGCTCACCAGCGGCAGGTAGGCCAGCCCGTGCGGCATGGCCGGCAGCTGGGGGCGGATCACCAGGCCGGCATCGATCGCGCCCTCCATCAACGCTTCGAGCTGCACGTCGCTGGTGGCCTCGCGCAGCTGCAGCTGCACCTCCGGGTGGCGGGCGCGAAAGCGCCGCAACAGGTCGGGCAGGATGCCGTAGTCGGCGGTGCTGACAAAGGCCAGCGACAGCGACCCCACCTCGCCGCGCGCCAGCCGCTGCGCCAGCCCGGGCAGCGCCGCAGCGTCGCCCAACACGCGCCGCACCTCGGGCAGCCACTGCTGGCCGGCCGGCGTCAGCGCCACCGAGCGCCGCGTGCGCACGAACAGCTGCACGCCGATTTCCTCTTCCAGCGCCTGGATCTGCTGCGACAAGGGCGGCTGCGTCATCGACAGGCGTCCTGCCGCGCGGCCGAAATGCAACTCTTCCGCCACTGTGACGAAGTAACGCAGCTGACGCAGGTCCAAACGCCCTCCTGATATGTTTTTCGACTCAATAAAGGTCAAATAATATATTTGACACTCCAAAACGCAAGCGTCATTCTTTGGCCCACAACATCGCCGCCATGCGTTCGTGCAGCCTTCGGGCGCGGTGCGGAGCGGCACTGAAGACCCCCCGGAGATTCCCCACCATGGCATTCAACAAACGCTCGCAGAACATCACGCAAGGCGTGGCGCGTTCGCCCAACCGTTCGATGTACTACGCACTCGGCTACCAGAAGGAAGACTTCGACAAGCCGATGGTGGGCATCGCCAACGGCCACTCGACCATCACCCCCTGCAACGCCGGCCTGCAGCGCCTGGCCGATGCCGCCATCGACGCCATCAAGGCGTCCGGCGCCAACCCGCAGGTGTTCGGCACCCCGACCATCTCGGACGGCATGTCGATGGGCACCGAGGGCATGAAGTACTCGCTGATCTCGCGCGAAGTCATCGCCGACTGCATCGAGACCGCCGCGCAGGGCCAGTGGATGGACGGCGTGGTCGTGATCGGCGGCTGCGACAAGAACATGCCGGGCGGGATGATCGCGCTGGCGCGCACCAACGTGCCGGGCATCTACGTCTACGGCGGCACCATCAAGCCGGGCAACTGGAAAGGCAAGGACCTGACCATCGTGTCGTCGTTCGAGGCCGTGGGCGAATTCACCGCCGGGCGCATGAGCCAGGAAGACTTCGAAGGCGTGGAGAAGAACGCCTGCCCGTCGACCGGGTCGTGCGGCGGCATGTACACCGCCAATACCATGAGCTCGTCGTTCGAAGCGCTGGGCATGTCGCTCTTGTATTCGTCGACCATGGCCAACCCGGACCAGGAAAAGGTCGACAGCGCCGCCGAGTCGGCCCGCGTGCTGGTGGAAGCCGTCAAGCAGGACATCAAGCCGCGCGACATCATCACGCGCAAGTCGATCGAGAACGCCGTGGCGCTGATCATGGCCACCGGCGGCTCGACCAACGCCGTGCTGCACTACCTGGCCATCGCCCACGCCGCCGAAGTGGAATGGACCATCGACGACTTCGAGCGCATCCGCCGCAAGGTGCCGGTGATCTGCAACCTGAAGCCGTCCGGCCAGTACGTGGCGACCGACCTGCACAAGGCAGGCGGCATTCCGCAGGTCATGAAGATCCTGCTCAAGGCCGGCATGCTGCATGGCGACTGCCTGACCATCACCGGCCGCACGCTGGCTGAGGAGCTGGAAAACGTGCCCGACACCCCGCGCGCCGACCAGGACGTGATCCTGCCGATCGAGAAGGCGCTGTACAAGGAGGGCCACCTGGCCATCCTGAAGGGCAACCTGGCCGAAGAAGGCGCGGTCGCCAAGATCACCGGCCTGAAGAACCCGGTCATCACCGGCCCGGCGCGCGTGTTCGAGGACGAGCAAAGCGCGATGGAAGCCATCCTGGCCGACAAGATCAACGCCGGCGACATCCTGGTGCTGCGCTATCTCGGCCCCAAGGGCGGCCCCGGCATGCCGGAAATGCTGGCCCCGACCTCGGCCATCATCGGCAAGGGCCTGGGCGAGTCGGTCGGCTTTATCACCGACGGGCGCTTCTCGGGCGGTACCTGGGGCATGGTGGTTGGCCACGTGGCGCCGGAAGCGTATGTGGGCGGCACCATCGCGCTGGTGCAGGAAGGCGACTCGATCACCATCGACGCGCACAAGCTGCTGCTGCAGCTGAACGTGCCGGACGAAGAACTGGCCAGGCGCCGTGCCAACTGGAAGCAGCCGGCACCGCGCTATACCCGCGGCGTGCTGGCGAAGTTCTCGAAGCTGGCGTCGACGGCGAGCAAGGGTGCAGTGACGGATTGATTTTCAGCCGCGCTGATGCAAAAAAGCCTGCGAACAATCGCAGGCTTTTTGTTTGCCGACGTCTGTCGAGCCCCGCCGGTTTGCTCCAACCCTTCAGCCGCCGTTAATCCGCCCCCGGCGTCTTCTCGATCTCCTCCAACGTCGCATCCAGCCATTCCACCAGCCGCGCCTCCAGCGACTGCGTCAGCTCGCTGGCCAGTTGCGCTGTCAGCGGCGCCAGCCGCGACTGCAGCGTGGCTTCGGTATGGGCCGCCACGACCTGCGGCCATTCGGTGCGAAAGCGCATCATCACGCGCGTCAGCAACTCGGTGCGCACGGCGCGCAGGTCGTCCTCGCCCGGGGCGCCGGTATCGGCTGGCATCGCCGATGCCGGCGCGGCGCCCTCGTCCGCCACGGCGTCGCCGGTATCGCCGACATGCATGACCAGGCCCGAATCGGCCATGCCGAAGGTATCGATCACGCCCTCCTGCGCAGCGGCAGCTGGCGCTGCTGTCCCTGCATCCGGCAGTTCGAACACCTCGGTCAGCAGCGGGATGCTGTCGTTCGGATCGAGCCGCGGGATCACCCGCGAGGTGGTGCGTTCGCTCATGCGGCGTCTCCCTTGGGCTGGCCGATGTCGTGGTGCGTCAGCGGATAGCCGCGTTCGCGGTAGAAACGGTAGCGCTGGCGGCCGGCCTCGCGCGCGGCCTCGCCCGCGCCCACCACCTCGATCAGGCGTTCAAAGCTGGCAAACTGCGCCGGGGCCTGGTCGGCCAGGTTGATCAGCAGCTGGTGGTGCGGCACGCCTTCGGTGGTGGCGGCCAGCAGGATCGGCGTGACCGCCGCATTGGCGCTTTCCAGCCCGCAATGCGGCAGGAAGTCCAGCGCGGAGAAGGTCCACAGGCGCGCATCCAGGTCCGCCAGCTGCGCCGGCGCCCCGTGGATCACCACCTTCTGCCCGGCGCCGTAGGCCTTGCGGACCAGCCGGCAGACATAGCCGAGCACGTCCGGCACGTTGCTGTGGAAATCGATGCGCGTCATGAACCCTTGCTGCCTCTGTTGCCTGCCGCCGCTGCCATCAGGCCGCGCGGTCCATCAGGAACTGCGCCAGCAGCGGCACCGGGCGGCCGGTGGCCCCCTTGGCCGCGCCGCTCTTCCAGGCGGTGCCGGCGATGTCCAGGTGGGCCCAGTCGTACTTCTCGGCAAAGCGCGACAGGAAGCACGCCGCCGTCACGCTGCCGGCCGGGCGGCCGCCGATATTGCCCATGTCGGCAAAGTTGGACTTGAGCTGGTCCTGGTACTCGTCGTCCAGCGGCATGCGCCAGGCGGTGTCCATGGCGCGGCGGCCGGCTTGCAGCAGGGCATCGGCAAGCGCGTCGGAGCGCGCGTACAGGCCGCTGTTGACATGGCCGAGCGCGATGATGCAGGCACCCGTCAGCGTGGCCACGTCGATCACCGCGGCCGGCTTGAAGCGCTCTACGTAGGTCAGCGCGTCGCACAGGATCAGGCGGCCTTCGGCGTCGGTGTTCAGGATCTCGATGGTCTGGCCGGACATGCTGGTGACCACGTCGCCCGGCTTGGTGGCGATGCCGCTGGGCATGTTCTCGCAGGTCGGCACCACGGCGATGACGTTGAGCTTCAGGCCCATCTCGGCCACGGCCTGGATCGTGCCCAGCACCGAGGCGGCGCCGCACATGTCGTACTTCATCTCGTCCATGCCCTCGCCCGGCTTGAGCGAGATGCCGCCGGTATCGAAGGTGATGCCCTTGCCCACCAGCACCACCGGGGCCTGCTTGGCACCGGCGCCGTCGTAGCGCAGCACGATGAACTGCGGCGGCTCTTCGCTGCCCTTGGTCACGGCCAGGAAGGCCCCCATGTTCAGGGCCTCGATCTGCTTGCGGCCCAGCACCTCGGCCTTGAGCTTGTGGCGCTTGGCAATGCCGCGGGCGGTATTGGCCAGGTAGGTCGGCGTGCAGATATTGGACGGCAGGTTGCCCAGGTCGCGCGTCAGCTCCATGCCGTTGGCGATGGCGGTGCCGCGCACCACGGCCTGGGTGGCGGCGCGGGCATCGCCGCTGTCGACCGCGATCACGACCTTGCGCAGCGACGACTTGTCGTTGCCGTTGGGCTTGCCGTTGGCATTGGCGCGCTTCAGGCCCGGATGGCGCTCCAGCAGGCGATAGCCGGCTTCGCGCACCAGCGTGATGGTGGTAATCACGCCCCAGGCGACATCGCGCTGCTGCGGCGCCTGTTGCGCCAGGCACCACAGGGCCGAGGCGGCACGCGTGGACGACAAGGCACGCACAGCGGTGCGGACCGCGTCGGCAAAGGCCTTGTCGCTGAAATCGGCTTCCTTGCCCAGGCCCACCAGCAGCACGCGCGCGGCGCCCACGCCGGCCACCTCATGCAGCATCAGCTGGGTGCCGCGCTTGCCCTCGAAGTCGCCCTGCTTGACCAGCCGCCCCACCAAGCCCTTGGTGGCCACATCCAGTGCCTTGGCCACTCCGGCCAGGTTCTGGCCTTCGAACAGGCCGACCACCAGGCAGTCGGTCTTGGTCGCCAGGAAACCATTTTGGCCGGCTTTGCTCCAATCCAAGGCTTTTGTGCTAAATTCCATCGCGCTTCCTTCCAGGGGCTCGTTAGACACGAAAGCCTCCATTATCCGCGATTTTTATCCCGCGACCTGCCGCCGCTGATACGCCCCGGCCACGCTGACAGCTTGTAGTGCTACCAGCCAGCTGTTCTGCCAGGCACCTCGCACGGCACATCGCCCGCTCCGGCCGGCAGCCCGGAACCGAACCCGCATGATCCTTCAACAAGCCCTGCGACGCGAGCTTGCCTACACCGCCGGGGCGGTGTTCCTGGTGATGCTGACCTTCATGCTCACATCGCTCGTGATCCGCATCCTGGGGATGGCCGCCAACGGCAAGGCCAGCCCCAACGACGTGCTGATGCTGATCGGCCTGGCCACCATCGGCTACCTGTCGATCCTGCTGTCGGCCACGCTCTTCATCTCCACCCTGATCGTGCTGACGCGCTGGTACAAGGACTCGGAGATGGTGGTGTGGTTCTCGGCCGGCATCTCGCTGCGCGACCTGGTCAAGCCGGTGCTGCAGTTCGCCGCACCCTTCGTCGTGCTGGCGCTGCTGCTGGGCATGTTTGCCTGGCCCTGGGCCAACCAGCAGAGCGCGCTGTTCCGCGACCGCTTCGAGCAGCGCGGCGTGATGTCGATGATTGCCGCGGGGCGCTTTATCGAGCCGGCCAAGGCCAACTACGTGCTGTTCATCGAGGGCATGGATGCCGACATGAAGTATGCGCGCAATGTCTTTGTCGCCAACTCCGAGGCCGACAAGATCGGCGTGGCGCTGGCGCACCAGGGCAAGTTCGAGACCATGCCCAACGGCGACCGCCTGGTGGTGATGGAAAACGGCCGCCGCTACTCGGGCACGCCCGGCCAGATCGACTACCGCATCGTTGAATTTGGACGCTATGCGGTCAAGGTGGACAACAAGCCGCCCGAGTCCGAGGCCGACCAGCCGCCCAAGAGCCGCGACACCATCGACCTGATCCGCAACCCCACGCGTGAAAACCTGGGCGAGCTGGTATGGCGCATCTCGCTGCCGATCCTGGCCTTCAACTTCGTCATGATCGCGATCCCGCTGGCCTACGTGAACCCGCGCCTGGGCCGCTACACGCCGCTGGTGTTCGCGGTGCTGATCTACCTGACCTACAGCAACCTGATCAACCTGTCGCAGTCCTGGGTGCGCTCGGGTGCGATCCCGTTCTGGCTGGCGTGGTGGCCGATCCACCTGGTGGTGTTCGTGGGGGCGCTACTGCTGTTCCGCTACCGCCAGAACCGCAGCCTGGGCGGCTGGCGCGCCGTGTTCGGCCTGCGCAGGCGCGATGCCGCGGCCACCGGAGGCCGGGCATGAGGATCCTGCGTGTTTATGAACGCTACTTCGGCCGGCTGGTCTATGGTGTGTTCGCCTTTATCCTGTTCGCGGTGCTGTCGCTGTTCGTGTTCTTCGACATGCTCAACGAGCTGGAGAGCGTCACCAACCAGTACACCTCGCTGATCGCGCTGTTCCACGTCCTGCTGCAGGCGCCCACGCGGGTGTATGAGGTGCTGCCGATCGCCGTACTGATCAGCGCGATCTACGTGTTCTCGCAGCTGGCCAGCCAGTCCGAGTACACCATCTTCCGCGTAGCCGGCCTGAACACGCGCCAGGCGCTGTTCTCGCTGTTCAAGCTGGCGGTGCCGCTGGCCATCGTGACCTTTATCTTCGGCGAGTTCATCGGCCCCCGCGCCGAGCAGTACGCGCAGAAGATTAAGCTCGAGGCAATCGGCGCAACCGTGTCGGCGGGCTTCCGTTCGGGCGTCTGGGTCAAGGACCGCGACAAGGATGCCGCCACCGGCGGCGGCGAGATCACCCGCTTCGTCAACGTGGCGGGGTTGCGGCCGGACCAGACCATCACCGGCATCACCATGTACGAGTTCGACCCGCAATACCGCCTGCGCGTGATCCGCGTGGCGGAGGAGGGGCGCTACCAGGGTGGCCAGTTGTGGGAACTGCAGGGCGTCAACGAGACCCGCTTCATCGAGCTGGCGCCCGCGGCACAGGGGGCGAAGCCGGCACGCGATGCGCTGGCCCCGGACTTCCGCGCCGAGCAGATCAAGTTCCCGCGCGTGACCATGCATTCCGAGCTGACGCCGCAGATCCTGTCGGTGCTGCTGGTGACGCCGGAGCGGATGTCGACGCTGGACCTGTTCCGCTATATCCGCCACCTGCGCGACAACAAGCAGGATACGCAGCGCTATGAGATCGCCTTCTGGAAGAAGGTGATCTACCCGCTGACGCTGTTTGTGATGGTGGCGCTGGCCCTGCCCTTCGCCTACCTGCACGCGCGTGCCGGCGCTGTCGGCGTGAAGGTGTTCGGGGGCATCATGCTGGGGCTGTCGTTCCACTTGTCGAACACGCTGTTCTCGCACGTGGGGCTGCTGCATACGTGGCCGCCGATTATCTCAGCGCTGGTGCCAGGCACGCTCTACCTGATGGTGGCGCTGCTGGCGCTGCGGTGGGTGGATCGGCACTGAGGAGCAGGCTGCCATGACCGCACCCACCCGGGCCTTGGTCCTGTTTGCGCATGGCGCGCGCGATGCACGCTGGCGCGAGCCGTTCGACCGCCTGCAGCAGAAGGTGGCCGCTGCCCTGCCCGGGTGCGAGGTGCGGCTGGCGTTCCTGGAACTGATGACGCCCGCGCTGCCCGACGCGCTCGCCGACCTGGCAGCGCGCGGCGTGTCCGACGCCACCGTGGTGCCGGTGTTCCTGGGCCAGGGCGGCCACCTGCGGCGCGACCTGCCGGCCTTGCTCGACCAATGCCGGCAAACGCATCCCGGGCTGCGTATCCATTGCGCGACGGCAGCAGGCGAGGCCGATGCGGTGCTGGATGCGATGGCGGCGTACTGCGTTGCCTCAATGCCGGCAAGCGGCCAGCCCTGAGCAGAAACGTGGTCCCCGATGACAAAAGCCCTGTACCGGCATGCCGGTACAGGGCTTTTTTTCTAGTGGCGCGGAGCGCGGTCAGGCAGCGCGCGGCGCCTGCACGACGGTATCGTCCACGCCTTCGCGCGGCGTTTCGGTAGCCCGCGCAGCCAGCGCCGCCCCGATCATCAGCAGGCTCGGCTGCACCGGATCGATCCAGGCCGCGGCCTCGCCCGCTGCCATCCGGCCCAACGTGAACTCACGACTACGCTGCCGCGGCGTGCTGGCGGCTTCCACCACCCACGCCGGCGTGGACGCCGGCTTGCCATGCGCGATCAGCTGCGCGGCAATCGACGCCGCCTGGTCGCGGCCCATGTAGTAGACCAGCGTATCGGCCTTGACCGCGGCTTCGATATCGGCCGAGCCGTCACCATCCGCAGCCTTCGCCTGCGTGGCAAAGGCCACGCTGCGCGACACACCCCGCTTGGTCAGCGGCTTGCCGATCGCCGAAGCGGCCGCCAGCGCCGCCGTGATGCCCGGCACCACTTCATACTCGATGCCGGCGGCTTCCAGCGCCTGCAGTTCCTCGTCGGCGCGGCCGAACAGCATCGGGTCGCCGCCCTTCAGGCGCACCACGCGCTCGTACTTGCTGGCCAGGTCGACGATCTGGCGGTTGATGAACAGCTGCGCGGTGGAACGCTGACCGCAGCGCTTGCCCACCTCTACCAGCTCGGCCTGCGGACACCAGGCCAGCATCTCCGGCGACACCAGTGCATCATGCAGCACCACCTGGGCTTCGCCCAAAAGCCGTGCACCACGCACCGTAATGAGGTCTGCCGCACCGGGGCCTGCCCCGATGAGGAACACCTTGCCGTAAGTCTTCTGCGCCTGCTTGTTCATCTCCGGTCCCTTTCCTGTCGTTACCGATCAGGAGAACGCACGGATCATGCCCGCGGCCACCGTGTGGTTGGTCGCTTCGTCGATCAGCACGAAGGCGCCCGTTGCCGGGTTGTCGCCATAGGCATCGCACACGATCGGCTTCTGCAGCGAGATCTGCACCGAACCGATGTCGTTCAGGCGGATATCGTGGCGGCCGGTCTCGTGCGACAGCGTATGCACGTCCAGCACGCGGTCCACCGCCGACACGCGCGCGAACACGCTGGCCGTGGTGTGCTTGAGCACGTACTTGCGCGCCGGGTTCAGCGATTCGTCGTCGAACCAGCACAGGTCGGCTTGCAGCTTCTTGGCCGGCGCGGTGGCGGCATCGGCGGCGACGAACATGTCACCGCGTGATACATCGACGTCCTCGGACAGGCGCACGGTGACCGTGTCGCCGACATTGGCGGATTCGGCGGCGCCGTTGGGCGTCAGCACTTCGGCCACCACGGCCTCGCGGTTGGCGGGCAGCACGCGCAGCTTCTGGCCCACGCGCACGGTGCCGGCTTCGATGCGGCCGGCATAGCCGCGGAAGTCGTCCGACTGCGAACCGTCCTGGCGGATCACCAGCTGCACCGGGAAGCGCAGCGCGGCGTCATCCTCGGGCGCGGCCTCTTCCACCGGCAGTTCTTCCAGCAGCGGCAGCAGCGGCTCGCCCTGGTACCAGGCCATGGCATCGCTCTCGTGCACGATGTTGTCGCCGCGCAGCGCCGACACCGGCACGTAGCGCACGTCCTTCAGGCCCAGTTGCTCGGCCAGTTCGGTGTAGGCGGTGCGGATCTCGTTGAAGCGCTGTTCGCTGTAGTCGACCAGGTCCATCTTGTTGATGGCGACGATCACGTGCCGGATCTCAAGCAGCTTCAGGATCGCCGAGTGGCGCTTGGTCTGCGCCAGCAGCTCGGCGCGGCCGTTGGTGACGGTGACGCGGGTGGCATCGACCAGCACGATGGCCGCGTCCGCGGTCGAGGCGCCGGTGACCATGTTGCGGGTGTACTGCTCGTGGCCCGGGGTATCCGCGATGATGAACTTGCGGCGCGCGGTCGAGAAGTAGCGGTAAGCCACGTCGATGGTGATGCCCTGCTCGCGCTCGGCTTCCAGGCCGTCGGTCAGCAGCGAGAAGTCGATCTGCTCGCCGGCGGTGCGCTTGTTCTTGGCGTTGGCCAGCGCGGTCAGCTGATCGGACAGCACGGCCTTGCTGTCATACAGCAGGCGGCCGATCAGCGTGCTCTTGCCGTCGTCGACGGAGCCGGCGGTGATGAAGCGCAGCAGGCCTTGATGAGTTGCTTGGTGAGTCATGTTGAATTCCTTTGCTGCGTCCGGGATCAGAAGTAGCCTTCTTTCTTCCGGCGTTCCATCGAGGCTTCGCTGGTCTGGTCGTCCATGCGGGTGGCGCCGCGCTCGGTGATCTCGGTCACCGCAGTCTCGGCGATGATCGCTTCCGGCGAATCGGCAACGCTGGCCACCGGGCAGGTGCAACTGATGTCGCCGACGGTACGGAAGCGCACCGACAGCACTTCGCTGACGTCGCCGTCCTGCTTGGGCGTGATCGGCGTGACCGGCACCAGCAGGCCGTTCTTGCGCACCACTTCGCGCTGGTGCGAATAGTAGATCGGCGGCAGCGCCAGCTTTTCGCGGGCGATGTACTGCCACACGTCCAGCTCGGTCCAGTTCGAGATCGGGAACACGCGCATCTGCTCGCCCTGCGCCATGCGGGCGTTGTACAGGCTCCACAGCTCGGGGCGCTGGGCCTTGGGGTCCCACTGGCCGAACTCGTCGCGGAACGAGAAGATGCGCTCCTTCGCGCGGGCCTTCTCTTCGTCGCGGCGTGCGCCGCCCATCAGCGCGTCGAACTGGTGCTCGCCGATGGTTTCCAGCAGCGTCACGGCCTGGGCCGCGTTGCGCGAATCGGTTTCCTTGCGCAGGCGCACGGTTCCGCGCTTGATCGAGTCCTCGACATGGCCCACCACCAGGCGCGCGCCCAGCTCAGCCACGCGCTGGTCGCGGAAGGCGATCACTTCCGGATAGTTGTGGCCGGTGTCGATATGCACCAGCGGGAACGGCAGCTCGATCTTGCGGTCGCCCAGGCGGAAGGCCTTCAGCGCCAGGTGCAGCATCACGATCGAGTCCTTGCCGCCCGAGAACAGCAGCGCCGGGTTGCGGCACTCGGCCACCACCTCGCGGATGATGTAGATCGACTCGGCTTCGAGCCGGTCGAGATGGTCGTTCTGTACCTGCAACAGGTGCGCCACGCTGCTGGTGGCTTCTGCGATGTCGTTCATGATGCCCATTTCGTCCGGCCTCAATGCTTGATGTTCTGTTCGTGGAGCCCGCACTCTTTCGAGTCCTTGCTCTCCCACCACCAACGTCCCGCACGGACATCCTCGCCCGCGCGCACGGCACGCGTACACGGCTCGCAGCCGATGCTCGGGTAGCCCTTGGCGTGCAGGTCGTTGATGGGCACGTTGTGGCGCCTCAGGTAGGCCCACACTTCGGCCTCGCTCCAGTCCGCCAGCGGGTTGAATTTGGGGATGCCGCGGGCCTCGTCCATTTCCTCGAACGGCAGCTCGGCGCGCGTCACGGCCTGCTCGCGGCGCTGGCCGGTCATCCAGGCGTCGGCGTGCGACAGCGCGCGGTTGAGCGGCTCGACCTTGCGGATGCCGCAGCATTCCTTGCGCAGGTCGATGCTGTCGTAGAAGCCGTTCAGGCCATTCTTCTTCAGGTAGTTCTCGACGGCCTCGGCGTCCGGCGTGAACTGCTCGATGCTGTAGCCGTAGTGCGACTGCACCTTGTCAAGCACCGCCAGCGTCTCGGCGTGCAGGCGCCCGGTCTGCAGCGTGAACACGCGGATGCCGGCGCGCACGGCTTCGGTGCCGCGCAGGATCGCGTCGGTCAGCACCATGTCCTCGGCCGCCAGGCTCGAGGCAAAGCGCGCGCGAAAGAAGCGTGCCGCGATGCCCGCCAGGCGCTCGCCCAGCTCGCGCTCCTTCTGCTCCAGCGCTGCGATGCTGCCGGTGTATTCCGGCGCAACCCACAGCGCGGGCGGACGCAGCGCCGACGCCGCACCGGCGTCGACCACGGCGATGTCGCTCAGCACCGTGCTCATGCCGCTTCCTTCGGTTGCGCGCCAACCTCTGCCCGCGCGCGGCGGAACAGCGGCAGCGGCTCATCCACCGAAGCCTGGTAGGTCACGGTGAACTCGGTGAAGCCCTTGACGGCGTCGTCGATGTTCTTGTCGGCGCGTACCGCGAAGGCGTCGAAGCCGCAGCGCTTCATGAAGTTGAGCTGGTCGCGCAGCACGTCGCCGATGGCGCGCAGCTGGCCCTTCCAGTGGTAGCGGGTGCGCAGCAGGTAGGCCGTGGAAAAGCCGCGGCCATCGCGGAACACCGGGAAGTCCACCGCCACCAGCGCCACGCGCGCGAAGTATGCCTCGGCATCGCCCGGCTCGTCTTCCGGGGCCAGCCACACGCCGGTGCGGGCCGCATCGCGGCCGGCCAGCAGCGCTTCGTTGGCCTTGAACACCGACAGCGGGAACAGCACCGCGTCCTGGCTTTGCACGGCCGCGGCGATCTGCTCGTCGGTCAGCGGCTGCTCGGCGGTGCCGCGCAGCACGGTCCAGGCGTCATCGACGATGACGGGGGCGACGGTAGCGCCGTCCTGTTGCAGTTGAATGATCTTTGCCATGTTCAGTCTCCGGTCCTCAGGCTTCAGCGCGCTCGCGCGGCTGCTTGTCGGCATAAACGCGCTCCTTGAACGGGGCGATGCCGATGCGGGACAGGGTTTCGATAAAGCGTTCGTCTTCGATGCGGTTGGCCACGAAGGTGTCGATGATGCGGCTCACCACCTCGGGCATTTCCTCGGCGCTGAACGACGGGCCGATCACCTTGCCCAGCGCTGTCTGGTTGCCCTGGGCGCCGCCCAGCGTGACCTGGTACCACTCCGAACCATCCTTGTCGACGCCCAGCACGCCGATATTGCCGACGTGGTGGTGGCCGCAGGCGTTGATGCAGCCCGAAATGTTCAGCGAGATCTCGCCCAGGTCATAGACGTAGTCGAGGTCGTCGAAGCGGTCCTGGATCGCCTGCGCGATGGGGATCGACTTGGCGTTGGCCAGCGAGCAGAAATCGCCGCCCGGGCAGGCGATGATATCGGTCAGCAGGCCGATATTCGGGGTGGCGAGGCCGGCCTTCTTGGCCAGTTGCCACAGCGCGTACAGGTCCTGCTTCTTCACGTCCGGCAGGATCAGGTTCTGCTCGTGCGCCACGCGCAGCTCGCCGAAGCCGAACTGGTCAGCCAGGTCGGCCACGGCTTCGATCTGCGCGTCGGTGGCGTCCCCCGGGGGCGAGGCCACGCCCGGCTTGGTCGACAGCGTCACCGCGGCGTAGCCCGGCACCTTGTGGCCGTGCACGTTGCGGCTGACCCAGCGCGCAAAGGCCTTGTCTTCCAGCAGATGGTTCTCGTACGAAGCGTCGGTGTCGGCAAGCTTTTCATAGGCGGGCGGCGTGAAGTACTGCGCCACGCGGTCGAACTCGGCCTGCGTCAGCGTGGCCGGGCCGTCCTTGCTGTGCTGCCACTCTTCCTCGACTTCCTGCGCGAACTTGTCCGCGCCGATGGCCTTCACCAGGATCTTGATGCGCGCCTTGTACTTGTTGTCGCGGCGGCCATAGCGGTTGTACACGCGGATGGCCGACTCAACGTAGGACAGCATGTGCTGCCACGGCAGGTCGTCCTTGATGATCGTGCCCAGGATCGGCGTGCGGCCCAGGCCGCCGCCGGCCAGGATGCGCAGGCGCGTTTCGCCTTCGGCGTTCTTGTAGGCGTAGATGCCGATATCGTGCATCTGCACCACGGCGCGGTCATTGGCCGAGGCCGAGATGGCGATCTTGAATTTGCGCGGCAGGAAGGCGAATTCCGGCTGGAAGGTGCTCCACTGGCGCAGCAGCTCGGCCAGCACGCGCGGGTCCACCGACTCGTCCGGCGCCACGCCGGCGAAGTGGTCGGTGGTGATGTTGCGCACGCAGTTGCCCGAGGTCTGGATGGCGTGCATCTCGACGCTGGCCAGCTCGGCCAGCACGTCAGGCACGCGCTCCAGTTCCATCCAGTTGTACTGGATGTTCTGGCGCGTGGAGAAGTGGCCATAGCCGCGGTCGTACTCGCGCGCGATATGGCCCAACTTGCGCATCTGCTTCGACGACAGCAGGCCGTACGGAATCGCCACGCGCAGCATGTAGGCATGGCGCTGCATGTACAGGCCGTTCTGCAGGCGCAGCGGCAGGAATTCTTCCTCGGTCAGCTCGTCGGACAGGCGGCGGCGCACCTGGTCACGGAACTGGGCGACGCGCTCGGCGACGATGCGCTGGTCATATTGGTCGTACTGATACATGGCGGGGTCCGTTCAGTATTCGTTGAATTCAGGAAACGAGCTTGATGGCGACCAGCGTCAGCGTGGTCGCCAGTGCGGCACGCACCAGCCGTTCGGGCAGCGCCCGCGACAGTTGCGCGCCCAGCCAGATGCCGGGGATCGAACCCACCAGCAGCGCCAGCAGCAAATTCCAGTCGACCGTGCCAAGCCACACATGGCCCAGCCCGGCAAGCGCCGTCAGCGGGACGGCGTAGGCAATGTCGGTGCCGGCCACTTCAGCCGGCTTCATATGGGGGTACAGCAGCAGGATCAGCGTGGCGCCAACGGCGCCGGCGCCGATCGACGACACCGTCACCAGCACGCCGATCACGGCGCCGACGGCGATGGTGGCAATGACCTGGGCGCGGCCGTGCAGCTGGAAGCGCGGATTGCGTTCCAGCCAGGCCAGCATCTGCTTGCGGAACAGCAGCGACAATACGGTCAGCAGCACCGACACGCCGATGGTCAGGCGGATCGCATGCAGCCACTGGGCGTTGAGCTCGCCGGCGCTCTTCAGCACCAGGATGGCGGCCACTGCCGCCGGCAGGCTGCCGATGCACAGGCGCCGCACCACCTGCCACTGCACATGGCCGTGGGCGCGGTGCGCGATGGTGCCGAAGCCCTTGGTGATGGCCGCGAAGGCCAGGTCAGTGCCGACCGCAGTGGCCGGCGAGAAGCCGAACAGCAGCGTCAGCAGCGGCGTCATCAACGAGCCCCCACCCACCCCGGTCAGACCGACGAGGACGCCTACAAACAGACCGGAAACGGTATAGGCAACAGACATGGGGGACTCGGTGGGGCCTGGCCCGTGGATCTCGCATCACAAAGTGGCTGCTGCGAGAAGACGCACGGAGGGCTGGCCATTAATTAACAAAGTTCGAGAATCGTAATAAACTGGCCTCATACCTCAAACTAATAAGAAGTTGTTTGTTTATACGAACCCAGATATATGAACCTGCACCAGTTTCGCTTCGTGCGTGAGGCCGTCCGGCAGAACTACAACCTGACTGAGGCCGCAAAAGCGCTCTACACGTCACAACCCGGCGTGTCCAAGGCCATCATCGAACTGGAAGAAGAGCTGGGCGTGGATATCTTTACCCGCCACGGCAAGCGCATCCGCAGCCTGACCGAGCCGGGCCGCCGCATCCTGAGCTCGGTCGAGAAGATCCTGCAGGAAGTGGAAAGCCTGAAGCGCGTCGGCATGGACTATGCGGCACAGGACCAGGGCAACTTCACCATCGCCACCACCCACACCCAGGCGCGCTACGCCCTGCCACGGGTGATCAGCGAGTTCACCAAGCGCTACCCCAAGGTGCGGCTGTCGATCCAGCAGGGCAACCCGGCGCAGATCGCCGACATGCTGCTGCACGACCAGGCCGATATCGGCATCGCGACCGAAGGCATCTCCGCCGACAAGAACCTGGTGTCGCTGCCGGGCTACCAGTGGACCCATATGGTGATTACGCCACCCGAGCATCCGCTGCTGGACAAGAAGCACCTGGCGCTGGAAGACCTGATGGGCTACCCGCTGATCACCTACGATGCCAACTTTGCCGGTCGGACCAAGATCGACAAGGCCTTCGCGCTGCGCCACCTGGAGCCGGACATCGTACTGGAGGCGATCGACGCGGACGTGATCAAGACGTATGTCGAGATCGGGCTGGGCGTGGGCATCGTCGCCGGCGTCGCCTATGATGCCGAGCGCGACCGCAACCTGCGCGGCATCCCGGCCGGCCACCTGTTCGGCAGCAACGTGACGCACCTGGCCGTCAAACAGGGTGCCTACCTGCGCAGCTTTGTCTACACCTTCATCGAGCTGTTCTCGCCGACGCTCAACCGCAAGCTGGTTGAGCAGGCCATGTCCGGCGAACACGAAGCCTACGAACTCTGAGGTCGGCCCCCACCGCCGCCTCTCTCTATATAAGAAGCAAACCCAACCATGCATCTGCTGCCCATCAAGCCCTGCCGGCCGGAGGCCCTGTGAGCGACCTGCCCCGCATTCACTGGACTGAGGACGGCGTCGAGCGCAGCGCCGCCTGGCGCTCTGAAGCCGGCCTGCCGCCGCCGCGCCGCGTGGTCATCGCCGACGACACCACCAGCGCCGACACCGCCTACCGCCTGGCCTGCGAAGGCACCGCGCTGCTGTGGCGAGGCGACTTCCAGAACGCGCGCCAGCTGCTGCACGCGCTGGCCCGCCGCACCGAGCGCAAGCCCAAGAAGGCCAGCCGCCCCGGCCAGAAAGCCAAGGACAAGGCCAAGGGCGGGGCCGCTTCGCCGACCGAGGCCTTCAACCTGCACCGGCTGGCCCAGTCGCAGCGCGCCCGCACGCTGGGCATGCTGCTGCTGCCGTTCGAGGCCAGCCACGAGGTGCCGCTGCGCCGCGCGCCGGATGTGCGCGACGCCTGCGAACAGGTCTATGGACCGGCCAGCGAGCCCTACGTGGCGTCGATGCGCGAGCTGCTGGGCATGATCGGCGCCTATGAATGGCGCAAGAAGGGCGTGGAGATCCCGGCGCTGGAAGACCGCATCCACCCCTGGTACGGCGTGTTCTCGCCGGTGCGCGGCGAGTATGTCGACCTGATCGCGGCCGAGCCGCTGCCGGCCAAGACCCTCGCCTTCGATATTGGCACCGGCACCGGCGTGCTGGCCGCAGTGCTGGCCCGCCGCGGCGTGCAGCGCGTGGTCGCCACCGACCAGGACCCGCGCGCGCTGGCTTGCGCGCGAGAGAACATCGCCCAGCTTGGCTACGCTGGCGAGGTCAAGATCGTCCAGGCCGACCTGTTCCCCGAAGGCCGGGCGCCGCTGGTGGTGTGCAACCCGCCCTGGGTGCCGGCCCGGCCCAGCTCGCCGGTCGAGCGCGCGGTCTACGACCCGGACAGCGCCATGCTGCGCGGCTTCCTGCAGGGGCTGGCCGAACACCTGGCGCCGGGCGGCGAAGGCTGGCTGCTGCTGTCGGACCTGGCCGAGCATCTCGGTTTGCGCCCGCGCGAGGAACTGATGGGCTGGATCGACGCCGCCGGGCTGAAGGTGCTGGGCCGCTCCGATATCCGCCCGCGCCACCCGCGCGCGACCGATGCCGCCGACCCGCTGCATGCGGCGCGTTCCGCCGAAGTGACCACGCTCTGGCGCCTGGGCGCGCGCTGACCAGCACGGCCGCGGCGGGGCGCAGGCGTGCCCCGCCGGCCGAGTTCGGCTATCCTTCCCGTCACATATAAGAACGGAGGAGACGATGCTGACACTGCCCCTGCGCCCCCTGCTGCTGGCCGGCGCCCTGCTCTTCACCAGCGCCGCCGCGCGCGCCGACATCCGCGTCGGCATCGATGTGTCCACCACCGGGCCGGCGGCCTCGATCGGCATCCCTTCCAAGAACACCGTGCTGATGTGGCCGCAGACGCTGGGCGGCCAGAAGGCGCACTACGTGATCCTGGACGACGGCACCGATCCGGCCGCGGCGGTGCGCAACGTGCGCAAGCTGATCTCTGAAGAAAAGGTCGACGTGATCGTCGGCCCCAACATCACCCCCACCGCCATCGCCGCGCTCGACGCCGTGGCCGAGGGCGAGACCCCGATGGTGGCACTGGCCGCCTCGGCCTCCATTGTCGAGCCGCAGACCGACGCCAAGCGCCGCTGGGCCTTCAAGATGCCGCAGAACGACTCGCACATGGCGACCGTGCTGACCGAGTACATGAGCAACCACGGCGTCAGGACCGTCGGCTTTATCGGCTTTGCCGACGCTTACGGCGAAAGCTGGTGGCGCGAATTCTCGAAGCTGGCCGAGGTGCGCAAGATCAAGGTGGTCGCCAACGAGCGCTTCTCGCGCAACGACACCTCGGTGACCGGGCAAGTGCTCAAGCTGCTGGCGGCCAACCCGGACGCGATCCTGATTGCCGGCGCCGGCACGCCGTCCGTACTGCCGCAGAAAACGCTGGGCGAGCGCGGCTACAAGGGCAAGGTCTACCAGACCCACGGCATCGCCACCTGGGACTTCCTACGCATGGGCGGCAAGGATGTGGAAGGCACGCTCTTCCCGACCGGGCCGGTGGTGGTCGCGCGCCAGCTGCCCGAGAGCCACCCAGTGCGCAAGGTGGCGCTGGACTTCGTCAACCGCTACGAAAGCAAGTACGGCGCCGACAGCGTCACGCAGTTTGCCGGCGACGCCTGGGGCGCGTGGATGCTGCTGGACGACGCCGCCCGCCGCGCGCTGAAGACCGGCGCCCAGCCCGGCACGCGCGAATTCCGCGCCGCCATGCGCGACGCGCTGGAAGCCACCACCAATCTCACCATCCCCAACGGCGTGATGAACCTGAACCCGAAGGACCACCAGGGCTTCGACCAGCGTTCGCGCGTGATGGGGGTGATCCGCAACGGCAAGTTCGCCTATGCGGGCGATAAGTAGCCCGCCGTATCAAGAAAGGAAGCATGGCATGAGCACCACTCTCACCCCCACCACCGTCGCCTTCATCGGCCTGGGCGCCATGGGCTCGCACATGGTCCGCCACCTGCTGGCCGCCGGCCACACCGTGCGCGCCTTCGTGCGCCGCCCGGAAGCGGCCGAGGCCGCGCGCGCGCTGGGGGCGGAACCCTTCTTCACCCCGGCCGAAGCGGCGCGCGGCGCCAGCGTCGTCTTCACCAACGTGACCTCGTCCGAAGACGTGCGCGAAGTGCTGCTGGGCGAGCAGGGCGTGGTCCACGGCGCGGCGCCGGGCACCATCTGCGTGGACCACAGCACCATCTCGCCGATCGTCACGCGCGAGATCGCCGCGGCGCTGGCCGCGCGCGGCATCGAAGCGCTGGACTGCCCGGTCTCGGGCGGCACCATGGGCGCCGAGGCGGGCACGCTGACCATCATGGTCGGCGGCAAACCCGAGATGCTGGAGCGCGTGCGCCCGCTGCTGCAACGGCTGGGCAAGACCATCACCCATATCGGCGACCACGGCGCGGGCCAGGTTGCCAAGCTGTGCAACCAGATCGCGCAGGTGGTCAATATCGAAGGCATTGCCGAGGCCATGCGTTTTGCCGCCGCGCAGAACGTCGACACCGGCCGCGTGTTCGAGGCCATGGCGACCGGCATGGCCGGCAGCCGCATGCTCGACCTGATGGGCCCCAAGATGGTGGCGCGCAACTTCGCCGCCGGCATCGAGGCGCGGCTGCACGACAAGGACTTCGGGCTGGCGCGCGATATCGCCGAAGAAATCGGCCTGGACCTGCCCGCGATGCAGGCCACCTCGGCGCAGCTGCGCACATTGATGGCCAACGGCTGGGGCAAGGACGATACCTCGTCGCTGCTGCGCGTGCTGGAGGGCTGACGCCCTTGCGCCCGGTGCGCGCTCAGCGCTCCATCAGCCGCAGCACCGCGCGCGTCAGGGCACCGTCCGGGCTGGCAAAGCTGTCCAGCACATTGAAGTGATGGCAGTCCGGCAGCACCAGGTCGCTCGCGGCCGGATGCGCCACCTTGGCCGGCCACGCCGCGCGGATCAGCGCGTGCTGGCGATGGTATTCGGCGGCCTCGAGTTCCCCCACCGCGATCGCCAGCGGGGCACCGCTGGCCGGCGGCATATACGCGGGTGACAGCCGCGCGACATCGTCTTCCGAGAACCGCAGGTCGCGCTGCAGGAAGGCCGCACGCCGCAGCGGCTCCATGTCGTATAGCCCGCTGACCGACAGCCCGCCCTTGACCAGGTCGGCCGGCAGGTCCGCACCCAGCTGCGGCCAGCGTGCGGCCATCAGCATCGCCACCAGGTGGCCGCCGACGGAATGCCCCGCCAGGAAGAGCTTGTCCGGATCATGGCCCAGCCGGTCCGCCTGCCGGTACAGCCAGGCGACGCTGCGCAACACCTGCCGCACGATCTCCGGCACCGTCACCGCAGGCACCAGCGTGTAGTTCACCACCGCCACCGCCACCCCCAGCGCCGGCAGCGCGCTGGCGGCAAAGCTGTGGTCGTGCTTGTCCAGCGCCCGGTAGTAGCCGCCGTGCACGAAGACCAGCAGCGGCGGCAGCGCCCCGTTGGCCCGCTGCGCGGGGAAGTAGTCCAGCGTCTCGCCCTGCGCATGGCGCGAGTCATCGCCGGCATAGCTCAGGTCCGCCAGATAGGGGCTGCGTGCGCGCACCCCGGCGGACCACTGCGCCCAGCGCGCCATATGCACTGCGTTGTCCGGCACATTGGCGCGGTTGTTGTATTCCCGGTCATAAAAGCCGGGGTCCTGCGAAGGCAGGCTGGCGAGGCGCGCCAGCGAAGCTTGGTTGGTCATGGCGGTCGGGGGTGATCGGGACGATGGGCGTGTGAGAGGCTGGGCGCCATGCTACCGGATTTGCGCGGCCGCTGATGTGCCCGGCGCCGGTTGTCCGACGCCAGGATTTCCGGCATAATTCCCGGCTCAGCACGGCACCGGTTCCGGCGCCATACACCCTGCCCGGGTGGTGAAACAGGTAGACGCAGGGGACTCAAAATCCCCCGCCGCAAGGCGTGTCGGTTCGAGTCCGACCCCGGGCACCAAGAACAAATCCCAAGCAGTCCGAAGAAGCCCACAAACCCCCGCCCAGCCTAGCTTTGCGGGGTTTTTTGTTTCCCACAACGTCCAAGAACGTCCATTGACAGCGGGGGCACCTAGGGGGCATCTTTGGGGGCATTAGGGCACAAATCCGGGTGCCCCCTCAGGAAATGCCCCCAGGAGCCGCCATGCCCCTCACAGATGCCGCCTGCCGCAACGCCATCCCACGCGAGAAACCCTACCGACTCGCGGACGGCGGCGGGATGTATTTGGAAGTCTCGCCCGCTGGTGGCAAGTACTGGCGCATGAAATACCGCTTCGGCGGCAAGGAAAAGCGCTTGGCTATTGGCGTCTACCCCGATGTGCCGTTGGCAGCGGCGCGGAAGAAGCGGGACGACGCCCGCGAAAAGCTGGCTGCGGGTATCGACCCAGGTGAGGCGAAGAAGGCCGATCAGCGGGCCGCCAAGCTGGCCGCAGACAATTCCTTTGAGGCGGTGGCGCGTGACTGGCTGGCGGAGCGCCGGAGCACTGTAGAGGAAGCGCAGCACATCAAGACCCTGGCCCGCCTGGTGAATGACGTGTTCCCCTGGATTGGAAACCGGCCAATCACCCATATCGACGCACCGGAGATCCTGGCCGTCCTCAAGCGCATCGACAGCCGGGGCGCTCGCTTTTCCGCCCACCGCGTCCGCTCCGAGATAAGCCGCGTGTTCCGGTATGCAATCAAGGAGGGCAAGGCGAAGTCCGACCCGGCCAAAGACCTGATCGGCGCGATACCGCCCGCGGTGGAAACCCACTTCGCCGCCATCACCGAGCCGACCAAGGTAGGCGAGATGCTGCGCGCCTTCGATGGGTTCAGCGGTACATTCCCTGTGCTGTGCGCGCTGAAGTTGGCCCCGCTGCTGTTCGTGCGCCCTGGCGAGCTTCGCAAAGCCGAGTGGGCACAGATCGACCTAGATCGGGCCGAGTGGCGCTATCGCGTGAGCAAGACCAAGACGGACCACCTTGTCCCGCTTGCCGCCCAAGCAGTCGCCATCCTCCGCGAACTGCACGCCCTGACCGGAAATGGTCAATACGTGTTCCCTGGTGCGCGCACTGCTGAGCGCCCCATGAGCGAGGCGGCAGTCAATGCGGCATTGCGCCGGCTGGGGTACGACACCCGCACCGAGATTACCGGCCACGGCTTCCGAGCCATGGCGCGCACGATCCTGCACGAGGAATTGCACCAGAAGCCGGAAGTCATTGAGCATCAATTGGCCCACGCCGTACCGGATGCCCTGGGCGCTGCCTACAACCGGACGAGGTTCATCAAGGAGCGGCGGGAAATGATGCAGCGTTGGGCCGACTACCTGGACGAATTGAAGCGCGGCGCGAAGGTGCTGCCGTTTGCTGCGCCTGCATCCTGACCGGGCGGGCCCAAGACCCGCATACTGTTTATCCATCCAGTACAATCCGGAAGCGTCCAATGCGGCGCACCAGTTACGCCGCGCCTAGATTAACGGATCGAAAACCGGGCACCCTACCCGGCTGGCGCGGCTCCCATCTTCATAGGGTTGCACGTAGGGTGTGCTCATAAAGATGAAAAAAGTCCTCTCCGCGACGCCCGATTGGTTCGACCTCAAAAAATACGCGGCAGTAGCCGACTTTGACATTTTCGACTGGCACTGGAACATCTCCGCTCGACTTGGAATGGCCGGGCGTGATGAGGTGAATGAGGTGCTGCAAAAAATGCACCAAAAGCTAAGTGATGAGGGACAAAAAGAATGGGATTCCCGTTATTCGACGTGGCTTGCCGGGTTACTTGATCAGCCCGCAATGAAGGCTAGGCAGGAGCAAAAAAGAACCTACGACAGAGGTGAAGTCGGCGCGGGAATAGTAAGCGACATGAGCGTTCTCGATGCAATGTGCCTGGCAGACGAGTTACATCAAAACGAGAAATATGAATCTGCCTGGGAGGCATTTAGCTGGAAGATGAACACCAACGAGGAATGGATATTGGAGCGACTTGAGGGCAAGTACGACGCCATCGAAGACTCGGTAAATGACCACAGGAATGAAAAATATCCCGCCCTTGCAAATTATGTCTATGCCGAAATTGATATTCATGCACCGCTAGATGATCTCATGGACTCTTTTAGAGAGTGGGTGCAAAGAGTGAAACAGAACCGGGGCATCCCTTTTCACTCTAAACGAGTTTTTTCGGAACATGACTTTAAGCGCTGGCACAAGTATGCGGTTCTCCCATACTTTGACCTCAAGCTATGGGCCGACTTCCAGAATGTTCATATCCCTGTATGGCTCTACGCGAATACCCTGTTCCGCGACATACAAGGGGATGTGGAAGGAATGTTCCGCAAGAACACCGTGCCACTGGAGCGGCAGGTTGTCACCCAAGGTTGCCTGGACCAACTTCGCAATCAGGCTGACATAAAGCTCTAGCGGAAAGAATTCCGCCCGATTTCTTTCCGGAAGAATTTCACCCTAAATTTCTCCCTGGCACGACAGACCCACCACATATTCAATACGGCCAAGCGTTCCCGGATAGGCCGGGACGATTCACTAAAGGTGAAATATGGCCGAACGATTCCACGCCGCCCTGGCAATCCTGCGCCGTAAGCAGGTGGAGCAGGAAACTGGGCTTTCCCGCTCCACAATCTATTCCCGTATCAAACTCAAGACCTTCCCCCCTGCCGTCCAGCTTGGCCCGCGCTCTGTCGGCTGGCGGCGCGGCGATATTGACGCGTTCCTGGCCGACCCCTCCGGGTACAAGGTGGAGGGCTGAGCCATGGACAAGAAAAAGGCTGCGGATCGCGCCACAGCCCTCAAGGACATTCTGAAGAAGATTCCCGGCAATGATACCGCCGCCCAGCGTCAGCGGGTATTGGCGGCGATCAAAGCCTTGGGGAGCATCACCACCTTCGAGCTGATGCGCCATCTGGACGTTTACGACCCGCGTCCGCGCATTTTCGAGCTGCGCCACAACGAAGGCCAGAAAATCCTCACGGTGCGACGCGCCGAGCAGACGGAGAGCGGTGTAACCCACCGCATCGGCGTCTACATGATGGGGGCTGAGTAATGGCGGTGGCGACCTCATGTGATACCTGGCTGATGCGCCTGCAAGAGCTTGCGGTGCGCTATGCCCATCTTGGCGTAACTGCTGACCTGCCATCCCTAACGCTGATCGAGCTATGGGTCGTCCATTGCCTCCTAAGCGGCATCGAGGGGGGCGCTCAATGAACGCACCTTTGATGCTTGATCGTGATCTACACACGGCGCTGGCCCTGGCTTGCGCGGACGTGGGCATTGAATACAAGGACGTTCCCGCCGATGGGCAGTGGCATCGCACCGATGTGCTGGACGACCGCAGCGGCAAGGGGGACGCCGCTATCAAGCTGTTTCCCGATGGCGCGGGCGGCATCGTCTGCAACTGGAAAGGCGAGACGCACACCTTCTTTGCTGACTGTGGACGCAAGCTGTCCAACGCCGAGCGGGCCGAGCGCAAGCGGATCGCGGAACAGGCAAAGGCAGAGGCAGAGGCCGAGCGCCAGAAGCTGGCGAGCCGCGCCGCTTCGCAGGTTATGACCGTCACGCAGGCGGCAACCAAGGCCACGGCGGATCATCCGTATCTGGTGCGCAAGAGCATCGCGCCTTCGGGCGTGCTGCTGGAAATGGCTATAGAGCGCCTGGCGGAACTGATCGGCTACCACCCCAAGGCCAGCGGCGAGCCTTTGAGCGGGCGCATCCTGATCGCGCCTGTTTCGATCAAGGGGCAACCGGCCACACTGGAAATGATCGACGAGGACGGGCGCAAATCGGCCCTATACGGTGGCGCGAAGGTTGGCGGGTACTGGCGCACCAATCCCCTGCCAAAGAAGGTTGACGGCGTTACCGTGCTGATCGGCGAGGGCGTGGCGACGGCTATCTCTGCGCATGAGGCAACCGGGCACACGGCGCTGGCGGCGCTGTCCTGCGGCAACCTGGAGCGCGTGGCCCACGCAGTACGGGCGAAGCTGCCCACGGCAGAAATCGTGATCTGCGCCGATCTTGGCAACGGCCAATCGGATGCAGAGCGCGCTGCCCACGCTGTCGGCGGACGGGTTGCCCTGCCCACCTTCACGGACGGCGCCGAGATTGATGGCAAGCCGCCCACCGACTTTAACGACCTGCACAAGCTGGCTGGCGCTGACGCCGTGCGCACCTGCATCGAGGGCGCGGCGGAAGTCAAGGCACCCCCACCGGCCAAACCCGGCGACGCCGAGACGCAGAGCTACGGCGGCGGGCGTTTCGAGGTATCTAAGCGCGGCGTGTTCTATACCGGCACCGACAAGGACGGCAACGAGAAGCCGCCCATGTTCCTCTGTTCCAAGCTGCGCGTGATCGCCAAGACCCGCGATGGCAAGGGCAACGCATGGGGCCGCCTGCTGGAATGGCGCGATGACGACCGGGTAACGCATCGTTGGGCCATGCCGATAGAACTGCTGCAAGGCGACGGCGCGGACGTGCGGAGAGAGCTGGCGAACATGGGGCTGACCATCGCCCCCACCAAGTCAGCACGCGACATGCTGGCATCGTATGTCCAAGTCTGGAAGGTAGAGGCCCGTGCGCGTTGCGTGGAGCGTTTGGGCTGGCATGGTGGCGTCTACGTGACCGCCAATGAATCCATTGGGGATGACGGCGAGATTGTGGTGTTCCAGAACGCCCACGCCGTAGAGCCTGCACTGTCCCAGGCTGGCACGGCGGACGACTGGCGGCAGTCTGTCGGCGCACTGGCGGCTGGTAACACGCGCATGGTGTTCGCCTTGTCTGTCGCGTTCGCTGGTCCCCTGGCTGACGTGGCGGGCGAGGACTCGGGCGGGTTCCACCTGCGCGGCGGATCGTCATCCGGCAAGTCTACGGCGCTTAAGGTGGCCGCTTCCGTGTGGGGTGAGCCTTCGGCCTACGTGCGCATGTGGCGGGCCACGGCGAACGGCCTGGAGGGACTGGCGGCGCTGCATAACGATGGACTGCTGATCCTGGACGAGCTTTCGCAGATCGACCCCAAGGAAGCCGGAGATGCGGCATACCTGCTGGCCAATGGGCAAGGCAAGGTGCGGGCATCGCGGACCGGCGCGGCGCGGCAGTCTGCGCGCTGGCGGCTGCTGTTCCTGTCTGCTGGCGAGGAATCGCTTTCTGCCTTGATGGCAAGGGCTGGTAAGCGCGCCAATGCGGGCCAAGAAATCCGGCTGGCCGATATTGAGGCCGACGCCGGGGCCGGGATGGGTGCGTTTGAGCAATTGCATGGCCACGGCACACCCGCAGAGATGGCGCTGGCCATCAAGGACGCCGCAACCCGACATTACGGCGCTGTGGGCATCGAGTGGCTACGCCGGATCGTAGAGGATCGTTCCAGCCTGGCCGACTTCCTGCACAACGGCATGGCGCAGTTTGTGGCCGACGTGTTGCCCGCTGGTGCTGCTGGACAAGTCCAACGTGTTGCACGCCGCTTTGCCCTGGTGGCTGTAGCTGGCGAACTGGCGACGCACTATGGGCTTACCGGCTGGCAGCAAGGCGAATCCGAGCAGGCAGCAAAGGCGTGTTTCGCGGCATGGCTGGATGCTTTTGGCGGCGCTGGCAACCGGGAAGAACGCGCCATTCTGGACCAAGTGCGCGCCTTCTTTGAGGCCCACGGCGCAAGCCGGTTCGAGGACATGAGCGCCGATCACGATCAACGCATCATCAACCGCGCCGGGTTCTACCGTACCGGCGTGGATGGTGGCCGCGAGTACATCGTTTTGCAGGAATCCTTCAAACGTGAGGTGTGCCAAGGCTTCGATGCCAAAGCCGCAATCAAGGCGCTGGTGGGGAATGGCTGGCTAGAGCGTGACGGCGACAAGTCCCAGCGGCGCGAGCGACTGCCGGGGATGGGCCGTGTCCGCTGCTACGTGTTCTCGTCGCGCATGTGGGAGGGTGAATCGTGAAGCTGGATTTTTCGCTTCTGAGCAAGCCTAAGCCATTTTCGCGTGTCCCAGGTGTCCCGAGTGTCCCGGAGTCCGCAAACCCAATAAACACAAGGGATTGCGGGCAATCGAGGCCGGGACACGAAGTGTGTCCCACTGGTGTCCCGCGTGTCCCAGCCAAGGCGCATGATTTTCACGCCGATGGGCGGCAATCCAGCTTGGGACACGTGGGACATGACCGGGACACGTCGCGTGCCCCACCCCCAAAAACCGGCAAAGCCTTATCTGGCGCGGGTTCCGAGGGTTTGGGACACGTGGGACACGTGGGACACGAAAAAGACGATGAAATCCAATATGCAAGGGACACAAAGACCGGCGCACCCTTCACGCCGTACTGCGTGCCGATGCCTGCGGATCGCGTGGCGGCGATGCTGGCGGAAATCCGGGAAGCTATTGACATCCTGGCCGATGCCGAGGGCTGGCCTGATGCCCACAAGGCGAACGTGCTGGACATACTGCGGCGGCAACCCCCCTACATCTTGGCTGATGATCTGGCGCACTTCCGGCAACGCCTGGAAGCCCTACGTGCCGTGGAGCAGGCCATTGGCGTGCAGGTGCGCTGACCAATGGCGCGGGTGATTCAGTCAACCAAAGGAGCAAATAATGCCTAACAGGAAACCAGCGGCACCAAAGTCGACCGCACCGGCCAAGAAGGCCGTCAGCAACCCAGACACCTACCGGTTGAATGAGAGTGTCGACGGCATCAAAGACGGGATGAGCAACTCGCAAATGCTAGCGGCGCTGGTGAGCCGGGGGGCACTGGCGCCCACCAGTATCAAGCAGTTCTCTAACTGCGGCGAAGAGCTAAAAGTTTCTGACGTGCTGACCGAGCTGCAAAAGGTTGGCGGCGAAGTCAGCGGCGGCAACCTGGAGCGGGTGGAGCGGATGCTGGTGAATCAGGCCATCACCCTGGACACCCTGTTTCATAACCTGGCCCAGCGTTCTGGCCGAGCTGAGTATATGAAGAACCTGGAGGTTTTCATGCGGCTGGCGCTGAAGGCTCAGGCGCAGGCCAGATCGACCGCCGAGGCATTGGGGATGCTGAAGAACCCGGCGCCATACATCAAGCAGGCCAACATAGCCGCGGGCCATCAGCAGGTCAACAACCATACATATTCCAGCGCCTCACCGCATACACGCGCGGCAAATTCTCTTTCCGCGCCAAACGAACTAATGGAAGCGAGCAATGGCGAATGGCTGGACACCGGAGCGGCGGGCCAAGCAGGCCGAGGCAATTAGGCAGTGGGCGCCGTGGAAGCAGTCGACCGGACCTAGATCGGCGACAGGCAAAGCAATCGCGTCGAAGAACGCCTGGAAGGGCGGCCACCGGGAAAAGCTGCGGGAGCTGTCGCGCCTCATCAATGCCGAGATCCTTGCGGCGCGTGAGCTGGTTGACCTGGTAGGCGGAGAGCGGCGCTAGACGCTCAACCTTGATTCTGCGCGGCAGCCGCGCTATCCGGCCAACTGAGGCGCCTGCTGGGTACGGAAGAGGTGAAGAAGTTCTGGTGAGCGAGCTACCCCACGAAAGAGCTAGGACAGGCCTCGCTGAGAACTGCGACACTTCTGCCGCGGTGCCTATGGCTAAGGGCCGCCCAGAGAGAGTCTCAAAATCACCAAAAAACCACGCGAATGAACATCTTAAAGGGCGCCATAGCGCTAGCTACCCTGCTTATCAGTGCTTCGGCCATGGCCTCCGATCTGGAAAAGCTTGCCCAGAAGGGGTATGGCGTCGCAGTGGAAACCAACGTGCAAGGGGAATTCCAAGGCTGTGACTTTGACCGGAGAATTCCCCTTGCAAACGGTCTGATCTTCGTCTGTCGGACCTATTCGTACCACTACGCGTACTCACCCGCTGTCTACATCCTCAAGAGCGTTCGCAACGGCGACATAAAAGTCGTGATAGACGGTGAAGAATTCGACGGTGAGCTCTACCGGCGTCGATAGGAATCCCCCAACGCCTTACCGGGCTCGGACTTGTCCCAGATCTTCGCGACGAAACGCTCACCGCTCTCGAAGGGTCTGCGGCGTAGCTCCAGGCTTGACCATCAGGAATTCCTTCCTCGCACTGGCTGTGCTGCCATCAAGACGGAAACCCTTCGCCTTCCGGTTGCCGACTGGGTAGTAGGTATAGCCTTCGCTTGCCTTACGCTCGGCTTCCAATTCTCGGACCCATGCGCAATCTCCCGGCGCGAAAGCCTTTGGCATGTAGTCAGGCGGCAAAGGGACATCTTCAGGCGGTCCTAGGCTCCTCGAAACTTGACGAAAAAAAACAGCGCCGAACTCTTGCAGTACGCCCGTCGCAAATGAGCCAACGGCACCAACAGCAGCGCCAACGAGGAAACTAGGCCAATCGATCATGACGCAACTACCGGCCCTTGCACTCGACATCCTTGCCGATGTATAGAACGAGGCACCTTCTAGCGTCCAATTCATTAGTGGCGCAATACCTATTGATGTACTCTCGGTCGTAGGAAGCGCAGAAAGCCGCGGTGTCACCGACCGCCCAATCGAGGCAGTCGCCGGTGATCCCCGCCACGGTCTTCAGACATTTATCCGAGGAGCATCCTGATTTCATCGACGCGATGGTCTTGGACATGCACTGTGCCTTTGTAATCGACCGCATAAATTGCTCGGTGAGCTCGGTCTGCCTCCATGGGTCCACTCGCGAATCAGCATGTGCCCAACTACACAGTGAAGCGATGAGCAGAAAGGCCATGGTGCGCGCCGGGCCAACTGTATTCTGGGGCATGTGAATAATTTTCGTGGCAACCTAGGGAAAGGGAGGCGTCCCCGGCACGAGGACGGACACTGGCGGACTTACCGGTGTGAGTGACACAGCTCGCCACACCGACGCCTCGGCGTCAATTCTAGATGAGGACCGCGCCGCCTAACCGGTGGACATGGTTTTTGGGAGGACCTGATGGCTTCGGAAGGCATGAAAGAAGGCGCACAAGCGCTGGAAGTGCAGGCGAGCAAGGGGGAACCTGGCATGGCCAAAATGCTGATGACAGAGCGCACTGCCCAGTGGGCTTTCAGGGTTTGTCTGCTCATTGTGCTGTTGGTCAATATCCGGTTGACGCTGGAGGCCGAAAGCACTGCGGAAGAGGCGCGACGCGAAGCTATCTCGGCCAAAGAAGAAGCTAGCTATTGCGTAAAGCAGCGGTGACAAGTCTGCCCGAGGCAGCAACGAGGGGTGGGCGTGTAGCACGTCGCCGTGCGGAAATCTGCGGCCGAAGCCAGTCAGGGGTAACGGCTAGTGTTATGGTTTGTTAAGGTCGGCGGATAGAAAAGCGCCCCCAGCGGGGACGCTCGGGGGCACTTTTGGGGGCATATCCTGGATCGAAAGAATCCAATCCCTTATCTGGCGTTGCTTTCCGGCAACTGTTTCAGTCCGACCCCGGCACCAATTCCCTGCATTAACTCCGAAACATTGTCGGGCTCGATAGTCGATATGCCCGCGCCATCAGTATGTAATGCCCTTGAGAGCCGTCACGGAGTGAATGGCCGGAACAAACTCATAGTTCCCGGTTCCCTCGTTGAGGATGAATTCGATCTCGGGCCGAAGCCCCCTGGACCGCGATCGCCGTGTTCATGTCCTCGATGGACACCGGCTTCGCTGGCTTGCGAATCGATCCGGTCCCCCGTTGACAGGCCCAAGCGATTCCTGACGTCCACTTGTCCCTTTGATGTAACCGTTGCAGAAGCCATTTGACCTCCTTTCTTACTTCCCTACTTTAAGGTAAGCGTCCGGCGCAAGCGCATCCTGCCGTATTGGCAGGCCCGGCCTTCATCAGGTGTCATTCGCGCCACTTTCACGCCAAACCTGTCGGACGGCGCCCACTGGCGCGCCCTCGCCCGGCTTCCTATCCTATGGCATTGCCAACCCCCGTTCCCGGAGCAACCCATGAAGCGACTCGCCCTTTCCGCCCTCGCCTGTTCCGCGCTGCTGGCCGGCTGTGCCGGCGCCGATATGGAAAGCCTGACGCAGGCCGGCGGCAGCCTCTTTACCGCCGCCACGCTGTCGGACAGCAACGTCAAGACGCTCTCCGACCAGTCCTGCGCGGAAATGGACCAGAAGAACACCATCGCGCCGGCGGACAGCACCTACGCCAAGCGCCTGGCCAATGTGATGAGCGGGCTGGGCAACACCGGGCTGCCACTCAATGCCAAGGTGTATATGACCAAGGACGTCAATGCCTGGGCCATGGCCAACGGTTGCGTGCGGGTCTACAGCGGCCTGATGGACCTGCTCAGCGACGATGAAGTGCGTGGCGTGGTGGGCCATGAGATCGGCCATGTGTCGCTGGGCCATACCAAGGCCGCGATGCAGGTGGCCTACACCACGGCGGCGGCGCGCGGGCTGCTGGGGTCGACTGGCGTGGCTTCGCTGACGGCGCTGTCGTCGTCGCAGATCGGCGCGCTCGCCGAGCAGTTCGTCAATGCGCAGTTCTCGCAGCGGCAGGAAACCGCGGCCGACGACTATTCGTTCGACCTGCTGACTAGGAACAGCGCCAACCGCCAGGCCCTGGCGTCGGCGTTCCGCAAGATGTCGACCCTCGATGGCGGGCAGTCGAGCATGCTCAGCTCGCACCCGGGATCGCTTGAGCGCGCCAAGCATATCGAAGCCCGCCTGGCCGGCGGGCGCTGACAGCGGCGCATTTGGCCTTGCCGCCGCACCCGTTCGGGTGAGGCGGCACCTCCCACGGCTGGCGCATATTCCCGTGCCGGAGAAGGTCGGCAACCTCGACTTCGGCGGCGCCGAGGGCAATGCGTTGTTCATCGCCGCCAGCACTTCGCTCTACCGCCTGCGGCTCGGTCAGCGCTTGACGTGAGCTTGTCGCGCCGCGCGGCAGCCGTCGTGCCGCGCCAGCGCCCTAGCGCGTTTCAACGAACTCCAGCGCCGTCGCCAGCATCCCTCGCAAAGCCGGCTGCAATGCCGCCGCACGCGCCTCGTCGTAGGCGAACGGATACGTCTCGCTCATGTAGGCGACCTGCGACAGCTCGAGCTGCACCGCATGCACGCCGTCCTGCGGCTTGCCGTATTGACGCGTGATATAGCCGCCCTTGAAGCGCCCGTTGAGCACCGCGGTATGGCCGGCCACCGCGCCAGCCTGCTCGAGCAGCTGGTCCGCAAGCGACGCGTCGCAGCTCTCGCCGTTGGCCGTGCCGAGGTTGAAGTCAGGCAGCCTGCCTTCGAAGAAGCGCGGCAGCACCGAGCGGATCGAATGCGCATCCCACAGCGCGACGGTGCCGTGCTCCGCCTTCAGGCGGACCAGTTCCGCGGCCAGCGCCTGGTGGTACGGGCGCCAGATCGCATCGCGGCGCGCGGCGATTTCCGCATCGTCGGGGCCGTTGCCGTCGGCGTACAGCGGCGTCTTGTCGAAGGTGTCGACCGGGCACAGGCCCGTGGTGTCCTGGCCGGGATACAGGTTGGCGTTGTCGGGCGGGCGGTTCAGGTCGACCACATAGCGCGAATGCGTGGCCACCAGCACCGACGCGCCCAGCTCGCGGGCGAAGCTGTAGAGGCGTTCCAGGTGCCAGTCGGTGTCGGGCACGGTGCGCGCTTCGGCCGTCAGGCGCTGCGAGACCGAAGCCGGCAAGTGCGTGCCGACGTGCGGCATCGATACCAGCAACGGGCGCGTGCCGCGATGCAGGGTGAAGGCGGGGGTGTCGGTGGAGAAGGACATTGTCTTTGCGATGCAGTGGGCGTGCGCCCGGTTTCAGTCGGCCAGCAGGCTGGCGCGCGCCGCGATGAACAGGCGCCCCGCATCCGCCTGCAGCGGATGCGCGCCATGCTGCACGCGGCTGCGTCCGGCGGTGCGGACATCCGCTAGTGTCTCATGACCATGGCAGGCAAACACATGCGTCGCCAGCGCCTGCGGCCCATCGAGGCCCGCCAGCGTCGGATGCGCGCCATCCAGCACCACGAAATCGGCCTGTTGCCCCGGCACAAGCCCCGCCACGGCACGGCCGCTGGCACGCGTGCCACCAGCCACGGCTTCGAGATACAGCCGGTCAGCCACCTGCGCATGCGTGTCGGACGCCAGCACGTTGCGCCGCTGCAGGCCGAGCCGCTGGCCATATTCGAACAAGCGCAGCTCCTCGGCCACGCTGACGCTGGCATGGCTGTCGGAGCCGATGCCCCATGCGCCCTGCTGCGCCAGGTAGGGCGCAGCCTCGAACACGCCGTCGCCCAGGTTGGCCTCGGTGGTCGGGCAAATGCCGGCCACCGCGCCGCTGTGCGCCAGGCGCCGGCGCTCGTCCCAGTCCATATGGGTGGCGTGCACCAGGCACCAGCGCGCGTCGACCTGTACATGGTCGAACAGCCACGTCACCGGGCGCGTGCCCGACCACGCGATGCAGTCGTCGACCTCTTTCTGCTGCTCGGCGATATGGATATGGATGGGCGCCTGTGGGTCGATCGCCTGCAGTCCAGCCAGTGCATGCGCGAGGCTTTCCTCAGGCACCGCGCGCAGCGAGTGCGGTGCCAGCCCCAGCCGCGCGCCGGACTGCGCGCACGCGGGGGCCAGCCGTTCCAGCAGCCGCAGCATGGCGTCGGTGTCGTGCAGGAAGCGGCGCTGCTCGGCCAGCGGCGGCTTGCCGCCAAAGCCGGCGGTCTGGTACAGCACCGGCAGCAGCGTCATGCCGATGCCGGTGCGCTGGGCCGCGCGCAGCAGCCGCAGCGACATCTCGGCGGCATCGGCATAGGGCGTGCCGCCCGCATCGTGATGGACGTAGTGGAACTCGCACACGCTGGTGTAGCCCGCACGCAGCATCTCGATATAAAGCTGGGTGGCGATGGCCTCCAGCGTGTCGGGCGAGAGCCGCTGCGCGAAGCGGTACATCAGCGTGCGCCAGCTCCAGAACGAATCGGCACCAGCCGGATCGTCGCCCTGCGGGCGGCTGCGGAATTCCGTCAGGCCGGCGAAGCCGCGCTGGAACGCATGCGAGTGCAGGTTGGGCATGCCGGGCAGCACGGGGCCGGCCGCCTGCGGCACGCCGCCTGCGGCCGGCTGTACGCCGGTCTGCACGGTGGTGAAGCGGCCCTGCTCATCCCAGGCCAGCAGCACATCGCGCGCCCAGCCCGTTGGCAGCAGCGCAAACGGAGCGAAGAGTTGCGAGCTACTCATGCCAAGGCTCCTTCATGCGCATACACACGCCCTTGCCGCACCACCGTCGCCACCGGGTTGCGGCCGAACCAGTACGCCAGCTCGGCGGGCGAATCGATGCGCCACAGCGCGAAGTCGGCCACGCGCCCCGCTTCCAGCCGCCCGTGACGATCCGATGCACCCAGCGCACGCGCGGCGTGCACGGTCACGCCGGCAAGCGCTTCCGGCACGGTCAGGCGGAACAGGGTGCAGGCCATATTCATCATCAGCAGCAGCGAAGTGACCGGCGACGTACCCGGATTGTGATCGGTCGAGATTGCCATCGGCACGCCATACTGGCGCAGCAGCGCGATCGGCGGCAGGTTGGTGTCACGCAGGAAATAGTAGGCGCCGGGCAGCAGCACCGCCACCGTGCCGGCCTCTGCCATGGCCGCGACGCCGGCCTCGTCGAGATGCTCGAGGTGATCGGCGGACAAGGCGCGGTGGCGAGCGGCGAGCGCGGCGCCGCCGAGGTTGCTCAGTTGCTCGGCATGCAGCTTGACGCGCAGGCCATGGCGCGCCGCCGCCTCGAACACGCGCTCGGTCTGTGCAATCGAAAAACCGATTGATTCGCAGAAGGCATCGACGGTGTCGACCAGCCCTTCCCCGGCCAGTGCCGGTAGCATGATGTTGCAGACCAGGTCGATATAGTCGTCGGCACGGCCCGCGTATTCCGGCGGCAACGCGTGCGCGCCCAGGAAGGTCGTGTAGACCGAAATCCCGAAGTGCTCGCCAAGCCGGCGCGCCACGCGCAGCTGCTTGCGCTCGGCTTCAAGGTTCAGCCCGTAGCCCGACTTGATCTCGATGGCGGTGACGCCCTCGGCCAGCAGCGGCTGCAGGCGCGCGGCGGCCTGGGCAAACAGCGTGTCTTCATCCGCGGCACGCGTGGCGCGCACGGTCGAGACGATGCCGCCGCCGGCGCGCGCAATCTCTTCGTAGCCGGCGCCGGCCAGCCGCATCGCGAACTCGTCTGCGCGCTGGCCGCCGTAGACCAGGTGCGTATGGCAGTCGACCAGCCCGGGCGTGATCCATGCCCCATGGGAATCATGGCGCGCCGCGCCGCGATAGGCATCCGGCAGGTCCGCGGCGGCGCCCAGCCAGGCGATGCGCCCATGCTCCACCACCAGCGCGGCGTCGCGGATCGCATTCGCCGGATAGGCATCGGGCAGCAGGTGGCAGTTGTGCCAGACGCCGTCCGCGCTGGGCGCGGACAAGGTTGAGGATCGAGAGGTCAGCGTCATTGACCGGGCTCCGTCTCAAGGGTGACGCACAGGCACAGGGCCGCGTCACCCACAGGTTCAAACGATGGCGTGGATGAGGGTTCGGCAGCGCCGTACAGCGCCCCTTCTCCCGCTTGCAGCAGCAGGCCGGCATCCTGCGCCTGCCATGCGCCGCTGACGGCCAGCAGGCAGACGGCATGGCCGCCGGTGCCAGGCGCAAACCCCTGCCGGAACACCTCGATGCGCGCACGGCAGTGGCCGCGCCGCGTCATCACGTTGAAGTCGCGCGTGATGCCGTCGATCAGCGTCGCCTGCAGGCTGGTATCGCCGGAGAAGGCGAACGGCTCGCCGATATGTTCAAGGCGGTGGCTGAAGCTGGCGTCGTCCGCACGCAGCGTGACGCCGGCGCCCTCCAGCAACACGATCTGGCGATCAATGCCGGGAAACGCCGAGAACGGCCCGTCCTGCCCGACATCGGCCACGCTCAGCCGCCACACGAAGTCATCCATGCCGGCGCCGGCCGGCCACACCGCGATCTCGCGCGTGTTGCCGCCGCCGTTCTTCCAGCGCGTGGGCGCGATGTCGGCCAGCGCGAACCGTTGAAATAGCGTCAGGCTCATGCGCCCTTCACCATCGGCAGGTTCAGGCCCTTCTCGTGCGCGCATTCGATGGCAATCTCATAGCCCGCGTCAGCATGGCGCATCACGCCGGTCGCCGGGTCGTTCCACAGCACGCGCTCGATGCGCCTGGCCGCGGCATCGGTGCCGTCGCACACGATCACCACGCCCGAATGCTGCGAGAAGCCCATGCCGACGCCGCCGCCGTGGTGCAGGCTGACCCAGGTCGCGCCGCCCGCGGTGTTCAGCAGCGCGTTGAGCAGCGGCCAGTCCGACACCGCATCCGAGCCGTCGCGCATGGCCTCGGTCTCGCGGTTGGGCGAGGCCACCGAGCCGCAATCCAGGTGATCGCGCCCGATCACCACCGGCGCCTTCAGCTCGCCCGACTTGACCATCTCGTTGAAGGCCAGGCCGGCGCGGTGGCGTTCATCCAGACCCACCCAGCAGATGCGCGCCGGCAGGCCCTGGAAGGCGATGCGGTCGTGCGCCATGTCGAGCCAGCGGTGCAGGTGCTTGTCCTCGGGGAACAGCTCCTTCATCTTGGCATCGGTCTTGTAGATATCCTCCGGATCGCCCGACAGCGCGACCCAGCGGAACGGGCCCTTGCCGCGGCAGAACAGCGGGCGGATATAGGCCGGCACAAAGCCGGGGAAATCAAAGGCGTTCTTCACACCCTCGTCGAACGCGACCTGGCGGATATTGTTGCCGTAGTCGACCGTCGGCACGCCCATCTTCTGGAAGTCGAGCATGGCCTGCACGTGCTTCACGATGGACGGACGCGCGGCGGCTTCCACCGACTTGGGATCCTGCGTGCGCGCCGCTTCCCATTGGTCGACGGTCCAACCGGCCGGCAGGTAGCCGTTGACCAGGTCGTGCGCCGAGGTCTGGTCGGTGACGATGTCCGGGCGCATGCCGCCGGCCTGAGCGCGCTTGACCAGTTCCGGCAGGATCTCGGCGGCGTTGCCGAGCAGGCCGACCGAGATCGCCTGCTTGTTCTGCGTGGCCTCGGCGATCATCGCCAGCGCCTCGTCGAGCGTGGTGGCCTTCTTGTCGACATAGCGCGTGCGCAGGCGGAAATCGATGCGCGACTCCTGGCACTCGATCGCCAGCACGCAGGCGCCGGCCAGCACGCCCGCCAGCGGCTGCGCGCCGCCCATGCCGCCCAGGCCCGCGGTCAGGATCCACTTGCCCGACAGGTCGCCGTTGTAGTGCTGGCGGCCGGCCTCGACAAAGGTCTCGTAGGTGCCCTGCACGATGCCCTGCGTGCCAATGTAGATCCAAGAGCCCGCCGTCATCTGGCCGTACATCATCAGGCCGGCGCGGTCCAGTTCGTTGAACTTGTCCCAGTTGGCCCAGTGCGGCACCAGGTTGGAGTTGGCGATCAGCACGCGCGGCGCATCGGCATGGGTGCGGAACACCCCCACCGGCTTGCCCGACTGCACCAGCAGCGACTCGTCCTCACCCAGGCGGCGCAGGCTGTCCAGGATGGCGTCGAAGCACTCCCAGTTGCGCGCCGCCTTGCCAATGCCGCCGTAGACCACCAGGTCCTGCGGGCGCTCGGCCACGTCCGGGTCGAGGTTGTTCTGGATCATGCGGTAGGCGGCTTCGATCAGCCAGTTCTTGCAGTGCAGCTGGCTGCCGCGCGGCGCGCGGATTTCGCGCTGGCCGCGCTGGATGAATTGGTTTTCGTTGGCGTTCATGTCTTGTTCTCCTGCTGCGGGTCTGGTCTGGCAGTGTCGGCGCGGGGCGCGTTACGACAGGTTGGTCGGCAGGATCGTGCGCACGGCGTCGGGCCAGCCCGCGCCGGCATCGCCCTGCACCACCCATTGCTTCATCGCTTCGATATCCGGCGCCAGGTAGCGATCTTCTTCGACAAAGGCCACGCGCGCACGGATGCGGGCCAGTTCCTGCTCCACCAGCGGCGACGACTTCAGCGGGCGGTGGAACTCGATGCCCTGCGCCGCGGCCATGGCCTCGATGCCGACCACCACCGCGGTGTTGGCGGCCATCTCGCCCAGGCGGCGCGCACCGTAGGTGGCCATCGACACATGGTCTTCCTGGTTGGCCGAGGTCGGCAGGCTGTCGACGCTGGACGGATGCGCCAGCGCCTTGTTCTCGGAGGCCAGCGCGGCCGCGGTCACCTGCGCGATCATGAAGCCCGAGTTCAGGCCGCCGTCGCGCACCAGGAACGGCGGCAGGCCCGACAGCCCGGTGTCGAGCAGCAGCGCGAGCCGGCGTTCGGAAATCGCGCCGATCTCGGCAATCGCCAGCGCGATGATGTCGGCGGCAAAGGCCACCGGCTCGGCGTGGAAGTTGCCGCCCGAGACCACGTCGCCCTGCGCGGAGAACACCAGCGGGTTGTCCGAGGCGGCATTGGACTCGATCTGCAAGATGCGCGCGGCGTGCTGCAGGTTGTCCAGGCACGCGCCCATCACCTGCGGCTGGCAGCGGATCGAGTACGGGTCCTGCACGCGGCCGCAGGCCTTGTGCGAATCGACGATCTCGCTGCCGTCCAGCATCGCGCGCACGGCGCCGGCCACGGCGATCTGGCCGGCCTGGCCGCGCGCCTCATGGATGCGGGCGTCGAAGGGCTTGACCGAGCCCTTGATCGCTTCCAGCGACAGCGCGCCCGCCACCAGGCCGGCGGCAAAGGCATCTTCGGCGGCGAACAGGCCGGCCAGCGCCAGCGCGGTCGACACCTGGGTGCCGTTGAGCAGCGCCAGGCCTTCCTTGGGGCCCAGCTCGAAGGCCTGCAGGCCGGCGTGCGCGAGGCCCTCGGCAGCGGGCACGCGCTTGCCGTCGACCAGCACGTCGCCCACGCCGATCAGCGTGCACGACATATGCGCCAGCGGCGCCAGGTCGCCCGAGGCGCCCACCGACCCCTTGGCCGGGATGCACGGCGTCACGCCGCGGTTGGCCAGCGCCAGCAGCGCCTCGATCAGTTCCGGGCGCACGCCCGAATGGCCGCGCGCCAGGCTCACGGCCTTGATCGCCAGGATCAGGCGCACCGTGTCTTCGGCCAGGTCGGGGCCGGTGCCGACACTGTGCGACAGCACCAGGTTGCGCTGCAGCTGGGCCAGCTTGTCGTGCGGGATGCGGCTTTGCGCCAGCTTGCCAAAGCCGGTGTTGATGCCGTAGACCACGGCGTCGGCGTCGATGATGTCCTGCACCGTGGCCTGCGCGGCGCGCACGCCGGCCCAGGCCGATTCGGCCATGGCCAGGCGCACTTCGCCGCGGTAGATGCGGCGCAGGTCGGCCAGGGTGACTTGACCCGGCTGCAGGGTCAGCAGCGGGCGGGAAGCTTGGTCGTCGTGTTGGCTGGCGCTCATTTGTATGCTCCTGTCTATACAGCTTAGAGTAAAAGTTGAACCGTGGGCCGGATCCTGTGGATTCAGCCGAAAGCGGGGTTGCCCTCGGCGCGGAAGCGGCTGCCGAGGCGATAGCGGTTGCCCGGATGCAGGCAGCGCACGAAGGTCACCGGCACGCCGTTGGTCCAGGTGCGGCGCGTCAGCATCAGGCAAGGTTGCGTGGCCGGCATTTCCAGCTGCGCGGCCTGCTCCGGCGTGGCGGCAATGGCATCGACCACGTGCTCTACCTGATCGTAGGGCACATGGCGCAGCAGGTATTCGCCGGGCTGGGTCTCGCTGAAATCCTGGCTGATGAAGTCCGGCGCCACGCGCGGGTTGACGTAGCGGTCCTCCAGCTGCACCGGCACGCCGTCCTCGCGATGCACGCAGACCGAGTGGAACACCGATTCGCCGGTGCGCAGCTCCAGCGCGGCGGCCACCTCGATCGAGGCCGACACGCGCTCCACCAGGATCACGTCGCAGGCATAGTCATGCCCGCGCATGCGGATCTCGTCCTGCAGGTTGACCACGGACAGCAGCGTCGACTGCGGCTTGTGCTCCGCCACGAAGGTGCCCACGCCGGCCACCCGCACCACCCGGCCCTGCTCCTGCAGCTCGCGCAGCGCCCGGTTGACGGTCATGCGCGAGACGCCGAAGCGGTTCACCAGTTCCTGCTCCGACGGCACCCGGTCGCCCGGCTGCCACGCGCCGCTCTGGATCTGGCGGGCGATGTACTCCTTCACCTGCTGGTAGAGCGCGGTGGGAGAGGCAGAAGCGGAGGATGCGGTGCCGACGGCGTGGTTCATGGCGTTGGTTGGATGCCTAGTGCTCGGCCGAGGCCATGGCCTCGGCGCGAATCTCCTCGGTCAGCCGCGCCTTGAGCGCGGAGAACTCCGGAGTGGTCTTGACGGTGTAATGGCGCGGATGCGGGAAATCCACCGCGATCTCGCTCTTGATCCGACCCGGCCTGGCAGAAAACACCGCCACCCGGTTGGCCATGAAAATGGCCTCGTCGATATCGTGGGTCACGAATAATACCGTCTTGCGCGACGCCTCCCATATACCCAGCAGCAACTCCTGCATCAGCACGCGGGTCTGGTTGTCGAGCGCACCGAAGGGCTCGTCGAGCAGCAGGATCTTGGGATCGTTGGCCAGCGCGCGCGCAATCGCGGTGCGCTGCTGCATGCCGCCCGACAGCTGCTTGGGGTAATGGTGCTCGAAGCCGCGCAGCCCCACCCGCTGGATAAAGAAGTCGCTGCGCTCCTTCTGCTCGGCGGCGCTCATGCCGCGCTCACGCAAGCCGAAACGCACGTTCTGCTCGATCGTCAGCCACGGGAACAGCGTGTACGACTGGAACACCATGCCGCGGTCCGCGCCGGGGGCGGACACTGGCTGGCCGTCCAGCAGCACGCGGCCGCTGGTGGGCGTATCCAGCCCTGCGACGATGCGCAGCAGCGTGGACTTGCCGCAGCCCGACGGCCCGAGGATGGTGACGAAGTCATTGTCGCGGACCTCGAAGTCGACCGGCTGCAGCGCCAGGGTCTGGCCGCCGCGCGGGTTGGAGAAGGTGCGCGAGACCTGCTGGATGGACAGTGCGCTCATTGGATCGAACTCCACGGGAACAGGCGCTGGTTGGCGCGCTTGAAGACAAGGTCCGAGACCAGGCCGATGCAGCCGATCACGATGATGCCGAAGATGATCTGCCCGGTGTTGAGCAACGCCTGGCTGTCGGTGATCATGTGGCCGATGCCCGACGACGAGCCGATCAGCTCGGCCACGATCACGTAGGTCCAGGCCCAGCCCAGCACCAGCCGCAGGATCTCCGCGATCTCCGGCGCGGCGCCGGGAATCAGCACGCGCCGCACGATGCCGGCGCTGTTGGAGCCCAGCGTGTAGGCCGCCTCCACCAGGTCCTTGCGCGCGCCGCCGACGGCCACCGCCACCATCAGCACGATCTGGAAGAACGAGCCGATGAAGATCACCAGCAGCTTCTGCGTCTCGCCGATGCCGGCCCACAGGATCAGCAGCGGGATAAAGGCCGACGCGGGCAGGTAGCGGCAGAACGACACAAAGGGCTCGAAGAAGGCCTCGGCCGCCTTGTAGGCGCCCATGAAAATGCCCAGCGGCACCGCCAGCACCGCAGCCAGCACGAAGCCGCCGACCACGCGCCACACGGTCATGCCGATGTCGCCGATGAAGTTGTACTCCGTAAACAGCAGCACGCCTTCCCTGGCCATCGTCATCGGATCGGCCAGGAACGTGCGCGGCACGAAGCCGCCCAGCGTCACCACGGCCCAGATGCCGAAGAACAGCACAAAGAAGGACAGGCCCAGCATCCAGCGCGTGTTGGGTGCCACCGGCACCAGCGGGGCCAGCCACGGGTGGCGCCGGCGCACCGGCGCCGCCGCTGCGGCAGGGGCCGCCGCGGCAGCGGCCGGGGCGGGTGTTCCAAGTCTGGCTTGCGTCATGACGTCACGCCTCCTGAAGACTGTCGGTTACTTGAGGAAACGCGCGTCATACAGCGCCGTCACGTCCGGCACCTGGCGGATCACGCCGATATCCAGCAGCACCCCTGCCGCTTCCTTGCTGAAGCTGGCGAGCTCGCCGGCAAAGAACTTGCGGTTGGCCTCGCGGTCCTGCCAGCGCAGGTAGGCGGAGGACTTGGCGAACTGCTCGCCGGTCTGCTTGACCGCCGCGCCCATGATGTCGTTGGCCTTGGCCGGCTCCTTCTGGATCATCTCCAGCGCCTCGAAGTAGCTGTCGACCAGCGCCTGCGCGGCCTTGGGATTCTCTTTAAGCCACTTCGGCGCGCAGCCCAGCGTATCGGTCACCATCGGGTAGTCGAGCGTGGTCGCCAGGATCTTGCCCTTGTCCGGGTTCTGGCGCACCGTCGACAGGTACGGCTCATAGGTCATGGCGCCGTCATTCTGGCCGGCCACGAAGGCCTGCGCGGCCGCCTGCGGCGACAGCGTGGTGGTCTTGACGTCCTTGAGCGTCATGCCGTTCTTCTTCAGCATCCAGGCCAGGCCGAAATACGGCGCGGTGCCCGGCGCATCGACGCCAATGGTCTTGCCCTTCAGGTCGGCGAAGCCCTTGACGTCACTACGCACGGCCAGGCCGTCGGCGCCGTAGGACTTGTCGAGCTGCACGATCTGGGTGATAGGCACGCCGTTGGCGTTCCAGGCCACATGCGTTTCCACCGTGGTGGCCGCGCACTGGATCGCACCCGAGGCCAGCGCCAGGTGGCGGTCCTTCTGTGGGATCATCTTGATGTCGACGTCCACGCCGTGCTTCTTGAAGATTCCGGCCTTGTCGGCCAGCGTCAGCGGCGCGAAACCGGTCCAGCCGCTCATGCCCAGCGTGACCTGGGTGTTCTGCGCCTGGGCCGCACCAGCCCCCAATGCCGCAACCAGCACCACGGCCTGCACTGCCATCCGACCGCGAATCCTGCTGTGATTCCTCATCTGTACGCTCCTTTGGTGTGTCCGTCGACGCCAGGCCATGCGTGCGGCCGCGCTCGTTTTCGGACATTAAACAGTACCTGTATATACAAGTCAACGTAGGGCTTCCACCAAGCAACTAGGCGGATAAGCACCTTGAAAGGCGCTTTCCGGCGGGGATTTCTCAACAGGCCTCGCACCGGTCCGGTTCATGGATTGTGGTGCTGGCACTTGGCCGGGGCGGCGGAAGTGTTGTTGTATAGACAGGAGTAAAACGACGCACAGGGGCAGCAAGCCCCGTGCCAGCGTACTGGAGCGCGCCGGCCAGGCGGTCAGGCGTCGAAGAAGGAAGTGACGGTCGGATAACGCAGCCGCAGGCGCAGTTCGCGTTTCAGGCGGCGGTTGTCGAGGCGGCGCGATTCGCTCATGAAGCTCAGCAGCGTCTTGTCGATCACTTCACGCGCCTCGCCACGCGTGATCCGCGGCGGGCGCGGCAGACCGCGACGGTCGGCGACCAGGTCGAAGTAGTCGGCCATGCGCAGCTCGGTGTCGTCGCTGGCATGGACCACGCGCTGCGCGCGGCCGCGGAACAGCGCCGCGACCATGGTGCGCGCCAGGTCGTCGGCGTGGATATGGCTCGTGTAGACATCGTCCTGCGGCACCAGCGCGGGCGTGCCGCGGTGCAGGCGCGCCAGCGGCAGGCGGTCTTCGGCATAAATGCCGGGGATGCGCACGATGCTGGCACGCCAGCCGGCATCGCGGCCGAAGCCGCGCACTGCCTGCTCGGCGGCCACGCGGCGGCGCGCGCGGGCGGTCTGGGGCCGAACGGCGTGGAATTCCGAGACCCGGGCCCCCTGCCGGTCGCCATACACACCCGACGTGCTGGCGTAGACAAACGCAGCGCGGGGCCTGCCCCGGTCGGGTAGAATGGCGGGCTCGCCGGGAAGCATGCCGGCCGACGTCCTGGCCTTGCGCCAGGCCGCCCGGCGCAAGGCGGCGAGCAAGGCACGCGTGCGCGGATCGCCTTCGCCCTGCCCGGGCGGCGGCGCCAGGTCCAGCACCTGCGTGGCCAGCCCGTGCAGCCGTGCCAGCGTGGCCGGCCGGTCCAGGTCCGCCACCAGCGGCACCGCGCCGGCGGCACGCAGTTCAGCGCGGCGCGCCGGCTGTGAAGTCACGGCAAAGACACGCATGCGCGACGACAGGATTCGCAGGCAGCGCGTCCCCACATCCCCGCAGCCGACGATCAACAGGCGCGGGCGGCCCAGCCGGCGCGAAGGTGCCGGCAGCCGCGGAGCTTGTGGGAGGCGCGAGGGCTGCAGCTTCGACAGAATTTGGCTCATAGACCGATTATGGCTTATCAAGTAACCGTCATGCCCAGCGGCCACAAGTTTGAAGTGGCAGCGGACGAAACCATCCTCGGCGCAGCCCTGCGCCACAGCATCGGACTGCCCTATGGCTGCAAGAACGGCGCCTGCGGCTCATGCAAGGGCCGCGTGCTCGAAGGCACCATCGTGCAGGGCGACCACGCCCCGGCGGCACTGACCGCGCAGGAGAAGACCGAGGGCCGCGCCCTGTTCTGCTGCGCCAACGCCGCCTCGGACGTCACCATCGAGTGCCGCGAAGTCCACGGCGCGGGCGACATCCCGATCAAGAAGGTGCCGTGCCGCGTGACCGCGATCGAGCGCTTGGCCGACGACGTGATCGCCATCAAGCTGCAGCTGCCGGCGACCGAGCGCATGCAGTACCTGGCCGGCCAGTACGTGGAATTCCTGCTGCGCGACGGCAAGCGCCGCAGCTATTCGATCGCCACGCCGCCGCATGAAGACGGCCCGATCGAGCTGCATATCCGCCATATGCCGGGCGGCGCCTTCACCGACTACGTGTTCGGCGCTAAGGAAGGCCAGCCGGTCATGAAGGAGCGCGACATCCTGCGCTTCGAGGGCCCGCTGGGCAGCTTCTTCCTGCGCGAGGAATCCGAGGCCCCGATCATCCTGCTGGCTTCCGGCACCGGCTTCGCGCCGATCAAGGCCATCGTCGAGCACGCTGCCTACACCGGCATCGAGCGCCCGATGACCCTGTACTGGGGCGGCCGCCGGCCCAAGGACCTGTACATGCACGCGCTGTGCGAGCAGTGGGCGCGCGAGCTGCCCAACTTCCAGTACGTGCCGGTGGTCTCCGACGCGCTGCCTGACGACAACTGGCAAGGCCGCACCGGCTTTGTCCACCAGGCCGTGATCGCCGACCATCCCGACCTGTCGGGCCACGAGGTCTATGCCTGCGGCGCCCCGGTGATGATCAATGCCGCGCGCGGCGACTTCACCCGCCAGTGCAAGCTGCACGAGGACGCGTTCTTCGCCGACTCGTTCACTTCCGAGGCCGACATGCACCCGGCCGGCTCGGCCCCGGCGGCCTGAGGCGCAAGCCGCCGCCAGCCGTTCCGTCAGCGCAACAATGCCCGGGCCTGCCAAAATTCGTTTTGACACCCGGGCGCATGCGCCTTATATTTGCCCGCATGCACATGACCTTCAACCGACGCCGCAGCTTCCGTACGTCGCTCCCCACTGGGGTGCCGCGCGGCTGACCGTCGACTGCGTCTGTTCATGTCAACGAGCCACGGGCAACCCCCGTGGCTTTTTGTTTTTATCCCGGTTGTTACGCCCGTCCGTCCATCGTTTAAAGCCGACCCCTGGAGTCCGCCATGGCATTTGCTGAGTATCCCGTCCAATCCCTGATGTACATCACCAACCGGCCCGAGCTCGTGTTCACCGAGGGCAAGGGCTCCTGGCTGACGGATCACAACGGCAAGCGATACCTGGACTTCGTGCAGGGCTGGGCAGTGAACTGCCTGGGCCATTCCAACCAGGGCATGATCGACGCGCTGGTGGCCCAGTCGCACCGGCTGATCAACCCGAGCCCGGCCTTCTACAACGAGCCGATGCTCAAGCTGGCCCGGCAGCTGACCGACCACAGCTGCTTCGACAAGGTCTTCTTCGCCAACAGCGGCGCCGAGGCCAACGAAGGCGCGATCAAGCTGGCGCGCAAATGGGGCCGCAAGCACAAGGACGGCGCCTTCGAGATCATCACCATGGACCACAGCTTCCATGGCCGCACGCTCGCCACCATGAGCGCGTCGGGCAAGGCCGGCTGGGACACCATCTTCGCGCCACAGGTGTCGGGCTTCCCCAAGGCCGACCTCAACGACCTGGCTTCGGTGGAGAAGCTGATCACCGACAAGACCGTCGGCATCATGCTCGAGCCGGTGCAGGGCGAAGGCGGCGTGCTCCCCGCCACGCGCGAGTTCATGCAGGGCCTGCGCGCACTGGCCGACAAGCACAGGCTGCTGCTGATCGTCGATGAAGTGCAGACCGGGTGCGGACGCTGCGGCACCCTGTTCGCCTACGAGCTGGCGGGCGTGGAGCCGGACATCATGACGCTGGGCAAGGGCATCGGCGGCGGCGTGCCGCTGTCGGCGCTGCTGTGCAAGGCCGAGGCCGCCTGCTTCGAGGCCGGCGACCAGGGCGGCACCTACAACGGCAACCCGCTGATGACCGCGGTGGGCAGCGCCGTGATCGAGCAGCTGACCGCGCCGGGCTTCCTCGACGACGTCAAGGCCAAGGGCGAATACCTGCGGGAACAGCTGCTGGCGCTGTCGGCCGAGTTTGGCCTGGGCGGCGAACGCGGCGACGGCCTGCTGCGCGCGCTGATGCTGGGCAAGGACATCGGCCCGCAACTAGTGGAAGAAGCCCGCGACATGGCGCCGCAAGGCCTGCTGCTGAACGCGCCGCGCGCGAACCTGCTGCGCTTCATGCCGGCGCTGAACGTGACGCGTGAAGAGATCGACCAGATGACCGGCATGCTGCGCACGCTGCTGAAGAAGCTGGCCTGACAAAAAAGCCTCGCGGGGGCGAGGCGTGAGGGCTACTGTTGAGCACTGCGTGCCGATGCGTCGATGACGCTCGCAGCAGGCACCCCTCTCCCGCTTGCGGGAGAGGGGTGGGGGTGAGGGCAGGCGTTTGCCAGCGCTACGGGCTTATAAAAACCGTTGGCCCTGCTTGATGTGGTTCCTGGCTAGACCACCCCTCACTCCAACCCTCTCCCCATGAGGGGAGAGGGAGAACACCTTGCTTAGGCGGGTTCGAATGGCTTTGGAGCACCCAAAACCGTTAGCCCCTTACTCGCCCAAGTAAGCCGCCCGCACCTTCGGATCGTCCAGCATCTCCTTGGCGTCCCCGCTCATGGTGATCAGGCCCGACTCCATCACGTAGCCGCGGTGCGCAGCCTGCAGCGCCAGGCGCGCGTTCTGCTCCACCAGCAGCACGGTCACGCCCTGCGCCGAGATGTCGCGCACGACCTCGAAGATCTTCTCGACCATGATCGGCGACAGGCCCATCGACGGCTCGTCCAGCAGCAGCAGCTTCGGCTGGCTCATCAGCGCGCGCGCCATTGCCAGCATCTGCTGCTCACCGCCGGACATGGTACCGGCCAACTGGTTGGCACGCTCCTTCAGGCGCGGGAAGATGCCGAACATGCGGTCGATGTCAGCCTTGATGCCGGCCTCGTCGTTGCGCGTGTAGGCGCCCATCTGCAGGTTCTCGGTGATGGTCATGCGGGCGAACACGCCCCGCCCTTCCGGCACCATCGCCATGCCATGCTTTAGCAGCGCATAGCTGGGTACGCCCTTGATGGACTTGCCCATGTACTCGACATCGCCGCCGCCCCAGCCCTGCAGGCCGGTGATGGCCTTCATGGTGGTGGTCTTGCCGGCGCCGTTGGCGCCGATCAGCGTGACCAACTCGCCGTCCTTGATGTCGAGGTCGATGCCCTTGACTGCCTGGATGCCGCCATACGCGACCTTCAGGCCCGAGATCTTCAATACTATGTCATTCATTTGCGGCTCCCCCGTCAGTGGGCCGAAGTGCCGAGGTAGGCCTCGATCACCGCCGGGTTGTTCTGGACGTCATGCGGCAGGCCCTGCGCGATGACCTTGCCGTAGTCGAGCACGGTCATGCGATTGCAAAGGCCCATCACCAGTTTTACGTCGTGCTCGATCAGCAGGATGGTCTTGCCATCGGAGCGGATCTTGTCGAGCAGGCCGCGCAGCTCAACCTTCTCGGTGGCGTTCATGCCGGCCGCGGGCTCGTCCAGCGCCAGCAGCTTGGGCTCGGTGGCCAGCGCGCGGGCAATCTCGAGCCGGCGCTGGTGGCCATACGAGAGGTTGCGCGAGGTGAAGTTGGCGTACTTGCCGATGCCGACATATTCGAGCAGGTCGTGCGCCATGTCCTCGATGGCCTCTTCCTCGCGCCGCACCGAGGGCGGGCGAAACACCGCGCCCAGCAGATTGGCCTTGGTGCGCACGTGGCGCCCCACCATCACGTTCTCCAGCGCGGTCATGTCGCCGAACAGGCGGATGTTCTGAAAGGTGCGGGCGATGCCGGCCTTGGCCACTTCATGCACCGCGGTGGGCTGGTAAGGCTTGCTGTCCAGCACGAACTCGCCAGAGTCCGGTGTGTACAGGCCCGTGATCACATTGAAGAAGGTGGTCTTGCCCGCGCCATTCGGCCCGATCAGGCCGTAGATCTCGCCCTGCTTGATCTGCAGGCCCACTTCCGACAGGGCCTGCAGCCCACCGAAACGCTTGTTGACCCCCTGTACCGACAGGAGGAAGTTGTCATTACTCATTATTCGTCCTCTTGCTCAGAAACGGCCCACGGTGCCGGCACGGCGCACCACCGGCCGGTCTTCCTTGCGCGGCGACGGCCACAAGCCGGCCGGGCGGTACAGCATCACCACCACCATGGCCAGGCCGAACAGCAGCTGGCGCAGCACTTCGGCATCGACCACTACATGACCGAAGATGGCGTGCTGGACCGGCTCGGCCACCACGCGCAGCAGCTCCTGGAAGCCGACCAGCAAGATGCCGCCCAGGATCACGCCCGGGATATGGCCAATGCCGCCCAGCACAACGATCGCCAGCACGTAGATGGACTCCCACAGCGTGAACGATTCGGGCGAGACGAAACCCTGGAAAGCGCCGAACACGGCACCCGAGCAACCACCGAAGGAGGCCCCCATGGCGAAGGCCAGCAGCTTGATGTTGCGGGTATTGATGCCCATCGCCTTGGCGGCGATCTCATCTTCGCGAATCGCCACGAAGGCACGGCCGATACGCGAGTTCTGCAGGCGCAGGCAGACGAACACGATGACGATCACCAGCGCGACCAGCAGGTAGTAGTACATGAACACCGGCGTCAACTTGAGCCCAAAGATCTCGTGCGTTTTGGAAAAGTCGAAGCCGAAGATATGGACCGGGTCGATCGCCGTGACGCCCTTCGGGCCGTTGGTGATGTTCACCGGACGGTCCAGGTTGTTCAGGAAGATACGGATGATCTCGCCGAAGCCCAGTGTCACGATAGCCAGGTAGTCGCCGCGCAGCTTGAGCGTCGGTGCGCCAAGCAGCACGCCGAACGTGGCTGCCACCAGCACAGCGATTGGCAGCACAAACCACATGCTCAGGTGCAACCCCTGCGGGAACAGGGCGTGGATTGCCTCGAACTGGTTGGCCAGATGGGGCGAGCCCAGCAAGGCCATCAGATAAGCGCCCACCGCGTAGAACGCGATATAGCCCAGGTCGAGCAGGCCGGCAAAGCCCACCACGATGTTCAGGCCAAGCGCCAGCATGATGTACAGCATTGCAAAGTCGAGCACGCGCACCCAGTAATTGCCGCCCAGCGTCTGCACGAGGAACGGCGCGCACATGGCGACCACCAGGAAGGACAGCAGCGCGGCCAGGGTCTTGGCCGGTACTCGGGACGGTGCTGCAACCACCGCCGTGGATGGAATCGGGGTATTCATGGATTCTCTCTCCTCAGGCGCGCTCGGCAACACGTTCGCCCATCAGGCCGGACGGACGGAACACCAGAACCGTGATCAGCACGATGAAGGCAAACACATCCTGGTAGTTAGAGCCAAAGATGCCGCCGGTAAGGTCGCCGATGTAGCCGGCGCCCAGTGCTTCGATCAGGCCAAGCAGCATGCCGCCGACCATGGCGCCGGCCAGATTGCCGATGCCGCCCAGCACCGCGGCGGTAAACGCCTTCAGTCCCGGGATGAAGCCCATGTAGAAGTGGGCGTTGCCGTAGTTGGTGGCCATCATCACGCCAGCCAGCGCGGCCATCGTGCCGCCGATCATGAAGGTGGCGGAGATCACGAAATTCGGGTTGACGCCCATCAGGCCGGCCACCTTCTGGTTCTCGGCGGTGGCGCGCATGGCGCGGCCGAGCTTGGTGCGGTTGACCAGCAGCAGCAGGCCTCCCATCACCAGCACTGCCATTGCGATGATCGCAATCTCCTTACCGGTGATGGTGGCGCCGGTCGTGCCGATATCGATCGGCGCGGAAGGCAGCAGTTGCGGGAAGGTCAGCGGATTGCGCGACCAGATCATCATCCCCACTGTCTGCAGGATGATGGAAACGCCGATCGCGGTAATCAGCGGGGCCAGTCGCGGCGCATTGCGCAGCGGTCGATAGGCGGCCCGCTCGATAGTGAACGAAAGCATGGCGCAGACCGGCATGGCGACCAGCGTGGCGATGACCAGCGTCAGCCATTCGGGCAGCCCCGGGGCAATTTTCTGCAGACCAAGGATGGCTGACAGGGCGGTCAGCGCGCCGATCATCAGTACGTCGCCATGGGCGAAGTTGATGATGCCGAGAATACCGTAGACCATGGTGTAGCCCAGTGCGATCAGCGCATAGATGCTGCCAATCACCAGGCCGTTCACGATCTGTTGGATAAAGATATCCATGAAAACTCCTGCTTCTGCCCCGACCGCTCGGCATAGTGTAGATGCCAGGGTGGGCGTTGGTGTTTATGAGTGGTGTGGTGGGTAAGGTGGTTGCTGGTAAGCGGCCTGCCGCGTTCCGCCCATGGTAAGGGCGCTATTACATATGGCTAGGCTAAAAATAACGGCACCGCAAGGTACTCACGGTGCCGTCCATACATTCGGGCGGGTAAGCCCGAATTACATCTTCACGATGTCAAGCACGGACTTCTTCTTGTCCTTGTACTCGTACAGCGTGATGGTGCCTTCCTTCATGTCGCCCTTCTCGTCGAAGGCGATGTTGCCGATCAGGCCCTTGTAGTTGGTCTTGGGCATCTCGACCAGGATGGCGGCCGGCTCGGCAGAGTTGGCGCGCTTCATGGCGTCGACGATGACCATCACCGCGTCATACGTAAACGGGGCGTAAATCTGCACCGGCGCATTGAAGCGGGCTTGATACTTTTTCTCGAACTCGGCGCCCTTCTCCATCTTCGACAGCGCCAGACCTGCCTCGGAGCAGATGATGTTGGAGACCGCATCGCCGGCCAGTTCGGCCACCTTGTCGGTACATACGCCGTCGCCGCCGACGATCTTGGCGCCGATGCCGAGTTCCTTGGCCTGCTTGGCGAACGGGCCGCCGGTGGCGTCCATGCCGCCGTACATGATGACGTCCGGCTTCTTGCCCTTGATCTTGGTCAGAATGGCCTTGAAGTCGGTGGCCTTGTCGTTGGTGGCTTCACGCGCCACCACGCTCACGCCGGCTGCCTTGGCAGTCTTCTCGAACTCGTCGGCCAGGCCCTTGCCGTAGGCGGTGGCGTCGTCGACGATCGCCACGCTCTTGGCGTGCAGGCTCTTGGTGGCGTAGTTGGCCAGCGCCGGGCCCTGCTGGGCATCGGTGGCCACCACGCGGAAGGTGGTCTTGAAGCCCTGCTTGGTGTAGTCGGGGTTGGTCGCGGACGGCGAGATCTGCACGATGCCGGCATCGCTGTAGATCTTCGAGGCCGGGATCGAGGTGCCCGAGTTCAGGTGGCCGACCACCGCCACCACCTTGGTGTCGACCAGCTTCTGCGCCACGGCGGTGCCGGTCTTCGGATCGCCTGCGTCGTCTTCGCCGACGAGTTCCAGCTTGATCTTCTTGCCACCGATTTCCAGGCCGGTCTTGTTGACTTCTTCCACGGCGAGGCGGGCGCCGTTTTCGTTGTCCTTGCCAAGGTGCGCAATGCCGCCGGTGAGCGGTGCCACATGGCCGATCTTGACGACGACTTCGCCGCCGCCCGCTGCAGGAGCTGCTGCAGCCGGCGCCGAAGACGCCGCATCAGCCGGCTTCTCTTCCTTCTTGCCGCAAGCTGCTACGAGCGCCACTGCGGCCGCAATCGGCAGAATCTTGGCAAACGTGATTTGCATGAGTGATCTCCTAGGATTCACGAAGACAGGGATTTTCAACGCCTCCCGGACGTTTCCCTGGACCGCCTTTGTTTAGTTTCAATTTGAAACGCGCGCATTGTATCCCCTTTCTTAGTCGATGCAATACGCGACGCAACATCCTTAACCATTTACCGACCAAATGAGCTAGGGAATTTCCCCAATGCACAGATTGCGGCAATTCCCGCTCACATGACGCGGCCGCCTCACCTACTTACAAGAATCGTGCCTGCGCCGCCCGGTGAGGCGTATAAGCATCGCCAGCACCACCTATAATGCGCCTTTATTAATTAGGTGTTTCATTTAAATTCAGTTGCGCCCATCTCTAATGTGCAGAATGTAGCGCCGCACCATAATAGGGAAAACCCCAGACCCGGGGATTACCCTGATTTGTCTGGTCAGCAGGACAGCCATGTTATTACCGGCACCATCCTCGTGCATTATTCGCACCGGCCGGCTGCAATTCGGGCGCACCAAAGACAAAGGGCGCCGCATCAAGCGGCGCCCTTGTTCAAGGCAAGGCTGGCAGGCGGGCGCAGCCCGCACCCATCAGGCGGCGGCGCTGGTTGGCAGCAGTCCGCGCGGCAGCGGGAACGCCATGTTCTCTTGAATGCCGTCGAGCGGCCGCACCTGGCGCGCACCAAGTTCGCGCAGGCGGTCAACGATGGACTGGGCCAGCGCCTCGGGCGCCGAAGCGCCGGCGGTCAGGCCGACACGGCGCTTGCCGGCGATCCATTCGGGGCGCACCTGCTCGGGGGCATCCACCATATAGGCCGGCACACCCAGGCGCTCGGCCAGCTCGCGCAGGCGGTTGGAGTTGGAACTGTTGGGGCTGCCCACCACGATCACCACCTCCACCTGCGGCGCCATGAACTTCACCGCGTCCTGGCGGTTCTGCGTGGCATAGCAGATGTCCTGCTTCTTGGGCTCGCGGATCTGCGCGAAGCGCGCCTTGAGCGCGGCCACGATCTCGCGGGTCTCATCCACCGACAGCGTGGTCTGGGTCACGTAGGCCAGCTGCGACGGGTCGGCAACCTGCAGCGTGGCGACGTCGGCCACCGACTCCACCAGCAGCATGCCGCCGCTGGCCTGGCCCATGGTGCCCTCCACTTCCGGATGGCCGCGATGCCCGATCATCACGATCTCGCAGCCCTCGGCGCGCATTTTGCTCACCTCGACATGCACCTTGGTCACCAGCGGGCAGGTGGCATCGAACACGTGCAGCCCGCGCGCGGCGGCGTCGGCGCGCACTTCGCGCGACACGCCGTGGGCGCTGAAGATGACGGTGGCGCCCGCGGGCACCTCGTCGAGCTCGCGCACGAACACCGCGCCCTTGCGGCGCAGGTCGGCCACCACATAGGCGTTGTGGACGATCTCGTGGCGCACGTAGATGGGCGCGCCGAAGCGCTCGAGCGCACGCTCGACGATCTCGATGGCACGGTCCACGCCGGCACAGAAGCCGCGCGGCTGCGCCATCAGGATTTCTGCGTCGGGTGCGAGGGTCAGGTCAGGCATGCTGCGGTATCAGGATGGTTCGGCACGCGTGCGGCGTGCTCAGAGAATGCCGATCAGCTGCACGTCGAACAGGATGGTCTGCCCGGCCAGCGGATGGTTGAAGTCAAAGAGCGCAGCGGTCTCGCCGATCTCCTTGAGCACACCCGCGTACTTGCCGCCGCCGGGCGCGTTGAACTCCACCAGGTCGCCCGGGCTGTAGTCCTCTTCGAACGAACTGTTCTCGCGCAGCGTGGCCAGCGACACCCACTGCAGCAGCTCGGGGTTGCGCGGGCCAAAGGCCTGCTCCGGCGCTAGCCGGTAGGTCATACGCTCGCCTTCGGGCATGCCGAACAGCGCCTGCTCCAGCGTCGGCGCGAACTGGCCCTGGCCGAGCAGCAGCGTGGCGGGTTTCTCCTCGAACGTGCTGACAACCTCGGTGCCGTTCTCGAGCGCGATGCTGTAGTGCAGGGTCAGGAAAGAGTCAGCCTGGACAGTCTTGCGGCCAGCCGTGCCGCCGTCGGTTTCCGACGCGAAAGTTTGCAAATTCATGGGTGATCAACCGGTCAACAACCCGTATTGTATTCGACTGGCCCATCGCCCGCCGCCCCGGGCCCGGCCTCACCCTCATCACGGCGTGACTACCCTGGAGTGCTCATGACCATTGCCAACTGGCCCGCCTGCGAGCGGCCCCGCGAGAAACTGCTGGAAAGCGGCGCCGCCGCCCTGTCCGACGCCGAGCTGCTGGCCATCTTGCTGCGCGTGGGCGCGGCCGGCAAAAGTGCCGTGGACCTGGCACGCGAGCTGCTGCACCGCTTCGGCTCGCTGACAGCCCTGTTCGCGGCCGAGGGGCGCGCGCTGACCAGCATCCGCGGCATGGGCGAGACCAAGTATGCCTAGCTGCAGGCCATTCCGGAGCTGGCACGGCGCGCGCTGGCCGAATCGCTGCGGCTGCCCACCCGCTTCGACTCCCCGGCGGCGGTGCGCAACTACCTGCGCCTGACGCTGGCATCGCTGCCGCACGAGGTGTTCCTGTGCCTGTTCCTGGATCCGCCCAACCGCATGGTGGCCAGCGAGGAGCTGTTCCGCGGCACCCTGACGCGCACCGCCGTCTACCCGCGCGAGGTGGCGCGCCAGGCGCTGGTGCATAATGCGGCCGGCATCATCGGCGCGCACAACCACCCGCGCGGCACCACCGCTGGCCGACTGCTGCGACCGCCCGCCCGGGCTGTGACGCCAACGCCACGGCACCGGCAGCGCAGCAACACCAGATAACGTCAAAGCACAGAAGGCATTGATTCGGCGAGGGAATCCGGTCTATAATGCCCGTTTTGCTGAAGTCTCAACCGCTGCAGTCCGGGCCCGCGCGCCTTTTGTTGATCTGTTGCGAACATTGTCCACGAATAGAAGATTTAGGAGTGCTTCATGGCACGCGTCTGTCAAGTGACCGGGAAAGCGCCGATGGTCGGCAACAACGTTTCCCACGCAAACAACAAGACCAAGCGCCGTTTTCTGCCCAACCTGCAGAATCGTCGTTTCTTCGTTGAATCCGAAAACCGCTGGGTGAGCCTGCGCGTCTCGAACGCCGGCCTGCGCCTGATCGACAAGAAAGGCATCGACTCCGTGCTCGCCGACCTGCGCGCACGCGGCGAAGTCTAATTAGGAGCACATCATGGCAAGCAAGGGCGGCCGCGACAAGATCAAGCTGGAATCGACCGCAGGTACGGGTCATTTCTACACGACCACCAAGAACAAGCGCACCATGCCGGAAAAGATGGAGATCATGAAGTTCGATCCCGTCGCCCGCAAGCACGTCGCTTACAAGGAAACCAAGATCAAGTAATTGATCCCGGTTCCCGCCAGAAAGCCCCGCCATGCCGCGGGGCTTTTTGTTTTGTCCATGCAGTGCTGGTGCGATAGGCGACCACCGCACCCGCGGCACTGATGCACGGCATGGCGGGCAGGTGTAGACTTTCCCGTTTCCCCCATCTGCCAAGCGCCCCCCGGCGCATCTCCGCATCATGAATTTCGACGTCGCCATCGTCGGCAGCGGCCTGGCCGGCCTTACGGTCGCACTGCAACTGGCCGACACCCACCGGGTGGCCATCCTCAGCAAGCGCGCCATGACCCAGGGCGCCAGCGACTGGGCGCAGGGCGGGATTGCCGCTGTGCTGGATTCCGGCGACAGCCATGACGAGCATACGCAGGACACGCTCGTCGCCGGTGCGGGGCTGTGCGACGAAGAGGCCACGCGCTTCATCGTGGAGCACGGGCGCGAGGCCATCCAGTGGCTGATCGACCGCGGCGTGCCGTTCACGCGCGACGAGCAGGCCGAACTGGGCTTCCACCTGACGCGCGAGGGCGGCCACAGCCGCCGGCGCATCATCCACGCCGCCGACGCCACGGGCCACGCCGTGGTCAGCACGCTGCTGCAGCAGGCGACGCAGCATCCGAACATCACCATCCTGGAAGACCACTTCGCGATCGACCTGATCACCTCGCGCAAGCTGGGCCTGCCGGGCAACCGCTGCTACGGCCTGTACGTGCTGGACGACAGCACCGGCGCAGTGCATACCCTCACCGCCACGCACACCGTGCTGGCCGCGGGCGGTGCCGGCAAGGTCTACCTGTACACCACCAACCCGGATACGGCCACCGGCGACGGCATCGCCATGGCCTGGCGCGCGGGCTGCCGGGTGTCGAACATGGAATTCATCCAGTTCCACCCGACCTGCCTGTACCACCCCTACGCCAAGTCCTTCCTGATCTCCGAAGCGGTGCGCGGCGAAGGCGGCCTGCTCAAGCTGCCCGACGGCACCCGCTTCATGCCCGAACACGATGCGCGCGCTGAACTGGCGCCGCGCGACGTGGTGGCGCGCGCGATCGACTTCGAGATGAAGAAGCGCGGCCTGGACTGCGTCTACCTGGACATCAGCCACCAGCCCGAGTCCTTCCTGAAGGAACACTTCCCGACCATCCACGCGCGCTGCCTGGAGTTCGGCATCGACATCACGCGCGAGCCGATTCCCGTGGTGCCGGCCGCCCACTACACCTGCGGCGGCGTGGTCACCGACACCGCCGGGCGCACCGATATCGGCAACCTGTACGCCGTCGGCGAAACCGCGTGCACCGGCCTGCACGGCGCCAACCGGCTGGCCTCCAACTCGCTGCTCGAATGCATGGTGATCGGCCGCGCCACGGCCGAGGACATTTCGTCCAAGGACAAGGCCGGCCTGCCGGACATCGCGCTGCCGGCCTGGGATGAAAGCCGCGTCTCCGATGCCGACGAGGAAGTGGTGGTGTCGCACAACTGGGACGAGCTGCGCCGCATGATGTGGAATTACGTCGGCATCGTGCGCACCAGCAAGCGCCTGGAACGCGCCCAACACCGCATCGGCCTGCTGCGCGAGGAGATCGCCGAGTACTACGCCCACTTCCGTGTCACCAGCGACCTACTGGAGCTGCGCAACCTGGTCGAGGTGGCCTCGCTGATCGTGGACAGCGCCTACTCGCGCCATGAAAGCCGGGGACTGCATTTCAGCCGGGACTATCCGGATGCACTGCCCAAGGCGCTGCCGACGGTGATGCAGCCGCCAGCCGCAAGGAAGCGCTGACGGCGGCCAGGCAAAGAAAAACGGGGTGGCGCCGCAAGGCCCCACCCCGTTTTTCTGGTATCGCGCGAAGCGTCAGCCGATGATCCGCAGCGAATAGTCCGTCGCCCGCACGTCCTTGGTCAGCGCACCGACCGAGATCCGGTCCACGCCGGTTTCGGCAAAGGTGCGGATGGTGTCGGCATTGACGCCGCCCGACACCTCCAGCAGCGCCCTGCCCCGGTTGAGCCTGACCGCATCCTGCATCATCGGCACGGTGAAGTTGTCGATCAGCACCGACTTCGCGCCGGCCGCCAGCGCTTCTTCCAGCTCGGCCAGCGATTCCACCTCGATCTGCACCGACGCGCTGGTATCCAGCGCCAGCGCCGCCTGCATGGCCGCGCTGATGCTGCCAGCCGCGGCGATGTGGTTTTCCTTGATCAGGATGCCATCGTACAGCGCCAGCCGCTGGTTCTCGCCGCCGCCGATACGGACCGCGTACTTCTGCGCCAGGCGCAGGCCCGGCAGCGTCTTGCGCGTATCCAGCACGCGCGCACGGGTGCCGGCGATCAGGTCGGCATAGCGGCGCGTGGCGGTGGCCACGCCCGACAGCAGCTGCAGGAAATTCAGCGACGGGCGCTCCGCCGTCAGCAGCGAGCGCGCCGGACCGGTGATCTCGCAGACCACCGAATCGGGCGCCATGCGGGCACCTTCCTGCTGCAGCCAGCGCACTTCCAGCGCCGGGTCGACTGCACGCATGCAGGCATCGAACCAGGGCTGGCCGCATAGCACGGCGGACTCGCGCACGATCACGCGTGCGCGCGCCGCCTTGGCCGCAGGTACCAGCAGGCCGGTCAGATCGCCGCTGCCGACATCCTCGGCAATGGCGGCCTGCACATTGGCTTGCAGCGCGGCCTGCAGCGCCGGGCCATAGCTGTCGAAAATCGGGTTCACGCTCATGCCGGGCCAATCCCCTGGAACAGCGCCTGTTCCTTGGCCAGGTCTGCCGACGGACGCACATTGCGCTTCTGCGCGGCGGCGAAGTCCAACATGCGGTTGATGCAAGTCACCGCCTGGCGCCCGGTCACCGGGTCGACATGGATCTCGTTGCGGCCGGTTTCCAGCACCTCGGCCAGGTTGGTGAGCGCGTTCATGGCCATCCACGGGCAGTGCGCGCAGCTCTTGCAGGTGGCGCTGTTGCCGGCCGTGGGCGCTTCAATGAAGTGCTTGCCGGGCGCCGCCATGCGCATCTTGTGCAGGATGCCGTTGTCGGTGGCGACGATGAACTCGGTCGCGTCCAGCTTCTGTGCGGCCTCGATCAGCTGCGAGGTGGAGCCGACCACGTCGGCCTGCGCCACCACGTTTTCCGGCGATTCCGGATGCACCAGGATCTTGGCGTTGGGGAATTCGCGGCGCAGCAGGTCCAGCTCGATGCCCTTGAACTCGTCGTGCACCAGGCACGAGCCCTGCCACAGCAGCATGTCGGCACCGGTCTGCTTCTGGATATAGCTGCCCAGGTGCTTGTCCGGCGCCCACAGGATCTTCTTGCCCTGCGCATGCAGGTGCTCGACGATCTTCAGGCCGATGCTGGAGGTCACCATCCAGTCCGCGCGCGCCTTCACGGCGGCGCTGGTGTTGGCGTAGACCACCACGGTGCGGTCCGGGTGCGCATCGCAGAAGGCGGCGAACTCGTCGGCCGGGCAACCCAGGTCGAGCGAGCAGGTCGCGTCCAGGTCCGGCATCAGCACGGTCTTCTCGGGGCTCAGGATCTTGGCGGTCTCGCCCATGAAGCGCACGCCCGCCACCACCAGGGTCTGGGCCTCGTGGTCGCGGCCGAAGCGGGCCATTTCCAGGGAGTCGGAGACGCAGCCGCCGGTTTCCTCGGCCAGGTCCTGCAGGTCGGCGTCGACGTAATAGTGCGCCACCAGCACCGCATTGCGCTCCTTGAGCAGGCGGCGAATACGTGTCTTCAGGGACTGGCGCTCGTCGGGCGTCAGCACCGGCGGCACCTTGGCCCAGGCATGGGCCACGCAGCTACCGCCAGTGGCGTTTTCGGCATCCGACAGGTTCGGCTTTTCGAACTCGACGGTCTTGATCGATTGTGGGGTCATCTCCGGTACTCCTCTAGACCTCCGCCAGCAAGGGTGCGGCCCGGCCAGAATATTGGGGAGTTTATCTAAAACAAAAGCCCCGCCATGGGCGGGGCTTTGTCAAACCATACGGCGCGGCCGAATTGTATCAGGCGTAGCGGCGCAGGCGCAGCGAGAAATCTTGCAGCGCCTGGATGCCACTGGCCTCGGCACGATGGCACCAGGCCTGCAGCTGCTGCAGCAGCTGCTCGCGCGTCAGGTTGGAACGGCCCCAGATGGCGGCCAGTTCACGGCGCATTTCGACGAAGGTCTGCAGCGCCTTGTTCTGTTCGACGATGCTGGCGAGCTGTTCGCGCTGCGGCGCGGCCAGCTTGGTTTCCTCGCGGTGGAACCACTTGCTGGCCGGCTTGAAGCTGCGGTACTCGGCCACGCCGCCTTCCTTGAGCTTGTCCAGTTCCTGGCGGAACGCGCCCTTGACGGCCTTGGCGTAGCGCGCCATCACGTCATAGCGGTTGGCGATGATCGCTTCCAGCGTGTTGTGGTCAACCGGGCGGGCTTCCACCAGGCGCGCCTTGGGCGGGGTCTTCTTGACCTTGGCCAGGCCGACTGCCTGCATCGCGCGGATATAGCCCCAGCCCACATCGAACTCATACCACTTGATCGAGAACTTGGCCGAGGTCGGGTAGGTGTGGTGGTTGTTGTGCAGTTCTTCGCCACCAATGATCAGACCCCACGGCGATACATTGGTCGAGGCGTCCTCGCAATCGTAGTTGCGATAACCCCACCAGTGGCCAAGGCCGTTGATGATGCCGGCGGCATGGATCGGGATCCACAGCATCTGCACCGCCCACACGGTCATGCCGATCACGCCGAACAGCGCCAGGTCGATGATCAGCATCAGGCCGACGCCCTGCCAGCCGAAGCGCGAGTACACATTGCGCTCGACCCAGTCATTGGGGCAGCCATGGCCGAACTTGGCGATGGTTTCCTTGTTCTTGGATTCGGCCCGATACAACTCCGCGCCCTCCAGCAGCACCTTGCGGATGCCGCGGGTCTGCGGGCTGTGCGGATCTTCTTCGGTTTCGCACTTGGCGTGGTGCTTGCGGTGGATGGCGGTCCACTCGCGCGTGACCATGCCCGTGGTCAGCCAGAGCCAGAAGCGGAAGAAATGCTGGGCGATCGGGTGCAGATCCAGCGACCGGTGCGCCATGCAGCGGTGCAGGAAGATGGTGACGCCGGCGATTGTGATATGCGTCATCACGAGCGTGTAGATGACGATCTCCCACCAGGTCCAGTTGGCAAGGCCGTTGGCGGCCCAGTCAAGAATAGTGTCGAACAAACTGTTCTCCGTCAGTTAAACAGGGACTTTCCCGTGCAGCCCGGCGGGGCCGGTGCACGCAATGCGCAGAAAAAAGGCTGCGAATCCAAGTGATTGCGATAGCTTTCTGGCGCCTGCCACGGGACCCGAAGTCATTCCGGGCTCCCAGGCACACGAGTCTCGCGCCGGCGCTGGGATGACCCTCCGCGGGCGGGACAAGGTACGAGCCGCTGCAATCTGGCGGCTGTCTGATGTGGGAGCGTGCGCTGCAACCTTAGCTGCAACCCGCGACAACCCGGCATTCTACCGGATCGCGCGACGCGCAAGCATACGCTATTTCCCGGATTTTGACGGGGTGCAACGGTTTTCGTTCCGTGGGTGGCGCATGCTGCGCCCGCCTGGCGGCCTATGCGGCACTCGCCGCATTCGCCTCCGCTACGATGTTAGATGGGGGCAGATCGGCACCGGGCAAGGGTGCTCCCCCCAGCACGCGGAGTTCGCGCTGCGGATAGGGGATGGAAATCCCATGCTCGCGGAGCGTGCGCCAGATCGCGCGGTTCATCGCGGACTGCACGCCCAGCTTGCCGTTCTGCGGATCGGCCACGAAGACCGCGACCTCGTACTCGATGCCGCTGTCGGCAAACAGCACCAGGAAAGCGGCGGGCTCCGGTTCGGGCAGCACGCGCGGCAGGTTGCGCACGCACGCGGTCAGCAGCGCGATCACCGTTTCCGGATCGGCGTTGTAGTCTGCCTGCACCCGGGTAGCCACGCGCACATTGGTGTTGGAGAACGAATGGTTCTGCACCGGCTGCGCCACCAGCTGCTCGTTCGGCACCAGGGTTTCGCCATCGCCGTTGCGCACCACCGTGTAGCGGGTGCGGATCTGCGACACGATGCCGGTGTACTTGTCCACCGTGATCTGGTCGCCCAGCTTGACCGAGCGGTCCAGCAGGATGATGAAGCCGGAGATGTAGTTGCTGGCGATCTTCTGCAAACCCAGCCCCAGGCCCACGCCCAGCGCGCCACCGAACACCGACAGCACGGTCAGGTCGATCCCCACCAGCGACAGGCTCAGCAGCAGCGACACCAGCAGCAGCAAGGCCTTGGAGATGCGCGTCAGCACCACCTTCAGGTTGCCGTCGAGGTTGGTCGAGCGCATCAGCCGCTCTTCCAGCCAGGAACCGAACCACAGCGCCACCAGCACCGTCAGCAGGATCCAGACCACCGCCATCAGGGTGTCGGCCAGGTTGATCTTCTGCTTGCCGCCGATCGAGAAGCGCACGCCCTCCATCCACGCCACCACGTCCGCCAGCACACCCAGCACGTACAGCGCCATGCCGGCCCACACCAGCGTGGTCAGCACCTTCTCCACCAGCAGCAGCATGCCGTGCAGCTGGCCGCTGCCCGACATTACCCGGCGCAGCACATAGAAGGTGAAATTCAGGAAGGTGATGCCGAACAGCGGCACCAGCGCCAGGCGCAGCACGCTGATCGGGATCAGCGGCGCCAGCGCGAAGCGGGCGATCAGCACCAGCACCCAGCCGGCGAGCGGGAACATGGCGCGCTCGAGGCTGGCGGCGGCAAAGCGCACGGAGAAGCTTGAGCTTTCGTAGCGCGCTTCCAGGCGCCGCACCACGAAGCGCGCCAGCGGCCACGCCACCAGCAGGCAGCCGGCCAGTACCAGCAGCTGCCAGAAGAAGCCCGGCCCGCCTGCGTCGCGGATCAGGTCGTCCAGCATCTTGCCGAACATGGAATGGGAGGCCTTCAGGTCCTTCAGGCCGCCCAGGTCGGACAGGGTCTCACCGTTCATGGAGGAAACTCAGGGTTGGCGCGGCCGCCCGCGCGATCGGCGGGCGGCCCGGCAGGCACCGCCGCTCAGCTGGTGCGTTCCAGCACCGCGGCAAAGAAGCCGTCGGTCTGGTGCAGGTGCGGATACAGGGCAAACATGCCGTTGTCCGGCAGCCCGGTCACTTCGATCTTCTGCTCGGCCAGCACTTCGGCGGCCGGCACCAGGCGGAAGTTGGGGTGCGCAGCCAGGAAGTCGCGCACGATCTGCTCGTTTTCAGCTTCCAGCACGCTGCAGGTCGCGTAGACCACGCGGCCGCCGCCCTTCACCAGCCGCGCGGCCGAGTCCAGGATCGCGCTCTGCTTGGCAGTCAGTTCCAGCACCGACTCCGGCGATTGCCGCCACTTCAGGTCGGGGTTGCGGCGCAGCGTGCCCAGCCCGCTGCAGGGCGCGTCGACCAGCACGCGGTCGGCCTTGCCGGCCAGGCGCTTGATCTTGGCGTCGCGCTCGGAGTCGATCAGCACCGGGTGGACGTTGGACAGCCCGCTGCGCGCCAGCCGCGGCTTCAGGTTGGCCAGGCGCTTTTCCGATACGTCAAAGGCATAGAGCCGGCCGGTGGAGCGCATCGCCGCGCCGAGCGCCAGGGTCTTGCCGCCCGCGCCGGCGCAGAAGTCGACCACCATCTCGCCGCGCTTGGGTGCGACCAGGTTGCACAGCAGCTGGCTGCCCTCATCCTGCACCTCGACCAGGCCGTTGACGAAGATCGGCAGTTGGTTCAGCGCCGGCTTGCCGGCCATGCGGATGCCGGCCGGCGCCATCGGCGTGGGCTCGGCGCCCAGGCCGGCGGCCTGCAGCTCGGCCAGTGCGGCCTCGCGGCTGGTCTTGGCCAGGTTGACGCGCAGGTCCAGTGGCGCCGGACGCAGCAGCGCGTCGCCCAGGGCCGCCGCAAAGGCCTCGCCGTGGCCGCGCACCAGTTCATCGTAGAGCCACTCGGGCAGGTTGGCGCGCACGCGCGGCGCCAGGCTGGAGCGCTCGATCGTGGTCAGTCGGTCCAGCCACTCGGCTTCTTCGGGATGCAGGAACGGGGTCAGCGTGTCGCGGCCCAGGGTCGCGGCCAGGCCCAGCAGCGCCAGCCGGCGCGAGGTCGCGCCCGTGCCGCTTTCGGCAAACTGCGCAAACTCGACGCGCCGGCGCAGCACCGCGTAGATGGCCTCGGCGATGATGCCGCGCTCGCGGTGGCCAAGCTTGCTGTTCTCGCGGAAGTAGTAGCTCACCACGGCATCGGCCGGGCGCGCAAACAGCATGACCTTGCCGAGCAGGCGGTCGATATGCTGGATATGGGTGGCATGCAGGCCGCCGTGCGAGCGGACCGCGGCGCCGTCGGCATTGGGCGACTTGCGGATGGGGCTGCCCTTGCCCTTGCTGCGCACGGGGGCGCGTCCTTCGCTGCGCGGGGATCGGGTTCCTGCCTGGGTGCGACTCATGCCTTGACTCCTCCCGCCGGGGTATTGGCGGAGATGGCCATCAGCAATTGCGATTCGGCCGGGTTGATAACGTTGACTACGCCGTCCTGCAGTTGCAGGCGGTTCTCGACGAACCATTGCACGGCGCGAGGATAGATCACGTGCTCGCATTCGAGCAGGCGCGCGGCCAGGCTCTCGGGCGTGTCCGCGGGCTGCACATCAAGTGCAGCCTGGATCACGATCGGGCCATGGTCGAGTTCAGGGGTGACAAAGTGCACGGTGGCGCCATGCAGCTTGACGCCGGCGTCCAGCGCCTGCTTGTGGGTGTTCAGGCCCGGGAAGCACGGCAGCAGCGACGGATGGATATTCAGCAGCCGGCCCGCATAGCGGTCGACGAAGCCGGGCGTGAGTATACGCATGAAACCGGCAAGTACCACCAGGTCGGGCGCGTAGGCGTCGATGGCCTCGGCCAAAGCCGCGTCGAAAGCAGCACGGTCAGGGTGCTGGCGATGGTCGACCACGCCGGTTTCGATGCCCTGCTGCTGCGCGAAGTGCAGCCCGGCGGCATCCGGCCGGTTCGACAGTACTGCCGCCACCCGGGCAGGCCAGCCGCCCCCCGCGCAGGCACGGACGATGGCTTCCATATTGGAGCCTCGCCCGGAAATCAAGATGACAATTTTTTTCATCGCGCAATTCTACCAAGGCAAGGCGCTAAACTCCGGTAAAGCCAACGCATTACGTGCTTAATTCACGAGAATCGGACAGGGCGCGATGTCTCTAACATGTGACGGCGTGACCGTATACCCCCGATTGATGGATTGTGACGCTTCGCCCCCTCTGCTAGAGTGGGCGCTACGTCCACGCGCCAACCCTGTGCCTGACACAGTGCTCGCCAAGAGCTGGTGACAACAAGGACGAAACGGGAATTTGAACGGGAATTCGCATGTCGAACGCTGCACCGACGTTGTTGGTGGTCGATGATCATCCTATGGCTTTGTCAGGCACTACGGCTTTTCTCGCCGAAGTCATGCCGGATGTGGCTGTCCATGCCGCCGGCAGTGCCCGCGAAGCCCTGACAAGCCTGCAGCAGGGGTTGCGCCCCGATATCGTGCTGCTCGATATCTGGCTGAACGATGGCACGGGCTTCGACGCCATGCAGTCGTTCAAGACCGTCATTCCTGGCGCACGCTTCATCTTCATGTCCGCCGAGGCCACCCCCGAGATCGTCGGTCGCGCCCGCGCGCTGTCGGCCTGCGGCTTCGTCGGCAAGCACCTTGATGCCAATGCCTTCACCGCCGCGGTGCGCAAGGTGCTGGCAGGCGACACCTCCTTCCCCACCGATGAGGCCCTGAACGGCCGCGCGCAGTCGTTCGGGCCCGCCCACGGCATTCCGGTCACGCCGGCCGAACTCGGCCTGACGCCGCGCCAGGGCTCGGTGCTGGCGCTGGTGCTGGAAGGCCTGCCGAACAAGGTGATCGCGCGCCGCCTGGGGCTGACCGAGAACACCGTCAAGGAACACGTGTCGGCCATCCTGCAGCGCCTGGGCGTGCGCACGCGCATGCAGGTGATGTCGCGCATGGAGCGGTTCCGCCTGCGCCAGTAACGCAGGCCGGCACCCTTTGCCGTCCTCCCCCCGCCCTACGCCGGCCGCAGCCAGCGGCGCAGCAACAGCCGCAGCGAAGCCGGGTCCACCGGCTTGGGCAGCACGAAATACCCCGCCTCTTCCGCCGCCGCCAGCGCGGCGGATTTCAGGTCGCCGGTCAGCAGCGCGCTGCGCGCCTGCGGCTGCGTGTTCTGCCAGCGCTCGAGCAAATCCAGTCCGTTCTCGCTGCCGGGCAGGCGCAGGTCGCAGAAGATGATGTCCGGGCGCAGGCCCTTGGCAAACAGCTTGTCAGCCTCGGCGCCGTGCGCGGCGCAGGCCACGCGGATGCCCCAGGCCTCCATCAGCGCGATCCAGGCCTTGCGGATCTGGCTGTCGTCGTCGACCACCAGCACCGTGCCCTGCAGGCGGTCGGGCTTGGCCTCTTCTGCCTGTGCCATCGCGCGCATCTCGCGCACGCTGGCGACGGTCTCGGCCGGCACCGTCGCCAGCGCGAACCAGAACACCGAGCCCTTGCCCGGCACCGAGCGCACGCCATAGGTGCCGCGCATCAGGCGCACGCATTCCTTGAAGATGGCCAGCCCCAGGCCCAGGCCCTGCGACGGGTCGCGCTGCGGGTTATGGACCTGGTAGTACGGCGAAAAGATGTCGGGCAGGTGCTCCGGTGTCACGCCGGCGCCGGTATCCCAGACTTCCAGCCGCACACTCTTGCGGCGCTGGCGCGCGGTCACCAGCACGCCGCCGCGCTGGGTGTAGCGCAGCGCGTTCTGCACCAGGTTGAACAGGGCCCGGCGCAACAGCACCGGCTCGGCCATGGCGTACAGCTCGTCGGGCACGCGCGGGGTCAGGGTCAGGCCGCTTTCGCGCGCATCGGCGGCAAACTGGCTCATCACGTCGCGGATCAGCGCGCCCAGCTCGCATGGCTCCAGCGTCGGCAGCACCTTGCGCCCTTCCAGCTTGGACAGGTCCAGCAGCGAACGGAACAAGAGGTCGATGGTCTGGGTGCCCGCCGCCACCTGCTCCACCAGCGGATGCAGCGCCGACGACTGGTTGCGCGCGCGCAGCGCCTCCACCAGCATCACCAGCGCATGCACCGGCTGGCGCAGGTCGTGGCTGGCGGCAGCCAGGAAGCGCGACTTCTCCTCGCTGGCATGCAGCGCGCGCTCTTTTTCCTCCTGGAACTGCTTGGCCAGGCGGCGGCTGTCGCCCTCGAGCTGGATGGCGCGCACCAGCGTGACCTGCAGGTTGAAGGCATGGCGCGACAGCATCCCCCCGTAGATCACCAGCAGTCCCTGCACATAGGCGCCATGGCCGGGGAAGGCGAATTCCGCCATCAGGATGTTGGGCACCAGGATCGGCACGCCGGCATAGACCAGGTTCGACGGCACCGGCGCCTGCGACACCGCGCCGCCAGCCAGTACCCCAAGGGTCAGCAGGTACAGCACGCTTGAGAACACCGCCGAGCCTGTATACAAATGCAGCAGTGCCGAGCTGCCCCAGGTCACGCCGGTCAGGAAGGCAACCGCGCGCATATTGTTCCACCACTTGCGCGTGTGCGCGGAACGGCTCATCGAGGCATGGTCGCGCTGGTAGCCGACGTAGAACCACAGGCCGCCGGCCGTCAGCAGCAGCATCACCGCGCACCAGCCGAGCAAGGCCGAGTGGCTCACGTCGTTCCAGAATCCCAGTGTGGTCAGCGCGGGCAGCAGCACCGAGGCCACGATTGCCGTAGGCGAGTTCTTGTGCACGATGGCCATCAGCTTGGCGCGCGTCTCGACGTCGAGCTGGGCGGTCGCCTGAGGCAGGACTCGGGGCAGGAGCCGGGAAAAGAACCGGTTGGGCAGCGCTTTCAAGTGTGGCTGGCTTGGAATGGGCGGATATCGGGGGCAGCAGGTGCCAGGGCCGAAGTGGAGCCGAAGTGGGCCATATCATGCCGCCTTTTGCGGCATCGCGCCATGCCGCGAGGGCCGGTTGCGGCACAAAAACAGCAGCGCGGCACCGGCCGCGGGCGGCGGGAGCGGCAAGCGGACCCATTCGCCTTATAATGCTCGCTTTACCTGAAACGTTTCCCGCCGTCCCCGTGAAAGTCTTCCGCGGCCTGCCCAACGCCGAAAGCCGGGCGCCCTGCGCGCTCACCATCGGCAATTTCGACGGTGTGCATCGCGGCCACCAGTCGCTGCTCGCGCGTGCGCGCGCAGCGGCCGACGCACGCGGCCTGCCGCTGTGCGTGATGACCTTCGAGCCGCATCCGCGCGAGTTCTTCACCCCGGACAAGGCCCCCACCCGCATCGCGCTGCTGCGCGACAAGCTGGAAAGCCTGCGCCGCAACGGCGTGGACCGGGTGGTGGTGGAACACTTCAACGCCCACTTTGCCGCCCAGTCGCCGCAGGCGTTCGTCGAGAACGTGCTGTGGCATGGCCTGCACGCGCGCTGGGTGCTGGTCGGCGACGACTTCCGCTTCGGCGCCAAGCGCGCCGGCGACTTTACCTACCTGCAGGAAGCCGGGCGTCGCTACGGCTTCGATGTCGAGCAGATGGGCTCGGTGTCCGAAGGCGGCATCCGCATCTCCAGCTCGGCGGTGCGCCAGGCGCTGGCTGACGGCGACCTGGAGCATGCCCGGCGCCTGCTTGGCCACGGCTATGCCATCAGCGGCCACGTGATCCACGGCCGCAAGCTGGGCCGCGACCTGGGCTTCCCGACGCTGAACCTGCGCATCTCGCACAAGCGGCCGGCAGTCAGCGGCATCTTCGTGGTGCAGGTGCATGGCATCGCCGACCAGCCCTTGCCGGGCGTGGCCAGCATCGGCGTGCGCCCCACCATCGAGGACGCCGGCCGGGTGCTGCTGGAAGTTCACCTGTTCGATTTCAAAGAGAACCTGTACGGCAAGCTGGTGCGGGTTGAATTCATGAAGAAGCTGCGCGACGAAGCGCGCTTCGACAACCTGGACCAGCTCACCGCCGCCATCGCCAAGGACAGCGCCGATGCGCGCGCCTTCTTCGGCCTGACCGCCCCGGGCGCGGCCGAAGGCAGCGGCGGGCGCGACTTCGCCACCTCCGCCACCGACCGAATTAGGTAGCGGCCGGCGCCTGCCCGCATGCCAGTGGCGCGGGCCCGGCACGCACGCCGCCTGCCCCAGTCTTTCCGCGCGCCCGCCGGCCTGCCGCCGCCCGCGCGCCCAACCCGAATTGCCCTGAGAATCGAAATGTCTGACGACAAACGCGCCAAGCCCGAGAAAAGCAAGTATCCGGTCAACCTGCTCGACACGCCCTTCCCGATGCGTGGCGACCTGCCCAAGCGCGAGCCGCAGTGGGTCAAGCAGTGGCAGGACAAGCAGCTCTACAAGAAGATCCGCGCGGCGCGCAAGGGCGCGAAGAAGTTCGTGCTGCATGACGGCCCGCCGTATGCCAACGGCGACATCCATATCGGCCACGCCGTCAACAAGGTGCTCAAGGACATGATCATCAAGGCGCGCGGCCTGACCGGGCTGGACGCCGTCTACGTGCCGGGCTGGGACTGCCACGGCATGCCGATCGAGATCCAGATCGAGAAGAAGTTCGGCAAGGGCCTGCCGGTGCAGGAGGTCCAGGCCAAGGCGCGCGCCTACGCCACCGAGCAGATCAAGCGCCAGATGGTGGATTTCGAGCGCCTGGGCGTGCTGGGCGATTGGGACCACCCCTACCTGACCATGAACTACAGCAACGAGGCGGATGAACTGCGCGCACTCGGCAAGATCATGGAGAAGGGCTATGTGTTCCGCGGCCTGAAGCCGGTGAACTGGTGCTTCGACTGCGGCTCGGCGCTGGCCGAGGCCGAGGTCGAATACAAGGACAAGGTCGACCTGTCGATCGACGTGGGCTTCCCGTTCGCGCAAGCCGACAAGCTGGCGCACGCGTTCAAGGTGCCGTTCGAGCAGCTCGACGGCAAGCCCGGCTGGATCGTGATCTGGACCACCACGCCGTGGACCATCCCGAGCAACCAGGCGCTGAACGTGCACCCGGAAGTGGAATACGCGCTGGTCGAGACCCCGCGCGGCTACCTGATCCTGGCCACCGAGCGCGTCGAGGAGCAGCTGAAGGTCTACGGCCTGGAAGGCAAGGTCGTGGCCACCACCACCGGCGCGGCACTGTCGGAAATCCGCTTCCACCACCCGCTGGCGAAGATGGACGCGGGCTATGACCGCCTGTCGCCGGTCTACCTGGGCGACTACGTCACCACCGACACCGGCTCGGGCATCGTGCACTCGGCGCCGGCCTACGGCGTGGAAGACTTCCAGTCGTGCAAGGCGCACGGCATGGCCGATTCGGACATCATCAGCCCGGTGATGGGCAACGGCGTCTATGCCGGCACGCTGCCGCTCTTTGGCGGGCTGTCGATCTGGGACGCCAACCCGAAGATCGTCGAGGTGCTGCAGGCCTCGGGCAACCTGTTCAATTCGCACAAGTACACCCACAGCTACATGCACTGCTGGCGCCACAAGACGCCGATCATCTACCGCGCCACCTCGCAGTGGTTCGCGGGCATGGACGTGGACCCGGCCGACGAGAACGGCAAGACCGGCCCCACCCTGCGCGAGACCGCGCTGGCCGGCATCGACGCCACCGAGTTCTTCCCGGCCTGGGGCAAGCAGCGCCTGCACAACATGATCGCCAACCGGCCGGACTGGACGCTGTCGCGCCAGCGCCAGTGGGGCGTGCCGATGGCCTTCTTCCTGCACAAGGAAACCGGTGCGCTGCACCCGCGCACGCCGCAGCTGCTGGAAGAAGTGGCAAAACGCGTCGAACAGCACGGTATCGAGGCCTGGCAGACGCTGGATCCGAAGGAGCTGCTCGGCGACGAGGCCAGCCAGTACGAAAAGAATCGCGACACGCTGGACGTCTGGTTCGATTCCGGCACCACGCACTGGACCGTGGTCCGCGGCTCGCACCGCGACGACTTGTACGATCCGTCAGCCGATACGCCCGATGGCCGCCTCGCCGACCTGTACCTGGAAGGCTCGGACCAGCACCGCGGCTGGTTCCATTCGTCGCTGCTGACGGCGTCGATGCTGTACGGCAAGCCGCCCTACAAGGCGCTGCTGACGCACGGCTTCACCGTCGACGGCGAGGGCCGCAAGATGTCCAAGTCGGTCGGCAACACCGTGGCGCCGCAGGACATCACCAACAAGATGGGCGCCGAGATCATCCGCCTGTGGGTGGCCTCGACCGACTACTCCGGCGAGCTGTCGATCTCGGACGAGATCCTCAAGCGCGTGGTGGAAAGCTACCGCCGCATCCGCAACACGCTGCGCTTCCTGCTGTCCAACCTGTCCGACTACGACCACGCCAGGCATGCGCTGCCGGCGTCGGAATGGCTGGAGATCGACCGCTACGCCGTGGCGCTGACCGCGCAACTGCAGCAGGAAGTGCTGTCGCACTACGAGTCGTATGAATTCCACCCGGTGGCGTCCAAGCTGCAGACGTTCTGCTCCGAGGACCTGGGCGGCTTCTACCTCGATGTGCTGAAGGACCGCCTGTACACCACCGCGCCGGACTCCAAGGCCCGCCGCGCGGCGCAGAACGCGCTGTACCACATCACCCAGGCGATGCTGCACTGGATGGCGCCGTTCCTGTCGTTCACCGCCGAGGAAGCGTGGCAGATCTTCGCCCACGGCACCGAGCACACCGACACCATCTTCACCAGCACCTACTACGCGGTGCCGGAAGTCGACGACGGCGCCGACGACCTGCTGCAGAAGTGGCACACGCTGCGCGAAGTGCGCGCCGAGGTCACCAAGCAGCTGGAAGCGGTGCGCGTGGAAGGCGAGATCGGCTCGTCGCTGCAGGCCGAGCTGACCATCCAGGCCGGCGGCCCCGTGCTGGACGCGCTGCAGAGCCTGGGCGACGACCTGCGCTTCGTGCTGCTGACCTCTTCGGCCAAGGTAACGCACGCGCCCGAGGCCGGCGACCTGCTGGTCACGGTGACCCCGTCGGCCCATGCCAAGTGCGAGCGCTGCTGGCACTACCGCGCCGATGTCGGCCACAACCCGGACCATCCGACCCTCTGCGGGCGCTGCGACAGCAACCTGTTCGGCGCCGGTGAACACAGGAGCCATGCCTGATGGCATCGACCACGTCCCGTTCCGCCCGCCCGGCACGCCGCAACAACAAGGCCGCCGGCAGCACCACCCCGCTGCTGTGGATGGCCTTCGCGCTGCTGGTGGTAGTGCTCGACCAGTTCTTCAAGATCGTCATTGTGCGCACCTTCACCTATGGTGAATCGCGCCCGGTGACCAGCTTCTTCAACCTGGTGCTGGTCTACAACAAGGGCGCGGCGTTCAGCTTCCTGGCCGATGCCGGCGGCTGGCAGCGCTGGTTCTTCACCGGTCTTGGCCTCGTGGTGGGCGCGTTCATCGTCTGGCTGCTGTACCGCCATACCGGCCAGCGCATGTTCTGCTTCGCGGTGTCGCTGATCCTGGGCGGCGCGGTCGGCAACGTGATCGACCGCGTGGTCTACGGGCACGTGGTCGATTTCCTGGACTTCTATGTGCGCAACTACCACTGGCCTGCCTTCAACGTGGCCGACTGCGCGATCACGGTCGGCGCGGTACTGCTGATCGTGGACGAGCTGCGGCGGGTGCGGCGCCACTGAGCGCCGCCAGACCACAGCAGGTGATGCCAGGGCCGCGAATGCGGCCCTGATGCCATCCGGTGCCGCTGCCGGCAGCAGCGAGCACGCTCAGCCGGTATCATGCCGTTTCCCACCCTTTGACGAGCCTTACCATGGATTTGCGCGGCAAGCACATCGTTCTCGGCCTGACCGGCGGCATCGCCTGCTACAAGTCGGCCGAACTGGTCCGCCTGCTGACCAAGGCCGGCGCCACCGTGCAGGTGGCCATGACCGAGGCGGCGACGCATTTCATCACGCCGGTGACGATGCAGGCCTTGTCCGGCCGGCCGGTCTTCCTGTCGCAGTGGGATGCCCGCATCGACAACAACATGGCGCACATCGACCTGTCGCGCGAGGCCGATGCCATCGTCATCGCCCCGGCCTCGACCGATTTCATGGCGCGCCTGGCCAACGGTCTGTGCGACGACCTGCTCAGCACCCTGTGCATCGCGCGCGACTGCCCGCTGCTGGTGGCGCCGGCGATGAACCGCCAGATGTGGGCTGCCCCCGCCACCCAGCGCAACGCCGCGCAGCTGCGCGCCGACGGCGTGATGATCCTGGGCCCTGGCAGCGGCGACCAGGCCTGCGGCGAGGTCGGCGACGGCCGCATGCTGGAACCCGAAGAGCTGCTCGACGACATCATCGCCTTCTTCCAGCCCAAGCCGCTGCAGGGCAAGCGCGTGCTGATCACCGCCGGCCCGACCTTCGAGGCGATCGACCCGGTGCGCGGCATCACCAACCTGTCGTCCGGCAAGATGGGCTTCTCGATCGCGCGCGCGGCGCGCGAGGCCGGAGCCGAGGTGCTGCTGGTGGCCGGCCCCACCGGCCTGCCCACCCCGCGCGGCGTGGTCCGGACCGACGTGCGCAGCGCGCAGCAGATGCATGACGCGGTGATCGCGCAGCTGCACGGCGTGGATGTCTTTGTCGCCGTGGCCGCGGTGGCGGACTGGCGCCCGGCTGAAGTCGCACAGCAGAAGCTGAAGAAGGCCAACGATACCGACACCCCCACGCTGCAGTTCGTGCAGAACCCCGACATCCTGGCCTCGGTCGCGGCGCGGGCTGACGCACCCTACTGCGTCGGCTTCGCCGCCGAGAGCGAGAACCTGGAGCAGTACGGCGAGCAGAAACGCCAGCGCAAGGGCGTGCCGCTGCTGGTCGGCAATATCGGCCACCATACCTTCGGCCTGGACGACAACGAGATCGTGCTGTTCGACGCCGCCGGCATGACGCGGCTGCCGCGCGCCGACAAGCTGTCGCTGGCGCGCCAGCTGGTGGCGGCGATCGGCCAGCGCCTGCCCGGGCGCGCACGGCCCTGATGGCGCGCGCGCGTCCGGTATCATGCGCGGCTGCCACCTATTCCGTTGAACCGATTTTCCCCAGGATTCCCATGACCCAGCCACTGAACCCGACCGTCGAAATCAAGGTGCTCGATGCGCGCCTGAATGAATGGGGCCTGCCCGCCTACCAGAGCGAAATGGCCGCCGCCATCGACCTGCATGCCTGCGTCGACGCCCCGGTATCGATCGCGCCGGGCACGCCCGCGCAACTGGTGCCGGCCGGCATCGCCGTGCACATGGGCAACCCGTACATGGCCGCGACCATCGTGCCGCGCTCGGGCCTGGGCCACAAGAAGGGCCTGGTGCTGGGCAATTCGATCGGCGTGATCGATGCCGACTACCAGGGCCAGATCATGGTCAGCGTGTGGAACCGCAATGCGCCCGGCACCGAGCCGATCGTGATCCAGCCGGGCGAGCGCATCGCGCAGATGATGTTCGTGCCGGTGCTGCGGCCGGTGTTTTCGACAGTGGCAGAATTCAGCGAAGATAGCGAACGCGGCGCGGGCGGCTTTGGCTCGACCGGCGTACATCACGCCAAGGCCAGCGCCTGACGCAGCCTAAGGCCGCACAAGACACTGGCGCCCCGCGGGGCGCCAGTTTGCATTTCAGCCCTGCTGCTCGAACAGCAGCGCCACGCCGCTGGCGGCATCCGCCAGCACCAGGGTCTCGCGCGGGCCCAGATCGTGGGTCGGCACACCCTGTTCGCGCCACCCGGCACGCGCCGCCGCCAGGTCATTGGTGCGCAGGCGGATCGCCGCGTAGCCCGGCCCCTCGCGCCGGATATGCGCGGTGCCGGTGGCCGAAGCCAGCGCCTGCGGCGTGCTGACCACCAGCGTGGCATCGTCCAGCGCCAGGCTGCAGACATGTTCGCTCAGCTGCGTCAGCTCGCCGCCGGTCAGCTCCGCGTAGGCGCGCGCGGCGGCGTCCACCAGCGCGGGCGCCACCACCAGGAACATGGTGGCGATGCTCTGCGCGCCGTTGGCATGGCGGGTCCATTCGGGCCGCCACAGCAGTTCGGGCGTACGGTGCTCGCAAACGAAGTAGCGCGCGCCCGGCGCATCGTCGAGCGCGGTCACGCGAAAGGTGGCCGGATGCTCGCTGCCGTCATCCAGCCGCACCGGACGCGAGAACTCGATCGGGTCCGAGGTGTGCCAGCCTGCCGCGCGCAGCCGTGCCGCGGTGGCAAAGGCATCGGCGCTCTTGCACGACATCGCCGCGCAGCCGCCGCCGTGCGCCTGCGCATCCCAGTAGTACTGGCGGCTGGGGCTGGGCGCGGTCACGTGCAGCAGCTCAACGTAGTCCCGCCGCAGCATGATGCAGTGGTTCTGCGAGCCAAGCGTGTGGTAGCCGCGCGGCGTCAGCGTAAAGCCGAGCCGGCGCCAGGCCTGGGCCCCGGCATCGAGGTCTGGGCACACCACCACGGCGTGGTCGAACATTTCCGCTTGCGTTACCATCGGCGTCCTCTCGGTTTCACGGCGCACCGGCGCCGGACATCGTCATTCGAACTGGATATTGGCCTTGTGCGCCACGGCCTGCCATTTGTCATGCTCGCGGCGCACCAGGTTGCCGAGGTCGGCCGGGCTGCCGCCCACGATCTCGAAGCCCTGCGCAGCCAGCGCATCGACCACGCGCGGCTGGCGCAATGATTCGACCAGCGCGTCGTGGATGCGCGTGACCGTGGATGCCGGCAGGCCGGCCGGGCCGAACACGCCGATCCAGGAGTAGGCCTCGAAGCCCTTGAGCCCCTGCTCGGCCACCGTCGGCACCTGCGGCAGCTGGCGCAGCCGGCTGGTGCCGGTCACGCCCAGCACCTTGATGGTGCGGGCGGCGACGTGCGCCTGCACCGCGGCATAGCTGCTGAAGAAGATATCGACCTCGTTGGACAGCACCGCCTGCACGGCCGGGCCGCCGCCCTTGTAGGGCACATGCAGCATGCGCACGCCGGCTTCGGTCGCCAGCGCCTCGGCCGCCAGCTGGTTCAGGCTGCCGATGCCGGACGAGGCATAGCGCACGCCGTCGGGCCTGGCCTTGGCCAGCGCCACCAGTTCGCGCACATTGGCCACCGGCAGCGCGGGATTGGCGGCAATCACCAGCGGAAAGCGCACCAGCTGCGAAATTGGCGAGAAATCGCGGAAGGTGTCGTAGGGCAGCTGCTTGTAGGCGAAAGGGTTGATGGCGTGGGTGTCGAAGGCCATCAACAGAGTGGTGCCGTCCGGCTTCGCGCGCGCCACGGTGCTCGATGCGATCAGGCCGCCGGCACCCGGCTTGTTGTCGACCACCACGGTCTGCCCCAGCGCCGCCTTCAGCCCGGGCTGCAGCTGCCGGGCCACGATGTCGACGCTCCCGCCAGGCGGGAACGGCAGCACCAGCGCGATCGGGCGGTTGCCCGCCGGCGGTTCGGCGCCGGTGGCGGCAGCGGCGTGAAGCATCGGGACGGGCATGGCGCCCAGCGGCAGGATCTTGAGCAGCAGGCGGCGGCGCCGCGTGCGTTCGGCAGAGGACATCAGGGTTTTCAGGCTGGATTCCTGGCCGGTTGCGCGGCCAGCCGCGGCCGCAAACTCGTGCCCCGACGGGCATGGCCGGCGGCCGCCGGGACAAAAGAAAAGGGGCGGCATGACTGCCACCCCCGTATTTTGCCCGATGACCGGCCACGTTGCAGGCAACGCGGCCGATAACCGCTCAGGCTTCGGCGCGCTGTTCCTCGGGCGCCTCGGGCGGTTCCGGCTCGATCTCGGAGAAATCGAGCTTGATCTGGTCCTGCTCGTCCAGGTCCACCACCACCTTGCCGCCCGAAACCAGCCGGCCGAACAGCAGCTCGTCGGCCAGGGCCTTGCGGATCATGTCCTGGATCAGGCGCTGCATCGGGCGCGCGCCCATCAGCGGATCGAACCCCTTGTGCGCCAGGAACTTGCGCAGCTTCTCGGTAAAGCTGGCCTCCACCTTCTTCTCGTGCAGCTGCTCTTCCAGCTGCATCAGGAACTTGTCGACCACGCGCAGGATGATCTCCTCATCCAGCGACCGGAAGCTGATCATGGCATCCAGGCGGTTACGGAATTCCGGCGTGAACATGCGCTTGATGTCGGCCATCTCGTCGCCCTGCTCGCGCGAGCTGGTGAAGCCGATGGAGGCGCGGTTCATGGTCTCCGCCCCCGCGTTGGTGGTCATGATGATGATCACGTTGCGGAAGTCGGCGCGCCGGCCGTTGTTGTCGGTCAGCGAACCATGGTCCATCACCTGCAGCAGGATATTGAAGATATCCGGGTGCGCCTTCTCGATTTCGTCCAGCAGCAGCACGCAGTGCGGCTTCTTGGTGACAGCCTCGGTCAGCAGGCCGCCCTGGTCAAAGCCGACGTATCCCGGCGGCGCGCCGATAAGGCGGCTCACCGCGTGGCGTTCCATGTACTCGGACATGTCAAAGCGCAGCAGCTCGATGCCCATGATGAAGGCGAGTTGCTTGGCGACCTCGGTCTTGCCCACGCCCGTGGGGCCGGAGAACAGGAACGACCCGATCGGCTTGTCGGTCTTGCCCAGGCCGGCGCGCGACATCTTGATCGCCGAGGCCAGTGCCTCGATCGCCGGGTCCTGGCCGAACACCACCGACTTCAGGTCGCGGTCCAGCGTCTGCAGCTTGCTGCGGTCGTCCTGGTTCACGCTCTGCGGCGGGATGCGCGCAATGCGCGAGACGATGTCTTCGATCTCGCCCTTGCCGATGGTCTTCTTCTGCTTGGACTTCGGCAGGATGCGCTGCGCCGCGCCGGCTTCGTCGATCACGTCGATCGCCTTGTCGGGCAGGTGGCGGTCGGTAATGAAGCGGGCCGACAGCTCCGCTGCCGCAGTCAGCGCCGAGGCCGCGTACTTGACGCCATGGTGCTCCTCGAAGCGCGACTTCAGGCCGCGCAGGATCTGCACGGTCTGGTCCACCGAAGGTTCGACCACGTCGATCTTCTGGAAGCGCCGCGACAGCGCCGCGTCCTTCTCGAAGATGCCGCGATATTCCGTGAAGGTGGTCGCGCCGATGCACTTGAGCTGGCCCGACGACAGCGCCGGCTTGAGCAGGTTGCTGGCGTCCAGCGTCCCGCCCGAGGCAGCGCCCGCGCCGATCAGCGTGTGGATCTCGTCGATGAACAGGATCGCGTTCGGATTGTCCTTGAGCGACTTCAGCACGCCCTTCAGGCGTTGTTCGAAGTCACCACGGTACTTAGTGCCGGCCAGCAGCGCTCCCATGTCGAGCGAGTAGACGGTGGCCTTTTCCAGGATGTCCGGCACCTCGTTCTTGGTGATGCGCCACGCCAGGCCCTCGGCGATCGCGGTCTTGCCGACGCCGGCCTCGCCGACCAGCAGCGGGTTGTTCTTACGCCGGCGGCACAGCACCTGGACCACGCGCTCGACTTCGCTCTCGCGGCCGATCAGCGGGTCGATCTTGCCGGCCTTGGCCAGCGTGTTCAGGTTCTGGGTGTATTGCTCGAGCGGGCTTTCCTTGCCGTCGCCGCCCTCGCCTTCGCCGGCGGCATCGCCATGCTTGGCGGGCTCGGACTGGTCCTTGCGGATGCCATGGCTGATGAAATTGACCACGTCCAGGCGCGTTACGCCCTGCTGCTGCAGGTAATAGACCGCGTGCGAATCCTTCTCGCCGAATATCGCGACCAGCACGTTGGCACCCGTCACTTCCTTCTTGCCGTTGGAAGTGGACTGGACGTGCATGATCGCGCGCTGGATCACGCGCTGGAAACCGAGCGTGGGCTGGGTATCGACCTCGTCGGTACCCGGCACCACCGGCGTGTTATCCGCGATGAAGTTCTTCAGGCTGGTGCGCAGGTCTTCTATATTGGCCGCGCAGGCGCGCAAGACTTCCGCTGCCGTGGGATTGTCGAGCAATGCCAGCAGCAGGTGCTCCACGGTAATGAACTCGTGGCGTGCCTGCCTGGCTTCGACAAACGCCATATGCAGGCTCACTTCCAATTCTTGCGCAATCATGCTTCCTCCATCACGCACTGCAGGGGATGCCCCGCCTGCCGCGCGTGCGTTGACACCAGCTCGACCTTGGTCGCTGCAATATCCCTGGTGTAGATACCGCAGACGCCCTTTCCTTCCCGGTGCACGGTGAGCATGATCTGCGTCGCCGTTTCCCGGTCCCTGCTGAAATACTGCTGCAGGATCATCACTACAAACTCCATCGGAGTGTAGTCGTCATTAAGCAGCACCACCTTGAACATGGCGGGCGGTTTAAGCGCCTGCTCTTTCCGCTCCAGGATGGTGCCCGCTTCGCGTTGTGGAACATTCGCAAGCCGTGTAGCCATGGCTTTATTCTAACCCTTACTCGCAACTCTGCAATTTGGGGAAAAGGCGCCGGATTCAAGAGCCGGGTCACCTGTTTCCGGTGGTGGAAGGACGCGGGATTTCACGCGGGAGGCATTGCAAGGCACGTGGCCGGCGCGGCGGGACTGCATCCACGGCAGCCCTGGCGTATGCCGCCAAGGTACCACCAGGTGCCGTCCGATTCCCGCCACACCCTGCTGGCAGTGGGGAATCCGCCAACTTGACAGTATCCGGCTTTGCCAGAAGAATCGTTCGCACACCTGCCGACGGCCAACGAGCCAAAGCAACAGCCGAGGCAGGTGATCCGTGAGCAGGGAGGCCACGGCCGCCGCGGCGGCGAGTCAGCATCGAGACTGTCCGCCACGCGATTGCACCTCGCCGCGCGTCATCGCCTGCCGCACCTCAGGACGCGGCAGGTCATGGCGCCGCAGTCCGTGCCGTCTGGCCGGCAAGGCTTCCCCGCTTTGAAATCTGCTATTTCGTGGGGGAGTATATGGCAAGCGGTATCGTCAAATGGTTCAATGACGCCAAGGGCTTCGGGTTCATCAAGCCGGACGAGGGCGAAGAAGAACTGTTTGCGCACTTTTCGGCTATCCAGATGTCCGGCTTCAAGACGCTGAAGGAAGGTCAACGCGTCTCGTTCGAGGTGGTCCAGGGCCCCAAGGGCAAGCAAGCCACCAATATCCAGGACGCCAGCTAAAGCGCGCCGCGACCGCATCCCGGCCGCAGAGCCGCGGAGCGGTCAACCAGGGTGTGGGGGGGCTCCCCCGGGACGGGATCGATGCCAGCTCCCCGCCTTGCCGCCACGGCGGCGCGGCGGGTGCCGGCTCGGATCAGCTGCACGCACCACATCCGACGGAAAGCCCGGCCTCGCGCCGGGCTTTCTGCTTTTTGGGCCCCAGGGTCCGGGCCATCAGGCCCAGCCGTCGATCTTCAGCCCGCTGGCCTGCTCGGCCTCTTCCCTGGTGACCTTGCGTACAGTCTGGCCAAAGGTCCAGACATGTCCCTCCGTGTCCCGGGCCGTGTAGGTCCGGTCGCCGTAGAACTCGTCCTGCGGCTCGCGCAGGATCACGGCCCCGGCGGCGCGCGCGTGCTCGCAATGCTGGTCCAGCCCTTCCTGCAGATGCACGTGCAGGGTCTGGGTATTCTTGCCTCCGATCGAGGCCGGGCTGGCGGTAAAGTCCGCCCACTCGCTGCCCACCATCAGGTAGCTGTCGCCGAAACGCATTTCAGAATGCACCAGCTGGTCCTGCTGGTCGCGGATCACCATGACCCGCTCAAAGCCGAAGGCGCGCTCCAGCCAGTCCAGGGCCGCCAGCGGGTCCTTGTAGAAGAGGGCCGCACCGAACGCGGTGCGGCGGAAGGGATCGTCCATGCCTGTCTCCTCGGGCCGCCAGGCCCGTCAGTCCAACCCCTGACGTTCTAGGCAACACTGGCGCCCGGGGCAAGAAAAAAACCCCGGCGCCGACCAGGCGGCACCGGGGTTTTCCTTGGCAGGTCGCCCGCTGCAGCGGGAGTCCGTGCTTACATATTGTCGATCATCACCTGGCCAAAGCCCGAGCACGACACCTGCGTCGCGCCTTCCAGCAGGCGGGCGAAGTCGTACGTCACCTTCTTGGACAGGATCGACTTCTCCATCGACGAGATGATCAGGTCCGCGGCTTCGGTCCAGCCCATGTGGCGCAGCATCATTTCGGCCGACAGGATTTCAGAGCCCGGGTTGACGTAGTCCTTGCCGGCGTACTTCGGCGCGGTGCCGTGGGTGGCCTCGAACATGGCGACCGAGTCAGACATATTGGCGCCCGGGGCAATGCCGATGCCGCCGACCTGCGCGGCCAGCGCGTCGGAGACATAGTCGCCGTTCAGGTTCAGCGTGGCGATCACCGAGTATTCGGCCGGACGCAGCAGGATCTGCTGCAGGAAGGCGTCGGCAATGGCGTCCTTGACCACGATGTCCTTGCCGGTCTTCGGGTTCTTGAACTTGCACCACGGGCCGCCGTCGACCAGCTCGGCGCCGAATTCCTTTTGCGCCAGCTCGTAGCCCCAGTCACGGAAGCCACCTTCGGTGAACTTCATGATGTTGCCCTTGTGCACCAGCGTCACCGACGGCTTGTCGTTGTCGATGGCGTACTGGATCGCCTTGCGCACCAGGCGCTCGGTGCCCTCGCGCGAGACCGGCTTGATGCCGATGCCCGAGGTCGCCGGGAAGCGGATCTTCTTCACGCCCATCTCGTTCTGCAGGAAGGCGATCAGCTTCTTGGCCTGGTCGCTCTCGGCCGCCCATTCGATGCCGGCGTAGATGTCCTCCGAGTTCTCGCGGAAGATCACCATATCGGTCTTTTCCGGCTCACGCACCGGCGAGGGCACGCCCTTGAAGTAGCGCACCGGGCGCAGGCAGACGTACAGGTCCAGCTGCTGGCGCAGCGCCACGTTCAGCGAGCGGATGCCGCCGCCCACCGGCGTGGTCAGCGGGCCCTTGATCGAGACCACATAGTCCTTGAGCACCTCCAGGGTTTCGTCCGGCAGCCACACGTCCGGGCCGTAGACCTTGGTCGACTTCTCGCCGGCGTAGATCTCCATCCAGGCGATCTTGCGCTTGCCGCCATAGGCCTTGGCCACGGCCGCGTCGACCACCTTGATCATCACCGGAGTGATATCGAGGCCCGTACCGTCGCCTTCGATATAAGGAATGATCGGATTGTCCGGGACATTCAGCGAAAAATCCTGGTTGACCGTGATCTTTTCGCCGGCCGGAACCTTGATATGTTGGTACATGACGTCTCCAGTACGGAACGGTTGTGACTGCCGCCGGTTCGTGGCCGGTCGGCGAGATTCGGGGAGAGGGCGCTGACGCATTGTAGCGGGCCTTACCGCACACCCGTGCTGCATTGCATCACCCTGGCGCCACCCTGCGCTGCCTTCAGTCTTATATAAGACACAAGACTAATTTCGTATTATGCAGCAATTTTTCATCATCCGCCAATCGGGCCGGACCCCAGATCCTCTCCCCCGCCCCTGCGCGCCACTGCGGCATACTTGCGCCCCATGACCCTGATTGCCCTGAACAAGCCGTTTGGCACCATGAGCCAGTTCTCGGAACACCCGACGCGCCCGACGCTGGCCGCGTGCGTGAGCATGCCCGGCGTCTACCCGGCCGGGCGGCTCGATGCCGACAGCGAGGGCTTGCTGCTGCTGACCGACGACGGCGCGCTGCAGGCCCGCATCGCCGACCCGCGCCATAAGCTGGAGAAGACCTACCTGGCACAGGTCGAAGGCATTCCCGATGCCGCCGCGCTGGCCCGGCTGCGCGCCGGGGTAGACCTGGGCGACTTCGTCACGCAGCCGGCCAGGGTACGCGCGATCGAGGCGCCCGACTGGCTGTGGCCGCGCCAGCCGCCGGTGCGCTTTCGCGCAGCGATCCCGACCGCGTGGCTGGAACTGAAGATCCGCGAGGGCAAGAACCGGCAGGTGCGCCGCATGACCGCCGCGGTCGGCTTTCCCACGTTGCGGCTGGTGCGGGTCGGGATCGGCCCGCTTGACCTGCGCGCCCTGGGGCTGGCGCCCGGCGAAAGCTGCGAGGTGTTCGCCGCCCAACTGGGACTGGCGGCCGTTGCTCGGCATGCCCGGCCGGATCTGGCGCGGCGGCCCGATGTATCGAAAGCCAGGACGGATGACACCAAGCGCCGCTCTCGTTACAAAAAAAAACAAATCGCGGGTCAACCCTGACGGCAACGGCCTCGTTCTTGTCGGGGACACGTCCTATCGCGCGTCATCATTTCCGACTTTTCTTATCCTTCGAGGTAATACGCCATGAAAAAACTGATCGCTGCTCTGGTTGTTGGCCTGTTCGCCACCGGCGCCTTCGCCCAGGCTTCGGCACCTGCTGCTGCCGACACTGCAGCGCCCGCGGCCACCAAGGAAGCCCCGAAGGCCGCCAAGAAGAAGACCACCACCAAGAAGCACAGCAAGAAGAAGGCCGCCGCGTCGGCCCCGGCTGCCCAGTAATTGCTGGCGCCCTCCCTGCCCCGTGCGTGCGCGAGGCAGGAAAGAAATGGCAGGCTGCCGCCAGGCGCCTGCCTTTTTTATTGCCGGTATAGGATTGTCGAGGTGCGGCGTACCGTCGGCCGCACATCAGCATGCCGCGTGTGCGCTATGCTTGCGGCTGCCGCGGCCCGCGCCATTTCAGACTGAACACCATGTCCTTCCTGTCCAAGACGCTGTTGTCACAATGCTCCTCCCTTGCCGGCCTGCTCGCGCTGAGCGCCGGGATCGCGCACGCGCAGGCCGCGCTGCCGATGGTGCCGCTCACTGCGGGCATGTTTGCGATCCAGGCGGAGGTTGCCGCCACGCCGGCGGCACGCGAGCAGGGACTGATGTACCGCACGACCATGGCCCCCAACGCCGGCATGCTGTTCGTGTTCGAGCAGAAGGCGGGCCACTGCTTCTGGATGCGCAATACCGAGCTGCCGCTGTCAATCGCCTTCCTGGCCGATGACGGCACCATCGTGAATATCGAGGACATGGCGCCGCGCACGGAGAGCAACCATTGCCCGAAGGCGGCGATCCGCTATGCGCTGGAAATGAACAAGGGATGGTTCACGCAGAAAGGCATCAAGGCCGGCGCGAAAATCGGCGGACTGCCGCAGCCTCGCTGAGGGCGGCAGCGCCAGGGGGCGCCGGCGCGGAGGGCAAGGGTCAGTCGCGGAAGTTGTTGAAGTCCAGCGGCGCCTCGGACACATCCTTGCGCAGCATCGCCATCACGCTCTGCAGGTCGTCGCGCTTGGCGCCCGACACGCGCACCGCGTCGCCCTGGATGCTGGCCTGCACCTTGATCTTGCTGTCCTTGATGATGCGCACGATCTTCTTGGACAGGTCGCCGGTCACGCCCTTCTTGATCGTGATCACCTGCTTGACCTTGTCGCCGCTGATCTTGTCGATCTTGCCGTAGTCCAGGAAGCGCACGTCCACGTTGCGCTTGGCCATCTTGTTGATCAGCACATCCTTGACCTGGCTCAGCTTGAAATCATCGTCGGCAAAGGCAGTCAGTTCATTTTCCTTCTGCTCGACCCGGGCGTCCGAGCCCTTGAAATCGAAGCGCGTCGAGATTTCCTTGTTAGCCTGCTCGACGGCATTCTTCACCTCGACCATGTTCGCTTCGCACACTACATCAAACGACGGCATTGCATTCTCCTTGTGATCCGTATGCCCGGAAGCCGGCCGCGCGCGGCGCCTTCCGTATAATCCAGCCTACCTCGCAGTTCCGGGTCGCTTGCCTACCAGCGGCGGCCGCGTCACCTTTTCCTTGCATGGCAGATTTCCACGAATTCTATCCCCTGCGTCGCCACAATACATTCGGATTCGACGCGCGCGCGCGCTTTGCGGTGCATGTGCGCAGCGAAGCCGACCTGACCGCGGCACTGGCCGACCCGCGTGCCGACGGCCTGCCACTGGTGGTCCTGGGCGGCGGCAGCAATGTGGTGCTGACGGGCGACCTGGACGCGCTGGTGCTGCTGATGGAAATACCCGGCTACCAGCCGGAGGAGACTGGCGATGCCTGGCTGGTCACCGCCGGCGCCGGCGAGAACTGGAACGGACTGGTCAACCGCACTATCGCCGACGGCATGCCCGGGCTCGAAAACCTGGCGCTGATCCCCGGCACCGCGGGCGCGGCGCCGATCCAGAACATTGGCGCCTACGGGGTGGAGCTGCGCGAGCGCTTCGAAGGCGTGCGCGCCTATGATCGCCACACCGGCGCATTCGTCTGGCTGGACCTGCGGGCGTGCGGCTTCGGCTACCGCGACAGCCTGTTCAAGCGCGCCGGCGCCGGCCGCTACATCATCACGGCGGTGACGCTGAGCCTGCCCAAGGCGTGGCAACCGGTGCTGTCGTACGGGGAGCTGGCCCGCGAACTCGATGGCCGGGCTGCGCCCGATGCGGCCACGATTCGCGACGCCGTGGTCGCGATCCGCTCGCGCAAGCTGCCCGACCCGGCGCAAGTCGGCAATGCCGGCAGCTTCTTCAAGAACCCGCTGGTCAGCGCGGCACAGCGCGACGCGCTGTTGCAGGCCAATCCGGACCTGGTCAGCTACGCGCAGCCGGACGGCAGCTACAAGCTGGCCGCCGGCTGGCTGATCGACCGCTGTGGTTTCAAGGGCGTCAGCGACGGCCCGGTGGGCGTCTATGGCAAGCAGGCGCTGGTGCTGGTGCACCACGGCGGCGGCACCGGCGCGATGCTGCTGGCGCTGGCCAACCGCATCGCCGATGCGGTGCAGGCACGCTTTGGCGTGCGCATCGAACCGGAACCGGTGGTGCTGTAAAGCAGGCGGGCCAGGACTGACCCGCCGCGCCTGTCACGCGAAGTGGCAGACGTAGTCCAGCGTTTCCTGCACCTCGATATCGAAGCTGCTGTTGCCCGGCACGCTGAACTGCTGGCCCGCGCCGTAGGTCTGCCAGTCTTCCGAACCGGCCAGGCGCACGCGGCAGGTGCCGGCATTGATTTCCATGATCTCGGGCGCGCCGGTGTTGAAGGTCAGCGCGGCCGGGAAGATCACGCCCAGCGTCTTGCGGGTGCCGTCCGGGAACAGCACGGTATGGCTGACGCACTTGCCGTCAAAGTACAGGTTGGCTTTCTTGACGACCGACACGTTGTCGAACTGGCTCACTTCCATCTCCTTGGGTTTCTGTCCGAAAGACGTAAAAAGAGGGGCCATCGCGGCCCCTCCCCTGTTCACTCCGCGCCGCGCTGGTTCAGTAGCGGCCGCAGAGCAGGTATTCCATCAGCGCCTTCTGCACGTGCAGGCGGTTCTCGGCCTCTTCCCAGACCACGCTCTTGGGGCCGTCGATCACGGCGGCCTCGACTTCCTCGCCGCGGTGCGCCGGCAGGCAGTGCATGAAGAGCGCGTCGGACTCGGCGCGGTCCATCATCGGGGTCGTGACCATCCAGTCCTTGAAAGCGCGCTTGCGGGCGTCGTTCTCGGCCTCGAAGCCCATGCTGGTCCAGACATCGGTGGTGACCAAGCTGGCGCCCTGGCAGGCCGTGAGCGGATCGTCGAAGACCTTGACCAGGCCGGCGGCAGACGCCGGCACCATGGCCGGATCGAGCTGGTAGCCCGGCGGCGCCGAGAAATGGAAGGAGAAGCCCAGACGCTCGGCGGCCTGGATCCAGGTGTAGGCCATGTTGTTGGCATCGCCGATCCACGCCACGGTCTTGCCGCGGATGCTGCCGCGCTGCTCGATGTAGGTGAAGACGTCGGCCAGCACCTGGCACGGGTGGTATTCGTTGGTCAGGCCGTTGATCACCGGCACGCGCGAATGCGCGGCAAAGCGCTCGATGATGTCCTGGCCGAAGGTGCGGATCATGATGATATCGACCATGCGCGAGATCACCTGCGCCGCATCCTCGATCGGCTCGCCGCGGCCCAGCTGCGAGTCGCGCGTGTTCAGGAACACCGCGTGGCCGCCCAGCTGGTGGATGCCGGCTTCGAACGACAGGCGCGTACGCGTGGAATTCTTCTCGAAGATCATGGCCAGCGTGCGGTCGTGCAGCGGGTGCCAGGTCTCGTAGTTCTTGAACTTGGCCTTCAGGATCCGCGCGCGATCCAGCAGGTACTCATACTCGTCGGGAGTGAAGTCGCTGAACTGGAGGTAATGCTTGATCGGGGTTGAGCTCATAAAACAAAGAAGGCGGCTCGGTGGGGACGCGCCGTCACGAAGTGTTCATGACTCAAGCGCGCCGCGGAGCCGCCTTTCGCGTCGCATACGCAATTTAACTGCAAGAATCATAAGGGATTATTTCTGCTTTGGCGAGTCCGGGACAACCCGGCACGAACTCGCGCCCTGCCCCGGCGCGGTGCCGCTGACAGGTTCCCGACAGGATTTCGCCCTTATGCGCAACTCTTATATAAGATATAATACCCGCTGATTCACGCGGGGCCCGGCACACCCATGCCGCTGCCCGCCGCCGGCATCAAAAGTGCCCCCGCAAGACACCGACGCCCCGCCTTCCGGCTGGAACCAGCGCGAACCAAACGCGCCCCGGCCGCGTCAAACGGGCGCCCGTCCAGCGGGTTTACCGTCGAGTCATCCGCCTCACCCGCAGTGTCCAGCCTCATGAACCCCAACGTTCGCGAATACTTTATCCAAGGCATTACCAAGGAAGGCAAGACCTTCCGCCCGAGCGACTGGGCCGAACGGCTGTGCGGCGTGATGGCGCAGTTCCGCCCCGAGGGCGACAGCGGCGACCCGCGCCTGACCTACTCCCCTTACGTGCGGCCGATCTTCGCCGGCAACGTCAAATGCGTGGTGGTGGACGTGCGGCTGCGCGATATTGAACCGAAGGCGCTGGATTTCGTGCTGAATTTTGCGCGCGACAACAACCTGCAGCTGGTTGAAGCCTGTTCGCTGGAATAAGCCTGCCGGCCTGGCGCCGGAAAGCAAAAAAGCTCGTCGGATGACGAGCTTTTTTGTTGGCGGATGCCTGGGCACCCGCCTCTGCTGGACCGCCGGGGCGGCCCGGGCAGTGATCAGGCAGCCATCGACTTGATGGCGGCCGACAGGCGCGACTTGTGACGTGCAGCCTTGTTCTTGTGCACGATCTTCTTGTCGGCGATGCTGTCGATCACGGCTTGCGAGTTCTTGAAGATCTCGGCGGCAGCGGCCTTGTCGCCAGCGTCGATGGCCTTGCGGACGGCCTTGACGGCGGTGCGCAGGCGCGAACGCAGGCTGGAGTTGTGAGCGTTCTGGGCAACGGCCTGGCGGGCGCGCTTGCGAGCTTGTGCGGAATTTGCCATGTAAAAATATCCTGAATTCAGATGCGTGCCGCGGGGGACACAACAATTAAGTCATATCGAGCGACCCGGGATGCACTGACACACGAATCCGGAACGCAACTGTCCTTGTGAATCGGCAATTATACACAGATGCCGGCACACAAAGCAACACGACGGACACTTTGCCAGCTCGGGCCGGGCGGGCGCCGGGCCGATCCGTATAATAAGCGCCACATTGTGCCGGGGCACGTGGCGCGCCGGCAACTTTATCGCCCGGACCGCGTCTCAGAGGCGTCCCCGGCATGCGGTGCGCCCGCACCGATCCACCGTCCCGCACCGACCCGCACCTTGAACCTGCTCAAAGCGCTCGCCACCATCAGCAGCCTGACGATGCTCTCGCGCATCACCGGCCTCGTGCGCGAGATCCTGATCGCCCGCGCCTTTGGCGCGTCGGAGATGACCGACGCGTTCAACGTGGCCTTCCGCATTCCCAACCTGCTGCGCCGCATTTTCGGCGAAGGCGCGTTCTCGCAGGCCTTCGTGCCGATCCTGGGCGAATACCACGCCAAGCGCGGCGACGAGCCGACCAAGGCACTGATCGACGCCGTCGCCACGGTCATGACCTGGGTGCTGATGGGCGTGTCACTGCTTGGCGTGATCGGGGCGCCGCTCGTGATGACCGCGGTCGCCACCGGCTTCCGCGGGCAAAGCGAGACCTATACCGCGGCCGTGTTCATGACGCGGGTGATGTTCCCGTATATCGGCCTGATCTCGCTGGTGGCGCTGGCGTCCGGCATCCTCAATACCTGGCGCAAGTTCGCGGTGCCGGCCTTCACGCCGGTGTTGCTGAACCTGTGCCTGATCATCGCGGCCCTGTTCGTCGGCCCGCACATGGACCAGCCGATCTACGCGCAGGCGTGGGGCGTGCTGGTTGGCGGCGTGCTGCAACTGGCGATCCAGGTGCCGGCGCTGCGGCGCCTGGGCGTGATGCCGCGGCTGAGCTTCAACCTGCGCGCGGCGTGGTCCGATCCCGGCGTGCGCCGCATCCTGCGGCAGATGGGGCCGGCGCTGCTGGCCGTGTCGGTGGCGCAGATCAGCCAGATCATCAATACCAATATCGCCTCGCGGCTGGCCGCGGGCAGCGTCTCCTACCTGACCTATGCCGACCGGCTGATGGAGTTCCCGACCGCGCTGCTGGGCGTGGCGTTGGGGACGATCCTGCTGCCGAGCCTGTCCAAGGCCAACGCCTCGGGCGACCATGCCGAGTACTCGAGCCTGCTCGACTGGGGCCTGCGCCTGACCTTCCTGCTGGCGGTGCCCTGCGCGGTAGGGCTGTTCGTGTTCGGCGCGCCGTTGACCGCCGTGCTGTTCAACTACGGCAAGTTCGACGCCCACGCGGTCGAGATGACGCGCCAGGCGCTGGTCTCGTACGGCGTCGGCCTGATGGGGCTGATTTCGATCAAGATCCTGGCGCCTGGCTTCTATGCGCGCCAGGATATCCGCACGCCGGTGAAGATCGCGCTGCTGGTGCTGGTGATCACGCAGGCCTGCAACTATGCGTTCGTGCCGTGGATCAGCCATGCCGGGCTGGCGCTGTCGATCAGTGCCGGCGCCACCATCAACGCGCTGCTGCTGTTCTTCGGCCTGCGCCGGCGCGGCCTGTACCGGCCGGCGCCGGGCTGGTGGCTGTTCCTGGCGCAGTTGGGCGCCTCGGTGCTGCTGCTGTCCGGCATGCTGCTCTGGTTCGCGCGCAACTTCGACTGGATCGGGCTGGGCGCGACGCCGCTTCTGCGCATCGCGCTGCTGGCTTCGTGCCTGGTACTTGCAGCGGTGGTCTACTTCGGTACACTGTGGCTCATGGGACTGCGCTACTCTGCCTTCAGGCGCCGCGCCGGCTGATGGGCCAGCGAATCTGCCAACGCATGGGCCACCTAATGAGCCGGCAATGGTGACCCACGCTGCGCGCGGTGCCGGCGGCTGCACCGGGAAACCGACATGACATCCACCAAAGTCCTGGATTATTTCGCCAGCCTTGTGGCCGACGAAAACGGCATCCCGCTGACCGAAACCGCGCTGTCCATCGCGCAGGACGCCTACCCCGACCTGGACCTGCAGGCCGAGCTTGCGGCGCTGGACGTGCTGGCGCTGCGCCTGAAGCGCCGGATCGCCGAAGGCACCCCCGCGATCCAGCGGCTGCGCCTGCTGAACCATTTCTTCTATCGCGACCTCGGTTTCGGCCCGAACGCGAACGACTACTACGACCCCGACAACTCCTACCTGAACGTGGTGCTGCGCCAGCGCCGCGGCATCCCGATCTCGCTTGCGGTGCTGTTCATGGAGCTGGGCCAGCAGATCGGCCTGCCGCTCAAGGGCGTGTCGTTCCCCAATCATTTCCTGCTGCGCATGACGATTCCGGCCGGCGAGGTGATACTGGACCCGCTCACCGGCGAGACCCTGTCGAAGGAACAGCTGCAGGAAATGCTGGATCCGTACCTAGAGCGTGAAGGCATCAGCGATGCCAGCCAGGTACCGCTGGGCTTGTTCCTGCGCGCGGCCAGCCACCGCGAGATCGTCGCGCGCATGTTGCGCAACCTGAAGGCGATCTACCTGCAGGAGTCGCGCTGGCAGCGGCTGCTGGCGGTGCAGAACCGCCTGGTGATCCTGCTGCCGGGTTCGATCGAGGAAGTGCGCGACCGGGGCCTGGCCTATGCCAACCTAGAGTGCTTCCGCCCCGCGCTGGCCGACCTGGAAGCCTATGTCCTGGCCCGGCCCGATGCGGCCGATATCGGCCAGATCCGCGAGCGCATGCCCGCGCTGCGGATGATGAGCCGCAGCCTCAACTAAGAACCCGTTTCATAGTGAAAAAGGGGCGCAAAGGCTGCGTGACCTCACTGGCTTAGCGCTCCACGCGCGAAGGCCGGCGGCGATTGCCGCGCACCAGCTTCCACAGCCCGCCCAGCACCAGCGGCACCACGGCCGCCCCGATGCCGGCCAGCACGATCAGGTTCAGGTACTGGCGGATAAACGGCAGGTTGCCGAAGAAGTAGCCGGCGAACACCAGGCCCACCACCCAGGCCACGGCGCCGACCACGTTGAACATCTGGAAGCGCGCAAAGGTCATCTGCGACACGCCCGCGACGAACGGGGCGAAGGTACGCACGATCGGCACGAAGCGCGCCATCACCAGCGTCTTGCCGCCGTGCCGCTCATAGAAGTCATGGGTGCGGCGCAGCGCATCCTGGTCCAGGAAGCGCCACTGGTGGTCGAACACCTTGGGCCCGATCCAGCTGCCCACCAGGTAGTTGACGGTATTGCCGGAAATCGCCGCCACCAGCAGCAGGCCGATCAGTGCCCACTCGTTCATGGCGCCGGTTGCGCAGAAGGCGCCCGCGATAAACAGCAGCGAGTCGCCCGGCAGGAACGGCACCACCACCAGCCCCGTTTCCGCGAACACAATCAGGAACAGGATGGCATAGACCCAGTGGCCGTACTGGTCGATGACCGTGCCGAGATATTTGTCGACATGCACCAGCATGTCGATGAGCTGCAAAGCGAGATCCAAGTCGTTCCCCATTGTTGGTTTGGTTGACTGCGTTCGGTCCGATGCGGCCCGGGCCGCCCTGGCCTGAATCATACAAGAGCCACCGCTCCAATCCGTCACCTGCGGCGCCTTTGTGCGTCCGACTCCGTGCGAGCGTCCACGTATAATCGCCGGATGCCTGCCTCCGCCTCCAGCACCGCCCTGCGCACCACCCAGCAGCCGCGCCCGATCCGGCCGCTGCCGGACCAGCTCATCAGCCAGATCGCCGCCGGCGAAGTGGTGGAACGACCGGCCTCGGTGGTCAAGGAGTTGCTGGAAAACGCGCTCGACGCCGGCGCCACGCAGCTCGGCATCCGGCTGGAAGAAGGCGGCGTGCGGCGCATCGTCATCACGGACAATGGCTGCGGCATCCCTGCTGCCGAGTTGCCGGTCGCGCTGATGCGCCACGCCACCAGCAAGATTGCTTCGCTCGACGAACTGGAATCGGTGCTGACGCTGGGCTTCCGCGGCGAGGCCCTGGCCTCGATCGCCTCGGTGTCCCAGCTGGCCCTGACCAGCCGCACCGCGGCCGATGCCCATGCCACCCAGGTCAGCGCCGATACCGGCACGGTGCAGCCTGCCTCGGGCGGGGTCGGCACCACCGTCGACGTGCAGCATCTCTACTTCAACACGCCAGCGCGCCGAAAGTTCCTCAAATCGGAGCAAACCGAGCTGGGACACTGCCTGGAGATGGTGCGGCGCGCGGCGCTGGCGCGGCCCGACGTGACCATCTCGGTCCACCACAACGGCAAGCCGCTGGAACACTGGAATGCCGGCGACGTCGCCACCCGTACCGCGCAGGTGCTGGGCACTGACTTTGCCCGCGCCCGCCTGCCAGTGGACGAAGAGGCCGATACGCTGCACCTGTATGGCTTTGCCGGGCTGCCCACCGCCTCGCGCGGGCGGCCGGACCAGCAGTATTTCTTTGTCAACGGCCGCTTCGTGCGCGACAAGCTGCTCAACCACGCGGTGCGCAGCGCCTACCAGGACGTGCTGCACGGCGACCGTTTCCCGTCCTATGTGCTGTGCCTGGACCTGCCGCCGGAGATGGTCGACGTCAACGTGCATCCGTCGAAGATCGAAGTGCGCTTCCGTGAATCGCGCGCCGTGCACCAGCTCGTCTACCACGCGGTGCAGCGCTGCCTGGCGCGGCAGGCCGGCGGGAACGGCGACAGCCTGCATACCGACGCCGACGGCGAGATCACCCTTCCGCCTGGCGGTGCGATACCGGCGGGCGGCGCACGGCCGGGCTATGGTGGCGGCGGCGGCGGCCAGTGGATCAACTATTCCGCTGCACGCCAGACCGAACTCGGCATCGCCCAGCCGCGCCAGGCCTACCTGGGCATGGTGCGCGATGCCGCCGCACCGGCAGCGCGGCCCTATGGCGCCATGCCCGGCACCCCGGCGCAACCGCCTGCCTGGCTGGCCGACGCCCAGGCGGCACGCGCCGACGACCCGCCCGGCCTGCTGGACCGTCTGCCGCCAGCCGCGCGCGCCGGCTTTGCCGATCCTGCCGACGCCCCCGACGACCACCCGCTCGGCTACGCCATCGCCCAGCTGCATGGCATCTATGTGCTGGCGCAGAATGCGCGCGGGCTGGTGCTGGTGGACATGCATGCGGCGCACGAACGCATCCTGTACGAGCAGATCAAGGCCGGCCTGGACGCGCGCGACCTGGCGGTGCAGCCGCTGCTGATCCCAGTCACGCTGCCCGGCAGCCCGGTCGAGATCGGCGTGGCCGAAGAACACCAGGAGACACTGACGCTGCTGGGCTTCGATATCGCCCCCGTGTCGCCCACCACGCTGGCGGTGCGAGCGGTGCCGGCGCTGCTGCAGCAGGCCGATGCCGAAGCGCTGGCGCGCGACGTGCTGCGCGACCTGCATGCCTATGGCGGCTCGCGCGTGCTGGCCGAGCGCCGCAATGAACTGCTGGCCACCCTCGCCTGCCACAGCGCGGTGCGCGCCAACCGCAAGCTCACGCTCGAGGAAATGAACGCGCTCTTGCGCCAGATGGAGCAGACCGAGCGCGCCGACCAGTGCAACCACGGCCGCCCCACCTGGGTGCAACTGACCGTGACCGAGCTGGACCGGCTGTTCCTGCGCGGGCAATAAGCCGCTCGCCCCACGATTCATCCAAGGCTTTCGATGTCCGCCGTACCCCACTATTCCGCCACGCATCCGCCCGTGGTCTGCCTGCTCGGCCCCACCGCCTCGGGCAAGACCGCGGCCGCGCTGGCGCTGGCGGCCGACGCGCCGGTGGAGATCATCAGCCTGGATTCGGCGCTGGTGTACCGCGAGATGGATATCGGCACCGCCAAGCCCACGCGCGAAGAACTTGCAGCCGCGCCGCACCACCTGATCGACATCATCGACCCGGCCGACAGCTACTCCGCGGCGCAGTTCGTCACCGATGCCGAACGGCTGATCGCACAGATCCGCGCACGCGGCCATGTGCCGCTGATCGTCGGCGGCACCATGCTGTACTACAAGGCACTGACGCAGGGGCTCAATGACCTGCCCCAGGCCGATGCCGCGCTGCGCGCGGAGCTGGACCAGCTTGCCGCCGAGCGCGGCTGGCCGGCGCTGCATGCGATGCTGGCCGAGGTCGACCCGGTCACCGCGGCGCGGCTCGCGCCCAATGACGCGCAGCGCATCCAGCGCGCGCTGGAAATCCATCGCCTGTCCGGCCAGCCGATGTCGGCGCTGCTGGCGCGCCAGGCCGAGGGCCGCACCTTTGCCGGCGCGGCGGACCAGCGCTTCCGCGTGATTGCGCTGGAGCCATCGGACCGCCTGGCGCTGCACGCGCGCATCGCGCAGCGTTATGACGCGATGCTGGCCAACGGCTTTATCGAGGAAGTCGAGCGGCTGCGCAGGCGCGGCGACCTGCATCCGGGCTTGCCGTCGATCCGCTGCGTCGGCTACCGGCAGGTATGGGAGTACCTGGACGGCGACGCCGATTTCGCCACCATGCGCGAGCGCGGCGTCGCCGCCACGCGCCAGCTGTGCAAGCGCCAGCTGACCTGGCTGCGCAGCACGCCGGAGCGGCTGGTGGTGGATTGCCTGGCGCCCGGGTATGTCGACCAGGTGCGCAAGCTGGCGGACTTCGGGCACTGACCCGATGGCATGCAAACTGGCGCGGCAAGTGACGCACAGGCGATAATTCCGAATCCCTGTTTTCCGGAAAGCCGACCCAGCATGTCCAAGCCCGCCTTCACGCTCCGCCCCGCCACCGCCGCCGACAGCGAGACGCTGTTCAACCTGATCCTGGCGCTGGCAGAATACGAAAAGCTGACGCATATCGTCGAAGCCACGCCGCAGAAGATCCAGGATGCACTGTTCGGCGCCACGCCGCATGCCGAAGCGGTGCTGGTCGAAGTCGACACCGCTGGCGGCCGGCAAGCCGTCGGCTTTGCCCTCTTCTTCCACAATTTCTCGACCTTCCTGGCCAGGCCCGGCCTGTACCTGGAAGACCTGTATGTTGATCCGGCATGGCGCGGCCACGGCCTGGGCAAGGCGCTGCTCAAGCACCTCGCGGCGCTGGCGGTCGAGCGCGGCTGTGGCCGCTTCGAATGGTCGGTGCTGGACTGGAACCAGCCGTCGATCGACTTTTATCAGGCTATGGGCGCCGACGTGCTGCCCGACTGGCGCATCTGCCGCGTGACCGGCGAGGCGCTGGACAAGCTCGGCGCGCAGTAAGACGGCAACCAGTCCGACGCCAGTGTTATACACTTGATGGCGAACCGCCATACAATAACGACACCGACTGTCTTTTTTCCGGGCCGCCAACGCCGACCGCCATGCCACGAACCAAAGCCGACCTGCCCGCTACCGACGGTATCAATGAGACCGACGCGGACAGCGCGCGCGGCGCGTCGGTCGAGGCCATCGCCGACCGCATCCTGACCGCGATCTGGGAGCACCGGCTGCCGCCGGGCACCAAGCTGGTCGAGGAAAAGCTGGGCGGCGTGTTCGGCGTGAGCCGCACCAAGGTGCGGCTGGCCTTCGCCAAGCTGGCGCATGAGGGCGTGCTGACGGTGCATCCCAACCGCGGCACCTTCGTCTCCAGCCCGAGCGTGGCCGAAGCGCGCCAGGTGCTGCATTCACGCCACCTGCTGGAACCCGCGCTGGTGCGCGACCTCGCCAGCGCCATCGGCGCGCCGGGCGTGCGCGCGCTGCGCGAGACCACGCGCCAGGAAGCACAGGCGCGAGACAGCAACGACCGCCGCGCCATCATCCGGCTGTCGGGCGAGTTCCACTGCAAGCTGGCGGAAATGACCGGCAACCAGTACCTGGGCAAGTACATGCGCGAGCTGTGCTCGCTGACCTGCCTGATCATCGCGCTCTATGACGCGCCGGGCGTGCCGTCGTGCCCGCACCATGAACACGACGACATCGTCGATGCACTGGAAGCCGGCGACGGCGAGCGCGCCGCGCGGCTGATGACCGAGCACCTCGGCCATGTCGAAAGCACGCTGCGGCTGCAGGCGCCGGCCGAGGAAAAGGTCGATCTGGAAGCGGTATTCGCCGCGGTCTGAGCCGCGGCGTCATCGGAAGGGAAGCGGCTTAGCGGTGCTCGATGCGCGCCGCCAGCGCCGCGGGCAAACCCAGCGTGGGCTTGGCATCCGGGCGGCGGAACGTGCCCGCGGTGGCCTTGCGCGGCTGCAGCGCGACCAGCGCCTCGGCCTGCTTGACGGCGGCGGCCATCTGGTCGACCACCGGCACCGGAATGCGGTCGCGCACGCGCGCGGCCAGGCCGGCCAGCGGCGCGCCGGCCAGGATCACCACATCGGCTTCATCCTCCGCCACGGCGCGGTTGGCCAGTTCCACCAGCACGGCTTCCTTCTCTTCCTGCACATCCGACACCGAGGCAAAGCTGCCGTCCAGCATGCGGATGCCGGCCAGCCGGCTGCGCAGGCCATGCATGTCCACGCACTCCTCATACCAGGGCCCCAGCGCCCGCGCAAAAGTCACGATGGCAAAGCGCCGGCCCAGCATGCAGGCCGACAGCATCGCCGCCTCGGCCATGCCCACCACCGGCAGGTCGAACAGTTCGCGCGCGCCCATCAGGCCGGGGTCGCCAAAGGCCGCGATGATGGCCGCATCGAACTGGCCATGGTGCTCGGCCAGCATCTCCAGCGCGATGGCGCCGCCGATTTGCGCCTCGGCGCGCGTGGCGATATAGGGCACGCCGCGGCTGGCGGTCAGCGGCACCAGCTCGGTGCCGGGGGCCGCGGCCTCGGTGGCCGCCGCCATCAGCCGCGCGGTGATGCCTTCGCTTGTATTGGGATTCAGGACAAGGATTCGCATGACGGTTATCCGGCAGGGTTGAGCAGCGGCGCCAGCACGCTTTCGGCCAGCCTGGCCGCGGCCAGCACGTTGCGGTCGGCAGCGCGCGGGCCGGCGATCTGCAGGCCCGCCGGCAGCCCTTCGCGGCCGTGGCCGCAGGGCACCGAGATGGCCGGTGCCAGCGCATGGTTGAAGAAGGGCGTGAACACCGCATGGGCGCGCGGCTCCACCGCCACGCCGCCGATCCGCTCCGGCCCCAGCCGGTCGTTGCGCCACGCCACGCACGGGGTGGTCGGGCACAGCAGCAGGTCATAGCGGGTAAAGAACCCGGCCACGGCCAGCGCGATCTGGTGGCTGGCTTCGCGCGCGCGGGCCACGTCGGCGCCGCTCCAGGCCAGACCGCGCTCGATCTGGCGCGCCACGTCGGGATCGAACACCTCCGGGTCGCGGCGCCAGGCCTCGCCGTAGAGATTGGCCAGGCCGACATGCTGCAGCGGCATCAGCGCGGCCTCGTCGGCGCCCTTCGGCCAGGCCGGGTCGGCACGCTCGATGGTCAGGCCCGCGGCCTGCAGCCGGGTCACGGCCTGCTCGAAGGCCTGCGCGACGTCATCGTCGACCGGGGTGTCCAGGCCCAGGCGCGGACTGACCGCGATCTTCAGCGTATGCAGCGGGCGCGCGGCGCCAAGCGAGAAACCCAGCGTATCGGGATCGCGCGGATCGGCGCCGGCCAGCGCCTCGAACATCAGTTCGGCATCGGCCACCGTGCGCGTGATCGGCGCAATCACCTGGATGCCGTTGAAGGCATGGGGAAAGCCGACTGAATCGGGAATCGCGCCGTAAGAAGGCTTGAAGCCGACCACGCCCGCATGCGCGGGCGGGCGCCGGCTGGAACCGCCGCCGTCGGTGCCCAGCGCCAGCGGCGCCATGCCGGCCGCCACCCCCACCGCGCAGCCGCCAGACGAGCCGCCCGCAGTCAGCGTGGCATCGAGCGGATGGCGCGTCAGCCCGTAAACCTTGTTGGTGGTCAGGCCCTTGCAGGCGAACTCCGAGGTATTGCCCATGCCGAGCACGATCGCGCCGGCCTGGCGCAGGCGCTCGACCGCAATCGCGTCGGCGGGCGCAATGAAGTCGCGGTACAGCTGCGAACCCTGCGTGACGCGGCGGCCCTGGCTCCAGATCACGTCCTTGACGATCACCGGCACGCCCGCCAGCAGCGGGCGCTCCCCCTGCGCAAGGCGCGCGCGCAGCTGCGCCAGGTCGGCATCGACCAGCTCCTGGCGCAGCTCGAACACGGCGTTGAGTTGGTCATTGCGCGCCGCGATGCGGGCCTGGAAGGCGGCGACCACCTCGGCGGGATCGAGGCGGCCGGCGGCGACGCGGGCCGCGATAGTGGTGGCGTCCAGGCGGTTGGTCAGTTCCATGTCAGTCGTTTCAGTCAAAGCATCGGCAAGGCTGCCGTCACAGGCTGCCGCCCGAGGTGCGATAGCGCGGCCTGGCCATCTCCGGCAGGCCGCACGGCAGGAACTGGCCGTGGCCGGCCTCGGCCAGCACCTCGCCCTCATGCGCCACCACCTTGCCGCGCACCAGCGTGGTCACCGGCCAGCCGGTCACGCGCACGCCTTCGTACGGGGTGTAGTCGACCGCATGGTGCAGGTCGGCGTTGCGGATCGTCACTTCACGCTGCGGATCCCAGATCGCCAGGTCGGCATCGGCGCCGATGGCGATGGTGCCCTTGCGCGGATGCAGGCCGTAGAGCTTGGCGGGGTTGGTCGAGGTCAGCGCGACGAACTGGTTGACCGAGATGCGGCCGCCCACCACGCCAGCCGAGAACAGCAGCGGCAGCCGCGTTTCCAGCCCGGGGATGCCGTTGGGGATGTACTGGAACGGGACCTCCTTGCCGCCAGGCTTCTTGCCCTGCGCGTCTTCGTAGCGGAACGGTGCATGGTCGGACGAGAAGATGGTGAAGAGGCCGTCGGCCAGGCCGTCCCAGATCACTTCCAGGTTGCCGCGGTCGCGCGGCGGCGGGCTGCACACGCACTTGGCGCCGTGGTAGCCGGGCTGGTCGAGGTCTTCCGCAGTCAGGAACAGGTACTGCGGGCAGGTCTCGGCAAAGATCTTCATGCCGCGGTTGCGCGCCCAGCGGATCTGCTCCACCGCTTCCTTGCCCGATACATGGACGATCAGGATCGGCACGTCGACCAGCTCGGAGAACGTGATGGCGCGGTGCGTGGCCTCGCGCTCGATCGCCATCGGGCGCGCCAGCGCGTGGAACTTCGGCGCGGTGTTGCCCGCCGCTCCGAGCTTCTCGGTCAGCCAGGCGATGCAGTCCGAGTTCTCGGCGTGCACCATCACCAGCCCGCCCTCCTGGCGCGCCACCGACAGCACCTCAAGGATCTCGCGGTCGTTCAGCTTGAGGTCGTCGTAGGTCATGTAGATCTTGAACGACGAATAGCCCTCACGGATCAGGCCAGGCAGCTCGTCGTTCAGCACCGCCTCGGTCGGGTCGGCCACGATCAGGTGGAAGGCGTAGTCGACCACGGCCTGGCCGCCGGCGCGCTGATGGTAGTCGGTGACCGCCGCGCGCAGCGAATGGCCCTTCTCCTGCGCGGCAAACGGAATCACCGTGGTGGTGCCGCCGCACGCCGCCGAGACCGAGCCGGTGCGGAAGCCATCAGCCATCTTCAGGCCATCCGGCATGGGCTGGTCCAGGTGGCAGTGCGCATCGACGCCGCCCGGCAGCACCAGCTTGCCGCTGGCGTCGATGGTCTGCGCCGCCTCGCCCAGGTCAAGGCCAAGCTGCACGATGCGGCCGCCGGCGATACCGATATCGCACTGCATGGTGTCGCTGGCGGTCACCACGGTGCCGTTGCGGATGATCAGGTCGAACTGTTTCACGATACTGCTCACGAAAAGGTTGGGACGGCGGCGCTCAGTGGTCCGCGTCGGACAGGTGCATGTGTGCGGTTTCGCGCGCGGCGGCAGCGGCCACTGCGATCAGCGCGCACACCGCCGCCAGGTAGAGGGCCACCGGCGTGGTGCTACCGAAGCGGTCGAGCAGGCCCACCGCGATCAGCGGGGCCAGCGCGCCACCGAACACGCCGGCAAACTGGAAGCCGAGCGAGGCACCAGTCACGCGCACCCGGGTGGCGAACAGCTCGGGCAGGAACGAGGCCAGCGGCGAGAACATGAACGACACCAGCACCATGCCGACGAACGAGCCCAGCATGATCAGCGCCGGGCTGCCGGTCTTGATCATCGCGAAGAAGACAAAGGCCCACACCGCGCCGCCGACGCCGCCGATCATCAGCACCGGGCGGCGCCCGATGCGGTCCGCCAGCAGGCCGGCGATCGGGATGAACAGGATTTGCGCCAGCGCGCCCAGCAGTACGGCATTGAGCGCGATGCTCTTGGGCAGGCCCAGCTTGGTCGGCACGAAGTACAGCAGGAACAGGGTGAACACATAGAAGGCGATGTCGCCGCCCAGCCGCGCGCCAAAGGCGATCAGCAGCTGCTTCTTGTAGTTGCGCAGCACTTCCATGATCGGCGCGCGCGCTTCCGCATGCGATTCCTCGAGCTTCTCGAACATCCCGGATTCACGCACGTTGGCGCGGATGTAGAGGCCGACGCCGACCAGCAGCGCCGACAGCAGGAACGGCACGCGCCAGCCCCAGCTGAGGAAGGCTTCTTCCGAAACCTGCCAGGTCACCAGCGCGAACACGCCGTTGGCCAGCAGCAGGCCGATCGGCGCCGCCAGCTGCACCAGGCTGCCGAGGATGCCGCGCCGCTTTCCTTCAGGGTCCAGCTCGTTGACCATGATCGCCGCCCCGCCCCACTCGCCGCCCAGGGCCAGGCCCTGCACCACGCGCAGCAGCACCAGCAGCGCCGGCGCCAGCGCGCCCGCGGCGGCATAGGTCGGCAGCAGGCCGATGCCGAAGGTGGCCAGGCCCATCATCAGCAGCGTGATGATCAGGATCGACTTGCGGCCCATCTTGTCGCCGAAGTGGCCAAAGATCGCCGCACCCAGCGGCCGCGCCACGAAGGCCACGCCGTAGCTGGCAAAGGATAGCAGTGTCGCGGTCAGCGGATCGCTCTGCGGGAAGAACAGCTTGGGGAAAACCAGCGCGGCGGCCGATCCGTAGATGAAGTGGTCGTAGAACTCGAGCGTGGTGCCGGCCAGGCTGGCCCCGGCGACACGCGCGACGGATTGCTTCTGGGGCGACGCGCCGTTCTTGGCAGGTGCGTCGATGCTGACTGCTTGCATGGTGGATCCTCCGATGGTCCCTGGCCTGCCCTGGCGCGCGGTGATGGTCCCCGGCGTCGCATTCGGGCGTTGTCTCCGACGCGGCATGCGTGTGCGGCGTCTTTGCTCAGTACATTAGGATATAAACCGCCATACAATCAAGTTGAATTTTGTTTGTCAGATTTGGTGCGCGTGCATGGGGGGTTTTGGTGCAATGCACCAGGATGGGTGTTGTTTGGGTTGGGGCGATGCGGCCGCATGGCGCCAGGCCATAAACAAAAACGGCGCATACCCAAAGGCATGCGCCGCTCTCACAGCAAAACCACAGAAACAGATCAGACCACGATCGTCTGCGCCTCGCCTTCCGCACGTGCGCGGATCTCACCAATCTCCCACACCGCCTCACCAGCCGCCTGCAGGTGACGAATAGCGCGCTCAGCGTCTTCCTTGGCCACGATCACCACCATGCCGATGCCGCAGTTGAACACGCGGTGCATTTCGTCGTCGGCCACGCGGCCCTGCGCCTGCAGCCACTGGAACAGCGGCGGCAGCGTCCAGGCATCGCGCTTGAGCACGGCGGTGACGTCCTGCGCCAGCACGCGCGGCACATTCTCGGTCAGGCCGCCGCCGGTGATATGCGCCATGCCCTTGACCGGCAGGGTTTCGATCAGCGACAGCAGCGGCTTCACATAGATCCGCGTCGGCGCCATGATCGCGTCCTGCAGGCGCTGGCCGTGGAAGTCGGCATTCAGGTCCGGCTTGGCCATTTCGATGATCTTGCGCACCAGCGAGTAGCCGTTGGAGTGCGCACCCGACGAAGCCAGGCCCAGCACCACGTCGCCCGGGGTGATGGTGCTGCCGTCGATGATCTTCTTCTTTTCGACCGCGCCGACGGCAAAGCCGGCCAGGTCGTATTCGCCGTCCGGGTACATGCTCGGCATTTCGGCGGTTTCGCCGCCGATCAGCGCGCAGCCGGCCAGTTCGCAACCGCGGGCGATGCCCTGGATCACGGTGGCGGCGGTGTCCACGTCCAGCTTGCCGCAGGCGAAGTAGTCGAGGAAGAACAGCGGCTCGGCACCCTGCACCAGGATGTCGTTGACACTCATGGCGACCAGATCCTGGCCGACGGTGTCATGGCGGTTGAGCTGGAAGGCGAGCTTGAGCTTGGTGCCCACGCCGTCGGTGCCCGACACCAGCACCGGCTCCTGGAACTTCTTCGACAGTTCGAACAGCGCACCGAACCCGCCGATGCCCGCCATCACGCCCTCGCGCATGGTGCGCTTGGCAAACGGCTTGATGCGGTCGACCAGTGCGTCGCCGGCATCGATATCAACACCGGCGTCGCGGTAGGAAAGGCCTGCCTGGCCGGCGGTCGGGGATGCGCTCATGGGAACCTGCTTGTCCTGGAGGAAATAAAGTGAGGAATTCGGCGCTCGGGTCAGCGCGGCTTCCGTTGCTTGGCATCGGAAGGCGGACGCGAGTCCAGTAGAATTGCAATTTTAACGGATAGAGGCCCCCCGCTTCCAGTTTCCGGCGAGATTCCGCCGCAAACAGCGCTGTCGCCCGTTCCCCCCAACTATTTGATGAATGCCCCGCTGTTGAACCAAGAGGCCAAGCGCATCCTGCTCTGGATCGTCGTGGCCGTCGCGCTGTTCGCCGCCATCATCGCGCTGGCGCCGGTGCTGACGCCGTTCCTGTTCGCGTTCATCTTCGCCTATATCCTGAACCCGGGCGTTGACTGGCTGCAGCGCCGCCGCGTGCCGCGCGCGGTGGGCGTAACGCTGATGATCCTGCTGCTGACGGTGATCTGCGTGATGCTGGTACTGCTGGCGATCGCAGTGCTGCAACGCGAGATCCCGCAGGTGCGCGAGCAATTGCCGATCCTGCTGAAGAAGCTCAATTCGGTGGTTTCGCCCCGCCTGGCCGAGTTCGGCGTACGCGTGCGCTTTGACTTCCCCGGCCTGCGCAACATGCTGTCGGACCGCTTCTCGGCCAGCCCGGAAGACCTGCTGGTGGTGTTGCTGAACTACGTCAAGATGTCGGGCTCCGCGCTGATCACGGTGGCCGGCATCGTCTTTATCGTGCCCATCGTCATGTTCTACCTGATGATGGACTGGCACATGGTGATGCGCCGCATCGAGGGCGTGGTGCCGCGCCGCTGGGTGCCCAAGGTGCGCGAACTGACCAACGAGACCGACGCGCTGCTGTCGCAATACCTGCGCGGCCAGATCCTGGTGATGGTGATCCTGGCGGCAATCTACTCGATCGGCCTGACCATCGCCGGCTTCGATATCGGCGTGCCGGTCGGGGTCTTCACGGGGCTGGCGGTGTTTATCCCGTATATTGGCTTTGGTGTCGGGCTGGTCATGGCGGTGCTGGCCGCGCTGCTGCAGTTCGGCAACTGGTACGGGCTGGCCGCGGTGGCGGTGGTCTACGGCTTCGGCCAGTTTATCGAGAGCTTTTATCTGACCCCGCGCCTGGTGGGCGAACGCATCGGCCTGCACCCGCTGGTGGTGATCTTCGCGCTGCTCGCCTTCGGCCAGCTGTTCGGCTTCTTCGGCGTGCTGCTGGCGCTGCCGACCTGTGCCGTGCTGCTGGTCGGCGCGCGGCAGCTGCGGCGGGTTTACCTGGCCAGCGACCTGTACCGAAAATAACGGCTGCCCCACTGCTGCCCACACCTGCAAGTTAGCCATACGTCATGTCCCCGCGTCCCAAGCAACTGTCGCTCGAGCTGGGCAGCCCGCCGCCTTCGACCTTCGAGAATTTCGTGGTGGCATCCAACCGCGAGGCGGTGCAGCGCCTGCGCGAGCTGCCCGCCGCGCTCGCCCAGGAGCACGCCAGCGACCGGCTGGTCTACCTGTGGGGCGAGGTCGGCTGCGGCCGTACCCACCTGCTGCACGCGGTATGCGAGGCCGGGCCGCAGCACGGCATCCGCAGCCGCTACCTGAGCCCGCACCACCCGCTGTCGGACTTCCTGTTCGATCCCTGGTGCCAGCTCTACACCGTCGATGACGTCGAGTTGCTGGATGAAGCGCGCCAGATCGCGGTGTTCTCGCTCTACAACGAGGTGCGCGCCCACGTGCGCACCGCGCTGGTGGTGGCCGGCGGCCTGGCCCCGCGCGCGATGCCGGTGCGCGAAGACCTGCGCACGCGCCTGGGCTGGGGCCTGGTGTACCAGGTCGCGCCGCTGTCGGACGACGACAAGAAGGCCGCTGTGCTGCATGCAGCACGCGAGCGCGGCCTGCAGCTGTCGCCAGAGATCACGCACTGGCTGGTGACGCGGCATTACCGCGACATGCCAAGCCTGATGGCGCTGCTGGACGCGCTCGACACCTACTCGCTGGAACGCAAGCGGCCGGTGACACTGCCGCTGCTGCGTGAAATGTTTGCTGAATTCCGGGATTAGCGGCGGCATCGGCGCCCAAACCACACCCAACGCGGCCACGGCACCTGCCTGCCCGCCCGACCTCTCGCCTTAAGGTAAAATCGCCGCCCATGAATCTGGCACTCTTTGATCTCGACCACACCCTGATCCCAACCGACAGCGACCATGAATGGGGCCGCTTCTTGGTCCGCCTGGGCGTCGTCGACGAGGAAATCTACAGGCAGAAGAACGACGAGTTCTACGGCCACTACAAGGCCGGCACCCTCGATATCCAGGCCTTCCTGCGCTTTGCGCTGGCGCCGCTGGCGGCCAACCCGCGCGACCGGCTCGATGCCATGCGGGTGCGCTTCATGCACGAGGTGATCGACCCCGTGATCACGCCGCAGGCGCGCGCGCTGGTCTACAAGCACCTGGAAGCCGGCGACCTGTGCGCCGTGGTGACCGCCACCAACAGCTTCGTCACCGCGCCGATCGCCACGGCCTTCGGCATCAAGCACCTGATCGCGACCGAGCCGGCCACCGTCGACGGCAAGCCCGAGAGCCAGTACACCGGCGAGGTCGAGGGCGTGCCCAGCTTCCGCGAAGGCAAGATCACCCGCGTCGAGGCCTGGCTAAAGAGCCAGGGCGCGCAGTGGGACCATTTCGAGAAAACCACCTTCTACAGCGACTCGGCCAACGACCTGCCCTTGCTGGAAAAAGTCTCCGAGCCGATCGCCACCAACCCGGACGATCGCCTGCGCCACCACGCCGCCGCGGCAGGCTGGCGCATCATGGATCTGTTCTGACGTGATCAAGAAGCTAATTACCCGGCTGCTGGGCAAACCCGGCCCCAAGCTGCGCCGCACCGGCCATGCCCATACGCCGCGCATTGTCGGCGCCGACGAACACCAGATCGACCCCGCGCTGCTGTCGCGCAATGCCGTCAAGGTCACCTCCACGCTGCAGCAGGCCGGCTACCAGGCCTACATCGTGGGCGGCGCGGTGCGCGACCTGCTGCTCGGCATCAAGCCCAAGGATTTCGACGTCGCGACCAACGCCACGCCCGACCAGGTGCAGGCGCTGTTCCGGCGCTCGCGCATCATCGGGCGGCGCTTCCAGATCGTGCACGTGACCTTCTACGGTGGGCGCGAGCAGGAAATCATCGAGGTCTCGACCTTCCGCGCGCTGGTCGACGCCATCGCCAGCGAGACCCTGCCCGAAGGCCGCCGCCTGAAGCGCGCCGAGCTCGACAGCAAGACCCATGCGATCGATGCCTCGGGCCGGGTGCTGCGCGACAACGTGTGGGGTTCGCAGGCCGAAGACGCGGAACGCCGCGACTTCACCATCAATGCGATGTACTACGACCCGGCCGCGCAGACCGTGCATGACTACCATCACGGCATGGAAGACATCCGCGCGCGCACGCTGCGCATGATCGGCGACCCGGTCACGCGCTATCGCGAAGACCCGATCCGGATGCTGCGCGTTGTGCGCTTCGCCGCCAAGACCGGCTTCGACATCGACGAGGCCACGCGCCACCCGATCGCCGGCCTGGCCTCGCTGATCCACAACGTGCCCAGCGCGCGCCTGTTCGACGAGATGCTCAAGCTGCTGATGTCCGGCCACGCCTGGGCCTCGCTGCAGGAGCTGCGCAAGGCCGGGCTGCACCAGGGCCTGCTGCCGCTGCTGGACGTGGCGCTGGAGCAGCCCATGGGCCAGCGCTTCGTGCAGCTGGCGCTGGACAACACCGACCGCCGCGTGCAGGCCGGCAAGCCGGTCTCGCCGGGCTTCCTGTTCGCCGCGCTGCTGTGGCACCACGTGCTGCAGCGCTGGACCAGGCTGCGCGAGGAAGGCGAGCACGCCATCGCCGCGCTGAACACCGCCATGGACATGGTGCTGGAAAAGCAGACCGGCCAGCTGGCGATCCAGCGCCGCTTTGTCACCGACATGCGCGATATCTGGGGCATGCAGCCGCGCTTTGAAAAGCGCGTGGGCCGCATGCCGTTCCGGCTGCTGGAATCGCCGCGCTTCCGTGCCGGCTTCGACTTCCTGCACCTGCGCTGCCAGTCGGGCGAGCTGCCCGAGGAACTGGCCGCCTGGTGGCAGGACTTCCAGGACGCCGACCCGGGCGAGCGCGAGGACCTGATCGACGCGGTACGCGGCGCGCGCGGCCCGAGTGGTCAAGGCGGCCAGGGCAGTCAAGGTGGCCAGGGCGCCGAGGGCGAAGGCCCGGCACGCAAGAAGCGCCGCCGGCGCGGTCCGCGGAAATCGGATAAAGTGTCTTCCCGGAGCGACACGGACGCGGGCGAGGCAGCACATGCCGGCCCCGGCCAGCCGGAGGAAACCTAAATGACGCTTGCCTTCATCGGCATCGGGGCCAATCTTGGCGATGCCCGCCAGGCCATCAAGGACGCCATCGTGTGTCTGGCCCAGCAGGTCGGCATCACGGTGCTGGCGCGCTCATCGCTCTACCGCACCGCCCCGGTCGATGCCGGCGGCGACGACTACTACAACGCGGTGGTCAAGGTGCAGACCTCGTTCACCGCGGCGCAGCTCCTGCGCATCTGCCACCACATCGAAGACCAGTTCGGCCGCGAGCGGCCGTTCCGCAACGCGCCGCGCACGCTGGACCTGGACCTGCTGCTGTTCGGCGACGAGCAGCACGACCACGAGCACCTGACGGTGCCGCACCCGCGCCTGACCGAGCGCGCCTTCACGCTGGTGCCGCTGCTAGAGCTGGATGCCGCGCTGGCCATCCCCGGGCGCGGACGCGCCGCCGACTACCTGGCCGGCGTGGGCGCGCAGCGCATCGAGAAGGTGTCCACCTGCAAGTGCCTGCGCATGCAGGCCGCCGCCGGCGGGACCGGCGATGGCGGCTCCCCTGGCTGACCCCGCCCGGCGGCGCCCGCGGCGCTGCCATCCACCCCACTGAAGCCCGGAGCGCCATGCTCGATCACCTGCGCCGCATCGTCGTCGAAGGCCCCGTCGGATCCGGCAAGACCTCGCTGGCCCAGCGCCTGGCGCGCACGCTGCAGGCCCAGGAACTGCCCGACAGCGCGCGCCGCAGCCCCTTCCTCGAACCCTTCTACCGCGATCCCGCGCGCCATGCGCTGGCGCTGCAGCTGTGGTGCCTGACCCAGCGCGCGGTGCAGCTGCAGCAATGGCAGGCGGGGGTGCTGGCCGGCCAACGCATGGTCACCAATTTCCTGATGGCCAAGGATCGGCTGCACGCGGCGCTGACGCTGTCCGACGACGAACTGGCGCTCTACGACGCCATCGCCGCACGCCTTGACCTGCCGCCGCAGCGCGCCGACCTGGTGATCGTGCTGCAGGCCGCCCCGTCGCTCTTGCGCGAGCGCATCGTGCGCCGCGGCGAGCCTGGCGAGGCCGGCATCGACGAACACTATCTGCAGCGCCTGGCCGGCGCCTACGGCGAATTGTTCCACCGGTACGACGACGCCCCGGTGCTGGTCGTCGACACCGCCCACTTCAATCCGGTGGACAATGATGACGATTTCCGTACACTACTGTCGCGCATCGAAAACATGCGCGGCCGCAAGGCCTTTCTCAATCTCGCTGCGCCCTGACAGGCTCCGCCTGCCAGACCCAACACAATAACGACGGCTGTCGTTGCCGTGCGGGCGGCCCTCCCGGCACCGGCAAAGCCGTCCTATATGGGCACTGCCATGAGCTACCTCCTCGATCCCTCCCGCAAGACCATCACGATTCCCAAACTGCAGGCGATGCGTGACGCCGGCGAGAAAATCGCCATGCTGACTGCGTACGACTCCAGCTTCGCCGCGCTGCTCGACTACTGCGGCGTGGAAATGATCCTGGTCGGCGATTCGCTGGGCAATGTGATGCAGGGCCAGCAGACCACGCTGCCGGTCACGCTGGAACAGATGGCCTACCACACCGAATGCGCGGCGCGCGGCAACCAGACCGCGCTGCTGCTGACGGACCTGCCGTTCGGCACCTATCCCACGCCTGAGGCCGCGTTTGCCAGTGCGGTCACGCTGATGAAGGCCGGCGCGCAGATGGTCAAGCTCGAGGGCGGCGACTGGCTGGCGCCGATCGTCAAGTTCCTGGTCGAGCGCAGCATCCCGGTATGCGCGCATATCGGCCTGACGCCGCAGTCGGTGCACGCGCTGGGCGGCTTCAAGGTGCAGGGCAAGACCAACGCCGGCGCGGCCCAGCTCAAGCGCGACGCGCTGGCGCTGCAGGCCGCCGGCGCGCAGGTGGTGCTGATGGAGGCTGTGCCCGCGGCGCTGGCCGGCGAGATCACGCAATCGCTGACGGTACCCACCATCGGCATCGGCGCGGGCGCGGACTGCACCGGCCAGGTGCTGGTGCTACAGGACATGCTCAATATCTACCCGGGGCGCAAGGCCAAGTTCGTGCGCAACTTCATGGACGGCCAGACCTCGATCGAGGCAGCCGTGCGCGCCTACGTGGCCGCCGTCAAGGACGGCAGCTTCCCCGCCGCCGAGCACACCTTCTCCGCCTGACCCGGTGGAGATCGGCACCGCCACCGCCGACGCCTTCCGCCTGCTGGCCAGCGGCGACGCCGGCCTGTGGTTCATCGTCTGGACCTCGCTGATGGTGGCGGTGCTGGGGCTGGCGCTGGCCACGGTGCCGGCGATCGCCGCCGCCTGGCTGATCGCCACGCGGCAGTTCCCGGGCCGGCGCGCAGTGGTGGTGGTGGCGCAGGCCTTCCTGTCGTTTCCGACCGTGCTGGTCGGGCTGATCCTCTACCTGCTGCTGACGCGCCAGGGCCCGCTGGGCAGCCTGCACCTGCTGTTCACGCCGGCGGGCATGGTGCTGGGGCAGGCGGTGATCGGCTTCCCGGTGGTGCTGGCGTTTGCGCTGTCAACCCTGCAGGGCGCCGACGTGCGCCTGCGCGAGACCGCTTGGGTGCTGGGCGCAGGGCGCTGGCGCACCTTCCTGACCGTGATCCGCGAGCTGCGCTTCGGGTTGATGGCGGCGGTGGTCGCCGGCTTCGGGCGCGTGATTGCCGAGGTCGGCTCGGCGCTGATGATCGGCGGCAATATCGAAGGCTCCACCCGCACCATCACCACGGCCATTGCGCTGGAAACCAGCAAGGGCGAGTTCGCGGAGGGCATTGCGCTGGGCATCGTGCTGGTGGCGCTGGCGCTGCTGGTCAATATCGGCATGGCCTGGCTGCAGGGTGCCGGAGGCTTCCGCCGATGACTCCCTCAGTTGCCCATGACCACAGCCCGCTGCTGACCGTGCGCGGGCTGGCGCGCACCATCGGCCTGCGCAAGCTCTTTGCCATCGACAGGCTGGTGATCCCGCGCGCCACGGCGATCGTGCTGACCGGCATGAACGGCGCCGGCAAGACCACGCTGCTGCGCATGCTGGCCGGGCTGGAGCCGGCACCCGGCGCCAGCGCGCAGTGGACCGACGCCCGGGGCCAGGCACACGACGCCCCCCTCACTCCGCTGCCGCCGGCGCTGCGCCAGCGCATCGCCTACCTGCATCAGCACCCTTACCTGTTCCGCACCTCGGTGCGCGAAAATATTGCCTACGGCCTGCATGCACGCGGGATGCCGCGCGACGAGATCGCCCGCCGCGTTGGTGAGGCGCTGGGCTGGGCCGGCGTGTCGCACCTGCAGGACACCGCGCCCGAATACCTGTCCGGCGGAGAGATCCAGCGCGTGGCACTGGCGCGCGCCAAGGTGCTGGAGCCGGAGCTGCTGCTGCTGGATGAGCCCACCTCGAGCCTGGACGGCCATGCGCGCGAGCAGGTGATTGGGCTGGTCGGCGACCTGGCCGCCGAAGGCCGCACCGTGGTGATGATCTGCCACGACCGCGAGCTGATCAACCTGCCGGGCGTGGTGCGCTGGAAGCTGGGCGACGGCGTGCTGGACACGCACCACCCTTAGTCTTCAGGCTTTCTGACTCAGCGTCGCCGCCATCGCGCCGCGCAAGGCGTTGACCAGGACGATGGCCTCGGCGCGCGCGAGCATCGCGCGCGTGATCACGGCTTCCGTCACCGCTTCGCCGGGGGCGCCCAGCGTCGCCCCACCCTCGTCCAGCACCACCGCGCGCATCACGCCGGGCAGGATGTCGGCCGACAGCGGCGGCGTCAGCCAGCGGCCATCGATGCGGACGAAGACCGAGCTGCGCCCGCCTTCCAGCAGTTCACCGCGCGTGTTGAAGAACAGCCGGTCAAAGCCGCCGGCACGCTCGGCGGCCTGCCAGCCCGCATCGAACACTGCGCGCGCGCTGGTCTTATGGCGGCGCAGCGGGTCGGCGGCGGGTAGTGGCTCGGGGGCAATGTCGATCCTGACCGGACCGGCCGGCATCGGTGCCACCGCGCCGCTGGCAAATGCGAGCGCGCCGCACTTGTCCACGCTCATACGCAGGCGCCATGTCCCCGCGCCCAGCTGCGCTACCTGCGCGGCCACTGCGGTGCGTGCCGCATCGGCATCGAAAGCGAAGCCGAACGTATGCGCCGAAGCGCCAATGCGCGCAAGGTGCCGCGCCAGGTAAAGGCACTCGCCGTCCTGCACGCGCATGGTTTCGAACAGCGTCAAGCCGGGATCGTGCCGCGTCAGGAAACGCGCCTTCCAGCCGCATTCATCGAATTCCTCCGCCGCGACGCTGTCATGGACGATGCCGCCGCCCACGCCCATTTCACCCGCGAGCAGGCCGGTGTCCGCGAGAGGCGCCAGTACCAGCGTGCGGATTGCCACCGACAGCGCGAACGGTCCCGCGGTGCTTTCGTCAGTTGGCGCATCAATCCAGCCGATCGCGCCGGTGTACAGCCCGCGCGGCGCGCCTTCCAGCTCGGCGATGATCTCCATGGTGCGCCGCTTGGGCGCGCCAGTGATGGAGCCGCACGGGAACAGCGCCGCCATCAGCGCGCCAAAGCGCGTGCCGGACCGCGCCGTCGCGGTGACGGTAGAGGTCATCTGCAGCACCGCACCAAACGGCTGCACCGCAAAGCGCTCCGGCACCGCCACGCTGCCCGGCTGCGCGATGCGCCCCAGGTCGTTGCGCAGCAGGTCGACGATCATCACATTCTCGGCGCGGTTCTTGGCATCGGCGGCCAGCGCGGCGGCGGCCTGCGCATCGCGCACGGCATCGCCCGAGCGCGGCGCGGTGCCCTTCATCGGCCGGGTCAGCAGGTGGCCCTGGCCGTCGTGGCGCACGAACAGCTCGGGCGACAGCGACAGCACCGTGGCGCCATCCGGCAGGCTGGCCAGCACGCCATACGGCACCGGCTGCGCGGCGCGCAGCGCGGCGTACAGCGCCACCGGGTCGCCAAAGGCATCGAAGTGCAGGCGCTGGGTATAGTTGACCTGGTAGGTGTCGCCGGCTTCGATCCACTGGTGGATGCGGGCGATGGCGTCGTCGAAGGCCTCGCGGGAGGTATCGGAGGCCACCTCCATCAGGCCCGCTGGCTTGGGGTCGGCTTTCGATTGCAGCCACGCCGTGACCGCCGCGGCATCGAGCCGGCGCAGGTTGCGGAACCACAGCAGGCGCAGCGCGCCGTTGTGGAACGGCATCTCGTTACCGGTATGCACCGGGGCGTCGACCAGTGCGCCGCCGAATTCGTAGGGGGCAAACAGAGTGGCATGCCAGCCCTGGCGCCAGCCGTCGGCAAGCACGGTGTCGAGCTGCGCGATGTCGCTGCCGGCGGGCAGCACGTCTTCGCGAATGAGGCCGGTGTAGAGGCGTGATGCGGCTTGCGCCGCCGGGGCCGTGGCGTCGTCGAGAAGGACGAAGGCCTCTCCGCTTGCTGGCGGCGTGCTCCCCTCGCCCGCTTGCGGGAGAGGGGCCGGGGGAGAGGGCGGGGGCTGGATGCTTGCTACCACGGGAAATCGTCAGGAAAAACAGGATTGCCGGCGCCGCCGGCATGGAAGGCAGTGATGCATTATCGCGCGGCGCAAGCGTGGTGGGCGATGGGCGCGCCTGCCCTCTCCCCCAGCCCCTCTCCCGCAGGCGGGAGAGGGGAGCAAACCAGCGGTTCGCAGACGCGGAGCGCCGCGCCAAAAACAAAACCGGCCACGCTCGCACGTGGCCGGTCCGATACTGCAAACCCGGTCAGCTGAAGAAGCTCTTCACCTTGTCCAGCCAGGATTGCTCCTGCGGGCTGTGGCGCGAGCCGCCCTCATGCACCGAGCGGTCGAACTGGCGCAGCATATCCTTCTGCGCCTCGGTCAGCTTGACCGGCGTCTCCACATTCACATGCACATAGAGGTCGCCCGGATAGCCCGAGCGCACGCCCTTGATGCCCTTGCCGCGCAGGCGGAAGGTCTTGCCCGACTGGGTGGCTTCAGGCACCGGGAAGGTGGCCTTGCCGCTCAGCGTCGGCACTTCCAGGTCGCCGCCCAGCGCCGCGGTGGCGAAGGAGATCGGCATCTGGCAGTGCAGGTCGTCGCCGTCGCGCTCGAACATCGGGTGCGCCTTGATGTGGACTTCCACATACAGGTCGCCCGGGGGGCCGCCGTTGATGCCCGGCTCGCCGTTGCCCGATGAGCGGATGCGCATGCCTTCGTCGATGCCGGCCGGGATCTTCACTTCCAGCGTCTTCTGCGACTTCAGCTTGCCCTGGCCGTGGCACTTGGTGCAGGGCTTGGGGATGAACTTGCCGCTGCCGTGGCACTTCGGGCAGGTCTGCTGCATGGTGAAGAAGCCCTGCGACACGCGCACCTGGCCGGCGCCGTGGCAGGTCGGGCAGGTTTCCACGCTCGAGCCCGGCTCCGCGCCATTGCCGTGGCAGTGGTCGCAGTCGTCCCAGTGCGGCACGCGGATCTGCGCCTCGTGGCCGTGCGCGGCCTGCTCCAGCGAGATCTCCATGCTGTAGCGCAGGTCGGCGCCGCGATAGGCCTGCGGACCGCCGCCGCCACCGCGGCGGCCACCGGCCTGCTGGCCGAAGATGTCGCCGAAGATATCGCCGAAGGCCTCGGCGAAACCGCCGTAGCCCTGCGCGCCGCCAAAGCCGCCCGCCATGTTCGGATCCACACCGGCATGGCCGTACTGGTCGTAAGCTGCCTTCTTCTCCGGGTCGGAAAGCATCTCGTAGGCCTCTTTGACCTCCTTGAATTTTTCCTCGGCGATCTTGCCGTCCTTGCCCTCCGGATTGCGGTCCGGGTGGTACTTCATCGCGAGCTTGCGATAAGCCTTCTTGATCTCGTCGTCGCTCGCGTTCTTGCCTACCCCGAGCACTTCGTAATAGTCACGTTTTGCCATGGTGGCTCAAACCCTTTTGGCCGGCACGCGCATGCGGCGCGATACCGGCGAATAGCAAAAAAGCCGAGCGAGGCATCCGACGGCGGTTTCCCGCTGGGTCCGATGGCCGCGCCCGGCGTCGGGGCGGGAGCGGTGCCGGCCAGTGCCTGCACCGCCGCCCGCGTGTCCCGATTACTTCTTGTCGTTGACTTCCTTGAATTCGGCGTCCACAACGTTGTCGTCCTGCGGCTGCGCCTGCTGGCCACCGGCCGCGCCGGCACCGGCAGCACCGGGCGCGGCACCTTCGCCGGCCTTGGCCTGCATGTCCGCGTAGACCTTCTCGCCCAGCTTCTGGCTGACTTCGGACAGCGCGTTGACCTTGGCGTCGATCTCGGCCTTGTCGCCGCCGCGAGCGGCGTCTTCCAGTTCCTTGATCGCGGCTTCGATCTTTTCCTTCTCGCCGCCTTCCAGCTTGTCACCGTATTCGGTGAGCGCCTTCTTGGTCGAGTGGATCAGCGCGTCGGCCTGGTTGCGGGCGTCAGCCAGCTCACGGGCCTTCTTGTCTTCCTCGGCGTTGGCCTCGGCGTCCTTGACCATGCGCTGGATCTCGTCTTCCGACAGGCCCGAGTTCGCCTTGATGGTGATCCGGTTTTCCTTGCCGGTTGCCTTGTCCTTGGCGCCCACGTGCAGGATGCCGTTGGCGTCGATGTCGAACGACACTTCGATCTGCGGCGTGCCACGCGCTGCGGGCGGAATGCCTTCCAGGTTGAACTCGCCCAGCAGCTTGTTGCCGGAGGCCATTTCACGCTCGCCCTGGAACACCTTGATGGTCACCGCCGGCTGGTTGTCGTCGGCGGTCGAGAACACCTGCGCATGCTTGGTCGGGATGGTGGTGTTCTTGGTGATCATCTTGGTCATCACGCCACCCAGGGTTTCAATACCCAGCGACAGCGGCGTCACGTCCAGCAGCAGCACGTCGGTACGGTCGCCCGACAGCACCGAGCCCTGGATCGCGGCACCGACGGCCACGGCTTCATCCGGGTTCACGTCCTTGCGCGCTTCCTTGCCGAAGAACTCCTTGACCTGTTCCTGCACCTTGGGCATGCGGGTCATGCCGCCGACCAGGATCACGTCGTCGATGTCGCTGACCTTGACGCCCGCATCCTTGATAGCGATGCGGCACGGCTCGATGGTGCGCGTGATCAGCTCTTCCACCAGGGATTCGAGCTTGGCGCGGGTCATCTTCAGGTTCAGGTGCTTCGGACCCGAGGCATCGGCCGTGATGTACGGCAGGTTGATCTCGGTCTGCTGCGAGCTCGACAGTTCGATCTTGGCCTTTTCAGCGGCTTCCTTCAGGCGCTGCAGCGCGAGCACGTCCTTGGACAGGTCCACGCCCTGGTCCTTCTTGAACTCGCTGATGATGTAGTCGATGATGCGCTGGTCGAAGTCTTCGCCGCCCAGGAACGTATCGCCGTTGGTCGACAGCACCTCGAACTGCTTCTCGCCGTCCACGTCCGCGATCTCGATGATCGAGATGTCGAAGGTGCCGCCGCCGAGGTCATACACGGCAATCTTGCGGTCGCCCTTCTCGTTCTTGTCCATGCCGAACGCCAGCGCGGCCGCGGTCGGCTCGTTGATGATGCGCTTGACGTCCAGGCCGGCGATGCGGCCGGCGTCCTTGGTGGCCTGGCGCTGCGAGTCGTTGAAGTAGGCCGGCACGGTGATCACGGCTTCGGTCACCGGCTCGCCGAGGTAGTCCTCGGCCGTCTTCTTCATCTTGCGCAGCACTTCGGCGGACACCTGCGGCGGCGCCAGCTTCTGGTCGCGCACCGACACCCATGCGTCGCCGTTGTCGGCTTTGACGATGGAATACGGCATCAGGCCGATGTCCTTCTGGACTTCCTTCTCTTCGAACTTGCGGCCGATCAGGCGCTTGACCGCGTACAGCGTGTTGCGCGGATTGGTGACGGCCTGGCGCTTGGCCGGCGCGCCGACCAGGATTTCGCCGTCTTCCATGTAGGCGATGATCGACGGGGTGGTGCGGGCACCCTCCGAGTTTTCGATGACCTTGGGGGTGTTGCCTTCCAGGATCGCGACGCAGCTATTGGTGGTACCGAGGTCGATACCGATGATCTTACCCATTATTCTCTCCTCTTGAGCCAGCGCTATCCGCGCGGCTGCAATTCAACCTGAGGCCGAAATGTGGCCGTCCGGGGGCTTTTCAAGGGCATAACCGGCAAATCCGAGTAATTTTCTCGGTTTATGCACGCTTTCAACGGCATCCGCCGCCGCAGGTTAAGCCGGCGGCGCGGCGCGGTCGCCGAAAGTGGCTTATTCCATACCTTCTGGCGCGTCGCGGTCGCGCTGCCACAGCACGTCCGAACCGCCCCCGGCCCGGTTCAGCACCCGCGCCAGCACGAACATCAGGTCCGACAGCCGGTTCAGGTACTGGCGCGGGGCCTCGTTCAGCGGCTCGGCCGCGCCCAGCGCCACCAGCGCGCGTTCGGCACGGCGGCACACGGTGCGGCAGACATGGGCCTGCGCCGCGGCGCGGCTGCCGCCCGGCAGGATGAATTCGGCCAGCCGCGGCAGGTTGGCGTTGTAGTCGGCCAGCCAGGTGTCGAGCTGCGCCACTTGCTCAGGCTTGAGCAGGGTGTAGCCCGGGATGGACAGCTCGCCACCCAGGTCGAACAGGTCGTGCTGAATATGCAGCAGCGCGGCGCGCACGTCGTCCGGCAGGGCCTCGGTCAGCAGCACGCCGACGTGGCAGTTGAGTTCGTCGACGTCGCCGATGGCGGCGATGCGCAGGCTGTCCTTGCCGGTGCGGCTGCCGTCGCCCAGGCCGGTGGTGCCGGCGTCGCCGGTGCGGGTGGCAATCTTGGACAGGCGGTTGCCCATGCCGGTCTCCTCGTAAGCGTGTGGTAGTCGTGGTCCGCCCTGCAACGCGGGCGCCAGGGGGAAAGACGCATTATCGCGCCGGACCGCCTCGGCGGGCCAAGCTCTTGTGTCCCGGCGCTGGCTGTGCGGCTATCGGCCAGTACCAGCCGGCCGCCGACCGCCGCGGCGCCCCGCCAGGGTGCATGAGCCGCCGCGCGGCGTAGAATGCCGGTAGCCCTTATTCATCGTCCATTCGATCACCGGGTCGCGCCCCTGCCGGCCAGACCGGAGCTTGCTCCGGAGCGCCGCCGCCGGCACCAACGTCGCGCCGACCCGCCGGAGACCCGCATGAACCACCCCACGCCGCCCGCCACGCTCGCCCGCCGTCCGCTGCCGCCCGCCTTCAGCGACGCCCTGGCGGCTCGCTTTGGCGACCGCTTCACCACCTCCGCCGGCGTGTGCGAACACCACGGCCGCGACGAATCCCCGTTCCCGCCGGCCGTGCCCGACGCCGTGGTCTTCGCCCACAGCACCGAGGAAGTGGCCGAGGTGGCGCGCCTGTGCAACCAGCATGGCGTGCCGCTGATCCCGTACGGCGCCGGCTCATCGCTGGAAGGCCATCTGCTGGCCGTGGCAGGCGGCATCAGCCTGGACCTGTCGCAGATGAACCGCGTGCTGGCGGTGCAGCCCGAGGACCTGACCGTGACCGTGCAGCCCGGCGTCACGCGCAAGCAGCTGAATCAGGAAATCAAGGACACCGGCCTGTTCTTCCCGATCGACCCGGGCGCCGATGCCTCGCTGGGCGGCATGTGCGCCACGCGCGCCTCCGGGACCAACGCGGTGCGCTACGGCACCATGCGCGAGAACGTGCTGGCGCTGACGGTGGTGACCGCCGACGGCCGCGTGGTCCGCACCGGCACGCAGGCGCGCAAGTCGGCGGCGGGCTATGACCTGACCCGGCTCTTTATCGGCAGCGAAGGCACGCTCGGCATCATCACCGAGGTGACGGTGCGGCTCTACCCGCAGCCGGAAGCGATCTCCGCCGCGGTGTGCGCCTTCCCCAGCATGGGCAGCGCGGTGCAGGCCGTGATCCAGACCATCCAGCTGGGCGTGCCGGTGGCGCGCGTGGAGTTTGTCGATGCGCTGGCGATCCGCGCCATCAACCGCCACGACAACCTGACCCTGCCCGAGACCCCCCACCTGTTCTTCGAATTCCACGGCACCGAGGCCGGCGTGCGTGAGCAGGCCGAGACCGTGCAGCACATCACCGCCGAGCACGGCGGCCAGGGCTTCGAATGGGCCACGCGCCCGGAGGACCGCAGCCGGCTGTGGAACGCACGCCATACCGCGTACTTCGCCATGCTGCAGCTCAAGCCGGGCTGCAAGTCGGTGACTACCGACGTGTGCGTGCCGATCTCGCGCCTGGCCGACTGCGTTACCGAGACCGAGAAGGACCTGAACGCCTCGGCGCTGCCCTGCCCCATCGTCGGCCATGTCGGCGACGGCAACTTCCACGTGGCGATCCTGGTCGACCCCGGCAAGCCCGAAGAGATGGCCGAGGCCGAGGCCATCAACCAGCGCATCGTCGAACGCGCGCTGGCGATGGGCGGCACCTGCACCGGCGAGCACGGCGTCGGCCTGCACAAGCAGCGCTTCCTGGTGGAAGAACACGGCGAGGACGCGCTCGACCTGATGCGCGCGATCAAGGACGCGCTGGACCCCAACCACATCCTGAACCCGGGCAAGATCTTCAGCGCCACGCGCGCGGGCACGCAGTAAGGCGTACCGGGCAGATGGCCTCCATGTTCAACCGCGTCCCGCCGCTGCACCTGCTGATCGCCTTCGAGGCCGCGGCGCGCCTGGGCAGCTTCGCGCGCGCGGCCGAAGAGCTGTCGGTCACGCCCAGCGCGGTCTCGCACCGCATCAAGAACCTCGAGGAGCTGTGGGGCGAAGACCTGTTCGTGCGCGCCAACGCCGCGCTGCGGCTGACCGCCGCCGGCACGCGCTACCTGCGCAACGTGCAGGACGCGCTCAAGTCGCTCAACGAGCTGGCGCGGCCCGAGTACAACAAGCTGCGCACCCGGCTGCGGGTGGCGATCCCGCCCACCTTCGGGCGCCAGCACCTGGTGCCGCGCCTGCCTGAATTCGGCGCGCTGTATCCGCATATCGACCTCGAGCTGCACCTGGCAATCCCATTCCTGGACGTCAAGGCCGAGGACACCGATGTCGAGATCCGCTACGGCACCGGCCGCTACCCCGACCTGAAGACCACCCGGCTGCTGGTCGAGCCGGTGTTCCCGGCGTGCGGCCGCGAATACTACGAGCGCGTCAACGGCCGCGCCATCACCAAGCCCGAGCACCTGCACGGCCTGGTGCTGCTGCGCAGCCCGCTGGAGCCGTGGAAGCCGTGGTTCGAGACTGCCGGGCTGGACTGGGCCGAGCCGCAGACCGGGCCGCAGTTCAATGACATCGGCCTGATGCTGGAGGCGATCGCGTCCAACCAGGGCGTGGCGCTGGTGCGCCAGCGCATGGCGCGGCACTGGCTGTCGCTGGGGCAGATGGTGCGGCTGCTGGATGTGGAATCGGTCTCGCCGCACGGCTACTACATCGTCGAGCGCGAACAGGCTCCGCTCAAGCCCGAGGCGCGCTATTTCGTCGACTGGCTGCTGAGCCTGGACTGGTAGGAGACCGACCCCATGGAAATCCGTTTGCTGACCCCCGCCGATGCCGCCGCCTTCCAGGCGCTGCGGCTGCAAGGCCTGGCCGAAGCGCCGGAGGCCTTCGCTTCCAGCCTGGAGGAGGAACAGGACCGGCCGCTGGAAGTCGTCGCCGCGCGCCTGGCCGCGACCGAGGGCAAGGCCGTGTTCGGCGCCTTCGTTGACGGCACCGATGACACCGCGCTGGCCGGGGTGGTCGGGGTGATGCGCGAGGAAAACGCCAAGCACCGGCACAAGGCCTTTATCTGGGGCATGTACGTGGCCCCGGGCTGGCGCGACCGCAAGCTCGGCCGCGCGCTGATGGAGCGGGCCATGGAACAGGCCGCCGCCATGCCGGGCGTGCGCCAGGTGACGCTGTGCGTCAATGCCGGCAGCGCGGGCGCGGTGCAGCTGTATGAGTCGCTCGGCTTCGTGCGCACGGGGCTGGAGCCGGATGCGCTGTACGTCGCGCCGCACTTCCACGACAAGCTCGATATGGTCTGCTTCCTGCCGCAGCCGCCGGCACGCTGAGTCCAGACGGGCCGCCTTCCCTGCACCCGCGCCGCGGTGTACGCTGGACTTGCGTCCCATGCCAGGCGTGATTTCCCGCGCAGCCATGATGAGCATTTTTGATCGGCCTGCCATGCGGAATTCACGTCTCCCATGGTGCCCGCGCCAGGTGCCCTGCGCTATAGTCACCCGTCCCCCGCGGCAGGCCCTGCATTGCCGCGACCGGCAGGCCGCGCACCGGCCGCCATCCAGGAGGCCCCAGAGGAGTCGTTCATGAATGCCCCGCACGAAGCCCAAACCATCGCCCCCGACGGCGCCCATGCCACGGCCGAAGGCCGCCGCAGCGCGCTGCTGGCCGGCCTGGCGCAGATCCTGCCGGATGCCGCGCTGCTGTGGAAGCCGGAAGACACCGTCCCCTATGAATGCGACGGCCTGGCCGCGTACCGCCAGGTGCCGATGGCCGTGGCCCTGCCCGACACTGAAGAACAGGTCTGCGCGATCCTGCGCTTGTGCCACAAGCTGGGCGTGCCGGTGGTGCCGCGCGGCGCCGGCACCAGCCTGTCGGGCGGCGCCATGCCAATCGCCGAGGGCCTGGTGCTGTCGCTGGCCAAGTTCAAGCGCATCCTGTCGGTCGATCCGTACTCGCGCACCGCGGTGGTCCAGCCGGGCGTGCGCAACCTGGCGATCTCCGACGCCGCCGCACCCCACAACCTGTACTACGCACCGGACCCGTCCTCGCAGATCGCCTGCACCATCGGCGGCAACGTCAGCGAGAACTCCGGCGGCGTGCACTGCCTGAAGTACGGCCTGACCGTGCACAACGTGCTGCGCGTGCGCGCGGTGACGATGGAGGGCGAGGTGGTGGTGTTCGGCTCCGAGGCCCCCGACTCGCCGGGCCTGGACCTGCTGGCCGTGCTGATCGGCTCCGAAGGCATGCTGGCCGTGGTCACCGAGGTCACGGTGCGCCTCATCCCCAAGCCGCAGCTGGCGCAGGTGATCATGGCCTGCTTCGACGATGTCGAGAAAGGCGGCAACGCCGTGGCCGACGTGATCGCCGCGGGCATCATCCCGGCGGGACTGGAGATGATGGACAAGCCCGCCACAGCGGCAGTGGAGGAATTCGTGCATGCGGGCTATGACCTCGATGCCGCCGCCATCCTGCTGTGCGAGTCCGACGGCACCCCGGAAGAAGTGGCCGAGGAAATCGAGCGCATGAGCGAAGTGCTGAAGGCTTCGGGCTGCACCCGCATCGTGGTCTCGCAGAACGAGGCCGAGCGGCTGCGCTTCTGGAGCGGCCGCAAGAACGCCTTCCCCGCCGCGGGCCGGATTTCGCCCGACTACTACTGCATGGACGGCACCATCCCGCGCAAGCACATCGGCACGCTGCTCAAGCGCATCGAGGAGATGGAGCGCAAGTACGGCCTGCGCTGCATCAACGTGTTCCATGCTGGCGACGGCAATATGCACCCGCTGATCCTGTTCGATGGCTCGGACCAGGACGAATGGCACCGCGCCGAGTTGTTCGGCGCCGACATCCTGGAAACCTGCGTCGAGCTGGGCGGCACCGTCACCGGCGAGCACGGCGTGGGCGTGGAGAAGCTCAACTCGATGTGCGTGCAGTTCTCGCCCGCCGAGCGCGACGCCTTCTTCGGCGTCAAGGCCGCCTTCGACCCGGCGCGGCTGCTCAACCCGGACAAGGCCATCCCCACGCTGGCGCGCTGCGCGGAGTACGGCAAGATGCATGTGAAGCGCGGCCTGCTGCCGCACCCGGAACTGCCGCGCTTCTGAGCCACGCCATGTCCAGCCCACGCCGACGCCAGCAGCAGGAAGCGTTCATCCGCCAGCGCCTGGGCCAGCCCGAGACCGGCTGGCGCCAGCGCTGGTACACCATCATCTTCGAGGCCGATACCCGCGAAGGCCGGCTCTTCGATGTCGCGCTGCTGCTGGCCATTGTCGCCAGCGTGATGGTGGTGATGCTCGACAGCCTGCCCGCGGTGAACAACCGCCTCGGGCAGCTGTTCACCGTGCTGGAATGGATGTTCACGCTGTTCTTCACGGCCGAGTACATGATGCGCATCCTGGTGGTGCGCCGGCCGTGGCGCTATGTGTTCAGTTTCTACGGCATCATCGACTTCGTCTCGATCATGCCAACCTGGCTGGCTTTCTTCCTGCCCGAGCTGCATTTCCTGATCGATGTGCGCCTGTTGCGGCTGCTGCGCGTGTTCCGGATCCTGAAGCTGACCGTGTACTTCGAGGAAGCCGAGATCCTGTACCGCGCGCTGGTCAACAGCCGGCGCAAGATCTTCGTGTTCCTGGGCACGGTGTTCATCATCACGGTGATCCTGGGCACGGTGATGTACGTGGTGGAAGGTCCGCAGCACGGTTTCACCAGCATCCCGGTCAGCATGTACTGGGCGGTGGTGACGCTGACCACCACGGGCTTCGGCGACATGGTGCCCAAGACTCCGCTGGGGCAGTTCATCACCTCGCTGACCATCCTGCTGGGCTACGGCATCATCGCCTTCCCCACCGGCATCGTCGGCGCCGAGCTGGCCGCCAGCATCCTGAAGCGGCCGCTCACCACGCGCACCTGCACCCATTGCCTGACCGAGGGCCACGAACCCGACGCCGGCTACTGCAAGCATTGCGGCAGCCAGCTGCCCGAATACCAGAACGACCGGCCGGAAGTGCCCGGCGGACCTGCCGGCTCCTGAGCCGGCCTTCCCTACCCCACGACGCATATGCAAGCCACCCTCGACGCCATCCGCGACGCCGTCAGGCAAGCCACCGAGACCCGCACCGCGCTGCGGCTGCGCGGCGGCGGCAGCAAGGACTTCTACGGCCAGCCCGCCGCGGGCCAGCTGCTGGACACGCGCGCCTATGCCGGCATCGTCGAATACGACCCGGCCGAGCTGGTGATCACCGCGCGCTGCGGCACGCCGCTGACCGAGATCGAGGCGGCGCTGGCCGAAAAGCGCCAGATGCTGGCCTTCGAGCCGCCCCATTTCGCACTGCCGGGCCAGCCCAGCACCGCGACGCTGGGCGGCGCCGTGGCCGCGGGATTGTCGGGCCCGCGCCGGCAGTCGGTGGGCGCGCTGCGCGACTTCATGCTGGGCGCGCAGCTGATGGACGGCCGCGGCGAGGTGATGGACTTCGGCGGCCAGGTGATGAAGAACGTGGCAGGCTATGACGTGTCGCGGCTGCTGGCGGGCTCGCTCGGCACGCTCGGGCTGATCCTGCAGGTATCGGTCAAGGTGCTGCCGGCACCGTTCGACGAGGCCACGCTGCGCTTCGAGCTGGCGCAGGCCGATGCCATCCGGCAACTGAACCAGTGGGGCGGCCAGCCGCTGCCGCTGGCGTCTTCGGCCTGGCACGCGGGCGTGCTGCATGTGCGCCTGGCCGGCGCCACCGCCGCGGTGCGTGCCGCGTGCGCCAGGCTGGGCGGCGAGCGCGTGGACGCTGCAGAAGCCGCGGCGCTGTGGCAAACGCTGCGCGAGCAGACCCACCCGTTCTTCGCCCCCGCCCAGGCGGGCCGCGCGCTGTGGCGCCTGGCGGTGCCCACCATCGCCGCGCCGCTGGAGCTGCCCGGTTCACAACTGATCGAATGGGGCGGCGGCCAGCGCTGGTGGCTGCCCGAGGACGGCACTGACAAGACCGATGCCGAAAGCGTGCGCGCCGTGGCGCAAGCCGCCGGCGGCCATGCCACGCTGTTCCGCAACGGCGACAAGTCAGTGGGCGTGTTCACGCCGCTGGCCACGCCGCTGGCCGCGATCCACCGCCGCCTGAAAGAGACCTTCGACCCGGCCGGCATCTTCAACCCGCAGCGCATGTACCCCGGGCTCTGATCCGGCAGGTCCAGACAACCCCAGGCACAACCTCCCCACACCATGCAAACGAACCTGGCCGATTTTCTTCGCAACACGCCCGAAGGCGAGGAAGCCAAATCCATCGTCGGCAATTGCGTGCATTGCGGCTTCTGCACCGCCACCTGCCCCACCTACCAGTTGCTCGGCGATGAGCTGGACGGCCCGCGCGGGCGCATCTACCTGATGAAGCAGGTGCTGGAAGGCCATGCCATCACCGAAAGCACGCGCCTGCATCTGGACCGTTGTCTGACCTGCCGCAACTGCGAATCGACCTGCCCGTCGGGCGTGCGCTACGGCCGCCTGGTCGATATCGGCCGCAAGCTGGTCGACGACAAGCTCGAGGCCGAAGGCGTGCGGCGCCCCGCCCGCGAGCGCATCGCGCGCTGGGTGCTGCGCGAGGGGCTGACGCGCCCGGCGCTGTTCGGCACGGCGCTGCGCCTGGGCCAGATGGTGCGGCCGCTGCTGCCGGGCACGCTGCGCAACAAGGTGCCGGCGCAGTCCAGCACCGCCGCGCCCGGCACGTGGCCGCGCAATGTGCATGCACGCAAGATGTTGTTGCTCGACGGCTGCGTGCAGCCGGCAATGTCGCCCAACATCAATGCCGCCACCGCGCGCGTGTTCGACCGTGTCGGCGTACAACTGCTGGTGGCGCTCGAAGCCGGCTGCTGCGGCGCGATCCGCTTCCACACCGGCGACCACGACGGCGGCCTCGACAATATGCGCCGCAATATCGACGCCTGGTGGCCGCATATCGAGGACGGCGCCGAAGCCATCGTGATGACCGCCTCGGGCTGCGGCGCGATGGTCAAGGACTACGGCCACCTGCTGCGCGACGATCCGAAGTACGCCGAGCGCGCCCGCCGCGTATCGGCGCTGACGCGCGACCTGTCCGAAGTCTTGCCGGACTTTGCCGACGAGCTGCACAGCCTGGCCGGCGCGGTCCCGCGCGACAACCGGCGCGTGGCTTACCACCCGCCCTGCACGCTGCAGCACGGCCAGCAGATCCGCGGCAAAGTCGAAGCGCTCTTGACCGGCCTCGGCGTCGAAGTCAAACTCTGCGCTGACAGCCACCTGTGCTGCGGCTCGGCAGGCACTTATTCGGTGTTGCAGCCGGAACTGGCCTACCGCCTGCGCGACGACAAGCTCGCCAAACTGCAGGCCACGCAGCCCGAAGCCATCGTCTCGGCCAATATCGGCTGCATCTCGCACCTGCAGAGCGGCACCGGCACCCCGGTGATGCACTGGATCGAACTGGTCGACAAGATGCTCGGCTAGCGCGGGCGGGCAGCATGGGCGGCAGCGCGCATCCTTCCGGACGCGCGCCGCGCACCTGCGACCAAACGCCACGCCCCATGCTCCAGACCTTTGCAATCCTGTTGGTTTTCCAGTCCGTCGGTGAGGTGATCAGCTACGCGCTGACCCTGCCGGTGCCCGGCCCCGTGCTGGGCATGATCCTGCTGTTCGGCTGGCTCGTCTTCGATGACCGCCTGCTGCCCATCATCCAGGGCACCACATCTGAACTGCTCAAGCACCTGTCGCTGCTGTTCGTGCCGGCCGGCGTCGGCATCATGGTCCATGCCAACCGCATCGAGGGCGAATGGATGCCGATCCTGGTGGCGCTAGTGGTGTCCACCTGGCTGGCCATCGCCACCACCGCCGTGGTCACGCGCATGCTGATGCGCAAGCGCGCCGATGTCCCGCCCGCCGATGCGAAAGGAGAGCAGGCATGATGACGCCCCGCCTCAACGAGATCTGGGTCTACCTGGCCGCAAGCCCGCTGGTCGGGCTGACCGCTACGCTGCTGGCCTACGTCTTTGCCTTCCGCATCTATGAGCGTTCGCGCTTCTCGCCGCTGGCCAACCCGGTGATGATCGCGGTGGCGCTGCTGGTCACGGTGCTGACCGTCACCGGCACGCCCTACAAGACCTACTTCGACGGCGCGCAGTTCGTGCACTTCCTGCTGGGACCGGCCACGGTGGCGCTGGCGGTGCCGCTGTACCTGCAACTGCCCAAGCTGCGCACCCATGTGTTCCCGCTGCTGGCGGGGCTGGTGGCGGGCTCGGTGGTGGCCGTGGTGTCGGCAGTGGGCATTGCCTGGCTGCTGGGCGCATCGCCCGAGACCGTGCGCTCGCTCGCGCCCAAGTCGGTGACGATCCCAATCGCCATGGGCGTGGCCGAGAAGATCGGCGGGCTGCCGTCGCTGACGGCGGTGCTGGTGATGGCGACCGGCATCATCGGCGCGATCAGCGCCACCAGCGTGCTGAACCTGCTGCGCATCCGCGACTACAGCGTGCGCGGCTTCGCCACCGGCGTGGCGGCGCACGGCATCGGCACCGCGCGGGCCTTCCAGGTCAACCAGGAAGCTGGCGCCTTTGCCGCGCTGGGCATGGGCCTGAACGGCGTGCTGACGGCAATCATGGTGCCGGTGATGGCGGCGTGGATGCCGCACTGACACGCTCCTGACAGGACGCTGTCAGCAGCCCCCGCGCATGATGCGAACTCCTCACTCCCCTTCACTTGGAACCAAGGAGTCTGTCATGAGCAACCGTCTGATCAACTGGCTGGAAATCCCCGTCGTCGACATGAACCGCGCGGTCGGCTTCTACGAGCAGGTGTTCGATATCCAGCTGCGCCGCGAGACCATGAGCCAGGTCGACATGGCCGTGTTCCCCCACCCCGACCCGGGCGGCGCGCTGGTGGCCGGCGAAGGCTACCGCCCCAGCAACTACTACGGCGCGGTGCCATACCTGCATGCGCCGGAACTGGATGTGCTGCTGGAGCGCGCCGCGCGCGCCGGCGGCAAGACCGTGTTCGGGCCGCTGCGCCTGCCGGGCGAGATCGGCCGCATCGCCCATATCACCGACAGCGAAGGCAACCGCATCGGGCTGCACGAGCCCGTGGCCGGTTGACCCCGATGGCTAGCCACCCCCGATGAGCCGCCGCGCCGACCGCCTGTTCCAGATCGTGCAGGTGCTGCGCGGCCGCCGCCTGACCACGGCGGCACTGCTGGCGCAGCGGCTCGGGGTGTCGGAACGCACCGTCTACCGTGATATCCAGGCGCTGTCGCTGTCAGGCGTGCCGGTCGAGGGCGAGGCCGGCATCGGCTACCGGCTGCGCGCCGACTTCGATGTACCGCCGCTGATGTTCACCGCCATGGAAGTGGAAGCGCTGGTGGCCGGCCTGCGCCTCCTGAAAGCCTGGGGCGGCGGCGCGCTGGCCGCCGCGGCCGATCCCGCGCTGGAAAAACTGATGGCTGCGCTGCCGCCGCCGCGCCGGCTGGCAGCGCAGCAAAGCCGCGTGTTCGCGCCGGAATACGTCAACCAGGCGCATGTGCGCGAAGTCTTCGACGTGGTGCACGGCGCGCTGGGCGAGCAGAAATTGCTGCTGCTCGACTACTGCGACGTGCAGCAGCGCATCACCGAACGCGTGGTGATGCCGCTGGGCCTGTTCTTCTGGGGCAATGCCTGGCTGCTGGCGGCGTGGTGCACCACGCGCTCGGACTACCGCAGCTTCCGGCTGGACCGCTGCCGCGCCATCCGCATGCTGGACGACCATTTCCACGAAACGCCCGACCGCTCGCTCAACGGCTTTTTGCGCGCGGTGCGCGCCAGCGGCACCTAGTCCTGCTCAGGCAGCCGGGTCGGACAGCAGCTTCTCGATATCGGCGCGCAGCTCATCGGGCTTGGTGGTCGGCGCATAGCGCTTGAACACCGTGCCGTCGCGGCGCAGCAGGAACTTGGTGAAGTTCCATTTGATGCCCTGGGTACCGAGCACGCCACGCTTTTCCGTGGTCAGCCACTGGTACAGCGGATGGGCGTCGGCGCCGTTCACGTCGATCTTGGCGAACATCGGGAAGCGCACCGCAAAGCGCGTTTCGCAGAACTGGCCGATCTGCTGCGCATCGCCCGGCTCCTGCTTGCCGAACTGGTTGCACGGGAAGCCCAGCACCTCCAGGCCGCGCCCGTGGTATTCGTCATAGAGCTTCTGCAGGCCCTCGTACTGCGGCGTGAACCCGCATTCGCTGGCGGTGTTGACGACCAGCATCACCTTGCCCTGGAACTGCGACAGCGGTACCGGCTGGCCGGCCAGCGAGTTGGCTTCGAACTGGTAGACATTGCTCATGGCAGACTCCTCTAGGTAGCCCAAGCATACCGCCATGCGCACTGGCGTGCACGAATCAGATGACGTTGAGATGCTCGGTGCCGGCACCCAGGTCGGTATCCTTGGCGCTCGCGCTGTGCAGCTTGATCATCAGGCGCAGGTCGTTGAGCGAGTCGGCGTTGCGCAGCGCGTCCTCGTAGGTGATCTTGCCTTCCTCGTACAGGTCGAACAGCGCCTGGTCGAACGAGACCATGCCCTGCTCGCGCGACTTCTTGATGACTTCCTTGAGCTCGTGGATCTCGCCCTTGAAGATCAGGTCGGCCACCAGCGGCGTGCCGATCATGATCTCCACCGCCGGCACCCGCCCTTTGCGGCCCGCGCGCGGCAGCAGGCGCTGCGAGATCATCGCCTTCAGGTTCAGCGACAGGTCGATCAGCAGCTGCTGGCGCTTTTCCTCGGGGAAGAAGTTGACCACGCGGTCGATCGCCTGGTTGGCGTTGTTGGCGTGCAGCGTGGCCAGGCACAGGTGGCCGGTCTCGGCGTACTGCATCGCGTACTCCATGGTCTCGCGATCGCGGATTTCGCCGATCAGGATCACGTCGGGCGCCTGGCGCAACGTGTTCTTCAGCGCCACGTGCCAGGACTCGGTATCGATGCCGACCTCGCGCTGCGTGACGATGCAGTTCTGGTGCGCGTGCACGTACTCGATCGGATCCTCGATGGTGATGATATGGCCGTACGAATGCGCGTTGCGGTGATCCAGCATTGCCGCCAGCGTGGTCGACTTGCCCGAGCCGGTGGCACCGGTCACGATCACCAGCCCGCGCTTGGCCATCACCACCTCATGCAGCGTAGCCGGCAGGTCCAGGTCGGCCACCGAGGGGATGCGCGTATTGATGGTGCGCACCACCATGCCGGCCTTGCCCTGCTGGATAAAGGCCGACACGCGGAAGCGCCCGGCCTTGGGCGCGGTGATCGCGAAATTGCATTCGCGGCTGGTGTCGAAGTCCTGCACCTGGCGCTCGTTCATCACCGAGCGCACCAGGCCCAGCGCCTGGGTCGGGTTCAGCGGCTGCTGCGACACCGGCTTGATCTTGCCGTCGACCTTGATCGCCGGCGGGAAGTCAGAAGTGATGAACAGGTCAGAGCCGCGGTTGCTGACCATCAGCTCCAGCAGGTCGTTGATGTACTTGGCGGCGGATTCGCGATCGAGCATGGCGGTGTCCTGCTAGGGAGCGGGCCTCAGCCCATGAACGCGTCGGGGTTCTTCGCGATGGCGCGCGCGTCGTTGTAGCTGATGACGCTGCGCTTGATCAGGTCAGACAGGCACTGGTCCAGCGTCTGCATGCCCAGCCCGCTGCTGGTCTGCATCATCGAGTACATCTGCGCGATCTTGTTCTCGCGGATCAGGTGGCGGATCGCGGGCGTGGCGATCATGATCTCGTGCGCGGCGGTGCGGCCATTGCCGTCGCGCGTCTTCAGCAGCGTCTGCGAGATCACCGCCTCCAGCGATTCCGACAGCATGGTGCGCACCATGTCCTTCTCTTCGGGCGGGAACACATCGACCACCCGGTCGATGGTCTTGGCCGCGGAGCTGGTGTGCAGCGTGCCGAAGACCAGGTGGCCGGTCTCGGCCGCGGTCAGCGCCAGGCGGATGGTTTCCAGGTCGCGCAGCTCACCCACCAGGATCACGTCCGGGTCTTCACGCAGTGCCGAGCGCAGCGCGTTGGCAAACGAATGCGTATGCGGCCCCAGCTCGCGCTGGTTGATCAGGCTCTTCTTGGAGCTGTGCACGAATTCGATCGGGTCCTCCACCGTGAGGATGTGGCCCATGTCGCTTTCGTTGCGATGGTCGACCATCGCCGCCAGCGTGGTGGACTTGCCCGAGCCGGTCGGGCCCGTTACCAGCACCAGCCCGCGCGGCTTCATGCACAGGTCGGCAAACACCGCGGGCGCGCGCAGCTCTTCGAGCGTGAGCACCTTGGAGGGAATGGTACGGAACACCGCGGCGGCGCCGCGCTGGGTGTTATAGGCATTGACCCGGAAGCGGGACAGGCCGGCGATCTCGAACGAGAAATCGATTTCGAGGCGTTCTTCGTAGGCCTTGCGCTGGGTGTCGCTCATGATGTCGTACACCATGGCGTGGACATCCTTGTGCGTCATCGAGGCGACGTTGATCCGGCGCATGTCGCCGTGGATCCGCACCATCGGCGGCATGTCCGCGGAGAGATGAAGATCAGACGCCTTGTTCTTGACAGCGAAAGCCAATAGCTGCGCGATGTCCATCTATAATGACCCCACCCTGAGTTATCAGTACTTTGCGTACTTTCTTTTGTATGTTCGCCGGATTATGTCTGTAATTGCCGCCAACTTGCAAGCCGTTCACCAGCGCATCGCGGCGGCCGCACAACAAGCCGGCAGACAGCCCACGGACATCGCCCTGCTGGCCGTTTCCAAGACCGTTTCCCCCGACCGCATAAGGGCCGCATACGCCGCCGGACAGCTTGCCTTCGGCGAAAACTACGTCCAGGAAGGCGTCGACAAGATCGCCGCGCTGGCCGACCTGCGCCACCGCCTGCAATGGCATTTCATCGGTCCGCTGCAAAGCAACAAGACCCGGCTGGTGGCGGAGCATTTCGACTGGGTGCACGCCGTCGACCGGCTCAGGATCGCCGAGCGGCTGTCGGCCCAGCGCCCGGCCGGCATGGCGGCGCTGCAGGTCTGCATCCAGGTCAATATCAGCGGCGAAGCCAGCAAGAGCGGCGTCGCCCCGGCAGAGGTACCCGCCCTGGCACATGCTGTCGCCGCGCTGCCCGGCCTGCGTCTGCGCGGGCTAATGGCCATCCCCGAGCCTGAGGACGACCTCGCCGCGCAGCGCCGCCCGTTCGCGGCCATGCGCGCCATGCTGCAGGCGCTGCGCGCCGACGGCCTGGACCTCGACACCCTGTCGATGGGCATGTCGGGCGACATGGAAGCCGCCATCGCCGAGGGCGCCACGCTGGTGCGGATCGGCACCGCCATTTTTGGAGCGCGCCAGTACCCGTAGCCCAGTCATTTTCCCTGCAAGCCCAGTCCATTCCCTTCAAGCCCCAACGGATCCCCATGCTCGATACCCTTACCTTTGGCTTTCTCGGCGGCGGCAACATGGCCACCGCACTGATCGGCGGCCTGATCGCCCGCGGCGTGCCGGCCGGCTCGATCCGCGTGGTCGACCCCTTCCCCGAGGCCCAACAACGCCTGGCGCGCGACCTCGGCGTGCATGCCGCCGGGGCGCCGGATGCCGCCTTCGGCGCCAGCGACGTGCTGGTGCTGGCAGTCAAGCCGCAGCAGTTCCGCGACGCCGCGGCGCAGCTGCTGCCGATCCTGCCGGCCAGCGGCAAGGGCAACCTGGTGATCAGCGTGGCCGCCGGCATCCGGCTGCAGGACATGCAGCGCTGGCTGGACGGGCGCACCCGGCTGGTGCGGGCGATGCCGAATACGCCGGCGCTGGCTGGCATGGGCATGACGGGGCTGGCCGCCCCGGCCGGGCTGTCGGCCGAAGACCGCGCGATTGCCAGCGCCGTGGCCGAGGCCGTCGGCAAATGCGTGTGGGTGGATGGGGATGACCAGATCGATGCGGTCACCGCCATTTCCGGCAGTGGGCCGGCCTATGTCTTCTACTTTATCGAGGCGATGGAACGCGCTGCCACGGAGCTGGGCCTTACCGCGGAGCAAGGCCGCGAACTGGCGGTGGAGACCTTCCGTGGCGCTGCTACCCTGGCCGGGCAGTCTTCCGAGCCGGTGTCAACGCTGCGTGAGCGCGTGACGTCCAAGGGCGGCACCACCTATGCGGCGCTGACGTCGATGGAGGCTTCGGGAATTGGTGACGCGTTCGTGCGCGCGATGCGTGCCGCCGCGGCGCGGGGCAAGGAGATGGGGGCGGAGTTCGGGAAGGATTGAGCCCTATCTTGCCCGACTGTTTGCTCCCTCTCCTGCAAGCGGGAGGGGAGCAAACCGGCAGGATTTAATCACCGAATCGCATAAGCCACCGCCGTCCCCGCAAACACACAAGCCCCCAGCCAGTTGTTATGCCGGAACGCCGCGAAACACCGCATCCGGTCCCGATCGCGAATCAGCGTGTAGTGATACCCGGCGCAACCCGCCGCCGCCACCAGCCCCACCCAGTAAGGCCACCCCAGCCCCAGCAGCACCCCCGCCCACGCCATCAGCGCCAGGAAGGCAGCGTAGCAGAGCATGATCGCCGCCACGTCGAAGCGGCCAAAGGTAATGGCTGAAGTCTTCATGCCGATCAGGAGATCGTCGTCGCGATCGACCATCGCATACGCCGTGTCATACGCCACCGCCCAGAACACATTGGCCAGCAGCATCATCCACGCCACCGGCGGCACCTGGTCCTGGATCGCGGCAAAGGCCATCGGGATACCAAAGCCAAACGCGATGCCAAGATAAGCCTGCGGAATCGCAAAGAAGCGCTTGAAGAACGGGTAAGTGCCCGCCACCACCGCCGCCACCACCGCCAGCCATTTGGTCAGCGCATTGAGCGGCAGCACCAGCGCAAAGGCCACCAGCGCCAGCACGGCGGCCACGGCCAGCGCTTCCCATGCGGCGATCTTGCCCGCGGTCAGCGGCCGCTCCCTGGTGCGCTTGACGTGCTTGTCGAAGTCGCGGTCGGCCCAGTCGTTGATGGCGCAGCCAGCCGAGCGCATCAGGAAGGTGCCCGCCACGAAGATCCAGAACAGCCCCCATGCCGGCGGCCCGCCCGCGGCCATCCACATGGCCCACTGCGTCGGCCACAGCAGCAGCAGCGTGCCGATCGGCTTGTCGATGCGCACCAGGCGCGCGTAGAGGGAAAGGCGTTCAAGCATGGGCGTGGGCGGCAACGGCGAGAGGGTCTGCACAGCGCGGATCCGGGAAGGAGGATTCAATGAAAACGCGCCGCAGCCCGGACGGTTGCGACGCGCAGTGCCGGCCGCCACTGAAGGGCAGCCGGAGGTGGCCGGCAGGCCTCAGGCCAGCATCGCGCGCAGCATCCACGCGGTCTTTTCATGCGTCTGCATGCGCTGGGTCAGCAGGTCGGCCGACGGCTCGTCGCCGGCGGCGTCGATCACCGGGAAGAGCGAGCGCGCGGTGCGCACCACGGCTTCCTGGCCTTCGACCAGCTTGCGGATCATTTCGGTGGCCTCGGGCACGCCCTCTTCCTCCGCGATCGACGACAGGCGGGCGTATTCCTTGTAGGTGCCCGGTGCCGGGTAGCCCAGCGCGCGGATACGCTCGGCGATCGAGTCCACGGCGAGCGCCAGCTCGGTGTACTGGGTCTCGAACATCAGATGCAGCGTATTGAACATGGGACCCGTCACGTTCCAGTGGAAGTTATGGGTCTTGAGGTAGAGGGTGTAGGTGTCCGCCAGCAGCTTGGACAGGCCTTCCGCGATCTTCTTGCGGTCCTTGTCGGAAATACCGATATTCACGCTCATCTCATTCTTCTTTGCCATGGTAAATACACTCCGTTCTGGTAAAGCCACGAGGGGCGCCGCCGGGCTTGCCATGTTTCGGGGCCGGGCGGCGCAGTACCCGCATTATTGCATCAGCTGGCGATCCCGGCCAAACCCCGGGCCACCTCGCTGAACATCACGGCCGCGCCGAGCACGATCACGGCGGCGCCGATTTCCTTGCGCCACAGCTTGTGGCGCAGCCGCGCGGCGTCGGCGCGCCCGGGCTGGTCGTGCCCGTCGTGCCACAGCTGCCGCCACTCGTCGATAAACAACCGGATCATCGCCATCATCGTTCTCCGCGGCGCGGCAGCCCGCCAGGGGCGCCGCGCCAGGCTGCCGCTTACTTCAGATTGAGCGCGCGCTTCACGCCCTCGCCGTAGGCCGGGTCGGCCTTGGTGAAGTGCTCCAGCTGCACGCGCACGATCGCCTCAGGCACGCCCTGCATGGCCGCCGCGATATTGGCGAACAGGCGCTGGCGCTGGCCCTCGTCGAACAGGCGGAACAGCGCGCCGGGCTGGCTGTAGTAGTCCGGGTCGACGCGGTGGTCCCAGTGGTCGGCGGCGCCATCCAGTGCCAGCGGCGGCTCGATCGCGCGTTCGCTGGCGGCGTAGGCGCTTTCGCGGTTGGGCTCATAGTTGAGCTTGCCGCCCTGGTTGCCGTCCACGCGCATCGCGCCGTCACGGTGGAAGCTGTTGTGGAACGGGCATTTCGGCGCATTCACCGGGATCTGGTTGTGGTTGATCCCCAGGCGGTAGCGCTGCGTGTCGCCGTACGAGAACAGCCGCCCCTGCAGCATCTTGTCGGGCGAGAAGCCGATGCCCGGCACGATATTGGCCGGATTCATCGCCACCTGCTCGACCTCGGCAAAGTAGTTGTCCGGGTTGCGGTTGAGCTCGAGCACGCCCACGTCGATCAGCGGGTAGTCCTTGTGCGGCCAGACCTTGGTCAGGTCGAACGGATTGATGTGGTACTTGGCCGCATCGGCCTCCGGCATGACCTGCACGCGCAGGTTCCAGCGCGGAAAATTGCCTTGCTCGATGTTCTCGAACAGGTCGCGCTGCGCGCTTTCGCGGTCCGTTGCCACGACCTTGGCCGCTTCTTCATTGGTCCAGTTGGCGATGCCCTGCTGCGACTTGAAGTGGAACTTGACCCAGAAGCGCTCGTTGTTGGCGTTGATGAACGAGTACGTGTGCGAGCCGAAGCCGTGGATCTGGCGGTAGTTCTGCGGCAGGCCGCGGTCGCTCATCAGGATGGTGACCTGGTGCAGCGATTCCGGATGGCGCGACCAGAAGTCCCACACCGCGATCGGGTCGCGCAGGTTGGTGCGCGGATTCCGCTTCTGCGTGTGGATAAAGTCCGGGAATTTGAGCGGGTCGCGCACGAAGAACACTGGGGTGTTATTGCCGACCACGTCCCAGTTGCCTTCGTCGGTGTAGAACTTGATCGAGAAACCGCGCACGTCGCGCTCGGCATCGGCCGCGCCGCGTTCGCCGGCCACGGTCGAGAAGCGGATGAACAGCGGCGTTTCCTTGCCGACCTGGGCAAAGACCGAAGCCTTGGTGTACCTGGTGATGTCGTGGGTGATCCTGAGCGTGCCATAGGCGCCGGAGCCCTTGGCATGCACGCGCCGCTCGGGGATGACCTCGCGGTCGAAGTGGGCCAGCTTTTCGAGGAACCAGACATCCTGCAGCAGCATCGGGCCGCGCGGGCCTGCCGTCTGCGAGTTCTGGTTATCGGCGACGGGTGCGCCGGCGGCAGTGGTAAGGGTGTCCTTCTTGCTCATCTTTTCCTCTTGGTGGGTAGGCTGAAAGGGATCGCTGCGTCAGAGCGCGGCGGCATAGCAGGCAAGGCAATCGAGCAGGCAGCGCCCCATGCGGAGGGGAATCGGGCGCTTGTTGGTTGTTGTTCGAGAGAACTGGACGCTGGTGCTCATCATCGGATCCTGTCCCAGGTCGATGCCATCTGCACCGACACGAGTCAGCCTACCAATGATCTATCGAATTGAGAATTCAATTATTTGTACCTATGCATTAGGTCAAATCTATCGGGGATTTCTGCAACTTATCGCAGCGGAAAATGACCGCCCGAAGACTCCGCCCGAAGACAGGTAGCGCCGTGGCGGGGCCGGAAATGACGACGGCCGCAGCGGAATCTCCGGTGCGGCCGTGGGAATTGCCGGTACTGCAGGGGTAAGACAATCAGGCCGCTTCGGCCAGCTCCTTGGCGTCCAGCTTGCGCACGCCGGCCAGCTCGCACGCAGCCACGGCGTTGGCCAGCGCTTCCATGGCCGGCAGGCGGGTGAAGCTTTTGCGCCAGGCCAGCACCACGCGCCGGTCGGGCACCGGATCGGAGAACGGCACATAGGACAGCATGTCACCCTTGGCCTTCAGGTCGGGCACCGAGGTGCGCGGCAGCACGGTGATGCCAACCCCGCTGGCCACCATATGGCGGATGGTTTCCAGCGACGAGCCCTCGAAGGTCTTCTGGATGCCGTCGGCCGCCTGCGAGAAGCGCGACAGCTCCGGGCACACGCCCAGCACATGGTCGCGGAAGCAGTGGCCGCTGCCCAGCAGCAGCATGGTCTGCTGCTTCAGTTCATCGGGGTCGATGGAGTGCGCCTGCGCCAGCTGGTGGCCGCGCGGCACGGCGACGACAAAGGGTTCATCGTAGAGCGGGCGCACCGTCAGGCCCGAATCCGCGAACGGCTCGGCCATCACCGCGCAGTCGATCTCACCCTGCTTGAGCAGCTCGATCAGCTTGTGGGTGTAGTTCTCCTGCAGCATGAGCGGCATCTGCGGCACGGTCTCGATCATCTGCTTGACCAGCGACGGCAGCAGGTACGGCCCGATGGTGTAGATCACGCCCACGCGCAGCGGGCCCGCCAGCGGGTCCTTGCCCTGCTTGGCGATCTCGCGGATGGCCATGGTCTGCTCAAGCACGCGCTGGGCCTGCGCCACGATCTGCTCGCCGACCGACGTCACCGACACCTCGGAGGTGCCGCGCTCGAAAATCTGCACGTTGAGTTCGTCTTCCAGCTTCTTGATCGCGACCGACAGCGTCGGCTGCGACACAAAGCAGGCTTCGGCGGCCCGGCCGAAATGGCGCTCGCGCGCCACGGCGACGATGTACTTGAGTTCGGTGAGCGTCATGACTTATCAATTTGCGGTAGGCGATAGATTTTACCTTCGATTGCCGCTTCTGTCAGAGCGCCAACGCATTGTGTCGACGCATGCGAAGCAGCGCGCACCTGGACAGCGCCGTTCAGGCTTTCAGGTAGTGCTCGCGCCCGCCCAGCCAGCGCGAAAGGTGTGCTTCGACCGCTTCCGGATAGCGAGCCAGCATCAGCTCGGCCGCCTCCTGCGCGTAGTCGACCAGCCATGCGTCGGTCTGCAGGTCGGCAAAGCGCAACATCGCTTCGCCGGACTGGCGCGCTCCCAGGAACTCGCCGGGGCCGCGGATCTCCAGGTCGCGCCGGGCGATCTCGAAGCCGTCGGTTGTCTCGCGCATGGTCGCCAGGCGCTCACGCGCGGTGGGCGACAGCGGCGCCTGGTACATCAGCAGGCAGACCGATTCGGCGCTGCCGCGCCCCACCCGCCCGCGCAGCTGGTGCAGCTGCGCCAGGCCGAAGCGCTCGGCGTGCTCGATCACCATCAGCGAGGCATTGGGCACATCCACGCCCACTTCGATCACGGTGGTGGCCACCAGCACCTGCATGCGGTTGGCGCTGAAGTCGTCCATCACGGCGGCCTTCTCGGCCGGCGGCAGGCGCCCGTGCACCAGGCCCACGCGCAGGTCCGGCAGTGCGGCCACCAGCGTTTCATAGGTCTCCACAGCGGTCTGCAGCTGCAGCGCCTCGCTTTCCTCGATCAGCGGACAGACCCAGTAGACCTGGCGGCCTTCGGCGGCGGCGTGATGGATGCGTCCGATCACTTCGTCGCGCCGCTCGTCGTTGACCAGGCGCGTGACGATGGGGGTGCGGCCCGGCGGCAATTCATCGATCACCGACACATCGAGGTCGGCGTAGTAAGTCATGGCGAGCGTGCGCGGGATCGGCGTGGCCGACATCATCAGCTGGTGCGGCACGGCGTCGACCGCGGGCACCGTAGCATCGGCGGCACCGGCCTTGCCGCGCAGCGCCAGCCGTTGCGCCACGCCGAAGCGGTGCTGCTCGTCGACCACTGACAGCCCCAGCTTGGCAAAGCGCACCGTGTCCTGGATCAGCGCGTGGGTGCCGATCACCAGTTGCGCCTGGCCCGATTCCACGCGCGCCACGGCCTCGCGCTTGTCGCGTGCCTTCTGGCTGCCGGCTAGCCACGCCACCGGCACGCCCAGCGGCTCCAACCATGCGGACAGCTTGCGGTAGTGCTGCTCGGCCAGGATTTCGGTGGGCGCCATCAGCGCGGCCTGGTAGCCGGCGTCGATGGCCTGGCAGGCCGCCAGCGCCGCAACGATGGTCTTGCCGCTGCCCACGTCGCCCTGCAGAAGACGGTGCATCGGGTGCGGGCGCGTCATGTCGGCGGCGATCTCTTCGACCACGCGCTGCTGCGCACCGGTCAGCCGGAACGGCAATGCGGCCAGGAAGCGCGTGAGCAACCCGCCCTCGCGGCGCGGCATGGTCGGCGCATTTTTTTCGCGCCGCGCCGCGTGCGCGCGCCGCAGCGAGATCTGCTGCGCCAGCAGTTCGTCAAACTTGATGCGCTGCCAGGCCGGGTGCGAGCGGTCGGCCAGCGCAGCCTCGCTCTCCTGCGGCGGGGGCGCGTGCAGCAGCCGCAGGCAGTCGACCAGCGGGCGCAGGTGCAGGCGTGCCAGCGGCCCCTCCAGCACCGCCTGCGGCAGCGTCTCGGGCATCGGCGTGCGCGACAGCGTGCCGCCGATGGCCTTGCGCAGATAGGCCTGCGGGATGCCGGCGGTGGACGGATACACCGGCGTCAGGCGGTCGGGCAGCGCTTCGCCGGGCACCACCGGGCGCACCGTCGGGTGGACCATCTCGGCGCCGAAGAAGCCGCCGCGCACCTCGCCGCGCACGCGCAGGCGCACGCCTTCAGCCATCTGCTTGGTCTGGTTGCCGTAGAAGTTCAGGAAGCGCAGCGTCAGCTCGCCGCTGTCGTCGGCAATCTTGACCACCAGCTGGCGGCGCGGCCGGAACGTGACTTCGTTGGAGATGACCTCGCCTTCCACCTGCGCCGGCAGCCCGAGCCCGGCGCGGCGGATCGCCTCGGCGATCGGCGCCAGCGTGGTCTCGTCCTCATAGCGCATAGGCAGGTGCAGCACCAGGTCGACGGGACGGCGCAGGCCAAGCTTGGCCAGCCTCGCGGCCGCGGTCGACGTGCCGGAGGCGGCGGCCTTGCCCCTGGCTTCGCCGGCCTTGCCGCGCGCGGGCGCCGCCGTGTCCTTGGCGGCGTCGGCGGGGTCGTGGATCGGTTCAGCGGCGGTTCCGGGCATCGGCGAAAAATTTGGCAGCGGTCGCTCTCGTGCTGCGGGGTTGGCTGGCGCGGCGCCGGCGAATAGCCGGTATCACGCCCGCCCCGGCGGCAAGCGCGCCCGTGGCCTTACAATATCGGATTCGCCGATTGTACCCATGCCGGCTGCCACCACGGGCAGCGGAGTGCCGTTTTGTGCCCCGCTCCGGCCTGCATGGGATCGCGCAGCCCGCCGCTCCCACGATGTTGACGCTTTCTGATTTCGATTTCCCGCTGCCACCAGAACTGATTGCCCAAAGCGCGCTGCCCGACCGCAGCGCGAGCCGGCTGCTGGTGGTCGAACGGCTGGCCCCGGCCGACACCGCCGACGCGGTGCGCATGGTCGACCGTGCCTTCAGCGACATCGTCGACTACCTGCGTTCCGATGACCTGCTGGTCTTCAACGACACCCGCGTGATCAAGGCGCGCTTCTTTGGCCACAAGCCCAGCGGCGGCAAGATCGAGGTGCTTGTCGAGCGCGTGGTCGATACCCACACCGTGCTGGCCCAGGTGCGCGCCTCCAAGACCCCGGCCGAGGGCAGCACGCTGCATCTGGCCGACGACGCCTTCGCCGTCACCGTGGGCCCGCGCGTGGACCAGTTCTTCACGCTGCGCTTCCCCGAGCCGGCGCTGGACCTGATTGAGCGCTATGGCCGCCTGCCGCTGCCGCCGTATATCACGCACGACCCGGACGCCTACGACGAAACCCGCTACCAGACCGTCTACGCGCGCAGCCCCGGCGCGGTGGCCGCGCCCACCGCGGGCCTGCATTTCGACGATGCGCTGTTCGCCCGGCTCGATGCCGCCGGCGTGCGGCGCGCCTTTCTGACGCTGCACGTGGGCGCCGGCACCTTCCAGCCGGTGCGCACCGAGAACCTGGCCGAGCACAAGATGCACTCGGAGTGGTACGCCGTTTCCGAAGACCTGGCCCAGGCCGTGCGCGACACCCGCGCGCGCGGCGGCCGCGTGATCGCGGTCGGCACCACCTCGCTGCGCGCGCTGGAATCGGCCGCGCAGGCCGACGGCACGCTTGCCGCCGGCAGTGGCGACACCGATATCTTCATCACGCCCGGCTACCGCTTCCGCCTGGTCGATGCCCTGATCACCAACTTCCACCTGCCCAAGTCGACGCTGCTGATGCTGGTGTCGGCGCTGGCCGGCGTGGAAGCCATCCGCGCCGCCTACCGCCATGCGGTCGAGCAGCGCTACCGCTTCTTCAGCTACGGCGACGCCATGCTGCTGACCCGCCAGCCCGGCGCCTGAATCCAGAATCACAAGCCATGCTCAACTTCGAACTCATCACCACCGACGGCAACGCCCGCCGAGGCCGCGTCACGCTGAACCACGGCGTGGTCGAAACGCCGATCTTCATGCCGGTGGGCACCTATGGCTCGGTCAAGGCGATGTCGCCGCTGGAGCTCAATGAAATCGACGCGCAGATCATTCTGGGCAACACCTTCCACCTGTGGCTGCGCCCCGGGCTGGACGTGGTCAACGCCCACGACGGCCTGCACCGCTTTATCGGCTGGGACAAGCCGATCCTGACCGATTCCGGTGGTTTCCAGGTGTTTTCGCTGGGCGATCTGCGCAAGATCACCGAAGATGGCGTCACCTTCGCATCCCCGGTCAATGGCGACAAGCTCTTCCTGTCGCCCGAGATCTCGATGCAGATCCAGCGCACGCTGAACTCCGACATCGTCATGCAGTTCGACGAATGCACGCCGTATGAGATCGACGGCCGCCCCGCCACGCATGAGGAAGCCGCCAAGTCGATGCGCATGAGCCTGCGCTGGGCCAAGCGCTCGCGCGACGAGTTCGAGCGCCTGGCCAACCCCAACGCGCTGTTCGGCATCGTCCAGGGCGGCATGTACGAGGACCTGCGCGACGAATCGCTGGCCGGCCTGTCCGAGCTGGACTTCCACGGCCTTGCCATCGGCGGGCTGTCGGTGGGCGAGCCCAAGGAAGACATGATGCGCGTGCTCGAGCACGTGGCGCCGCGCCTGCCGGCCAACAAGCCGCACTACCTGATGGGCGTGGGCACGCCCGAAGACCTGGTCGCCGGCGTCGCCGCCGGGGTGGATATGTTCGACTGCGTGATGCCCACCCGCAACGCGCGCAACGGCTGGCTCTTCACCCGCTTCGGCGACGTCAAGATCAAGAACGCGGCGCACCGCAACGACCCGCGCCCGCTCGATGAAAGCTGCGCCTGCTACACCTGCCGCAACTTCTCGCGCGCCTACCTGCACCACCTGCACCGCGTGGGCGAGATCCTGGGCGCGCGCCTCAATACCATCCACAACCTGCACTACTACCTGCAACTGATGCGCGAGATGCGCGAAGCGATCGAGCACCACCGCTTTGCCGACTTCCGCCGCCAGTTTGCGGCCGACCGCGCCCGCGGCACGCAGTGACAACGCCGGGTGGCGCGAACTTTTGCGCTGCCGGCGGTCGAATAGCCGGGTCATCCGGAAGCCACCCGCGAGCCGGAGAGCCCGGCCATGCCGACCCCTGCCGCAAGTTGCCCCGGGCGCACCCGAACAAACCCGTATTCCGCCCTAGAATGCCAAGGGCGGGCGAAATGCGAATGGTAGAATGATCGATTATTTGACTGACTTTTGTGACGGAGAAACAACGTGCTGATTTCTAACGCATTTGCCCAGACCGCCGGAGCCGGCGGCGCGGCTGGCGGCCTGATGAGCTTCCTGCCCATCATCCTGATGTTTGGCGTGCTGTGGTTTATCATGATCCGCCCGCAAATGAAGCGCCAGAAGGAAGCCAAGGCAATGCTCGAAGCACTGGCCAAGAACGACGAAGTCGTGACCGCCGGTGGCATCCTGGGCAAGGTGACCAAGGTCACCGACCAGTACGTCAGCCTGGAAATCGCCGAAGGCACTGAAATCACCGTGCAGAAGAGTGCCGTGACCACCGTGCTGCCCAAGGGCTCGCTCAAGGCGCTCTGATCTCCGGATCGCGCGCGCGACTCCCGCCTTTGTCTTTTCCGGCATGCCCGTTCGCGCATGCCCCGGCAGCCGCCTGATCCAGCCCGACGAAGCCCCCGTGGTTTCGATCCGTGGCTGCCAGGCGGCTGTTTGCCAAACCGGTTCGGCCCCGCCGACGTGGTGCGCCACGCCAGCGCCGGCCCCGCCAACCGCAGAATGACTGGCCCGAGATGAATCGTTATCCGCTTTGGAAATACCTCGTGATCCTGGTGGCCCTGGCCATCGGCATCATCTATACCTTGCCGAACTTCTTCGGCGAGGCGCCTGCCGTGCAGGTGTCCTCGGGCAAGGCCACGGTCAAGGTCGACCTGGCGATGCAGAAGCAGGTCGAAGAGATCCTGGCGCAGAACCAGCTGCGGCCTGATGGCGTCTTCTTTGATATTTCCGGCCAGTCCGGCTCGGTCAAGGCGCGCTTCCGCACCACCGACGAGCAGCTCAAGGCCAAGGACGTGCTGTCGCGCACCCTGAACCCGGACGCGGCCAACCCCACCTACGTGGTGGCGCTGAACCTGCTGTCGGGCTCGCCGCGCTGGCTGACCGCCATGCATGCGCTGCCGATGTACCTGGGCCTGGACCTGCGCGGCGGCGTGCACTTCCTGCTGCAGGTCGACATGAAGGGCGCCGTCGACAAGAAGCTCGACAGCCTGGGCGGCGACGCGCGCACCCTGCTGCGCGACAAGAGCATCCGCCACGGCGGCATCGACCGCGACGGCGAGCGCCTGACGGTGCGCTTCAACAACGCAGACGACGCCAACCGCGCGCGTCCCATCCTGGCCGACAACCTGCGCGAAGTGGCCTTCGCCATGGACGGCAACAATATCGTCGGCACCTTCACCGAAGCCGCGCGCAAGGCGGTGCAGGACGCAGCGGTCAAGCAGAACATCACCACGCTGCACAACCGCGTGAACGAGCTTGGCGTGGCCGAGCCGGTGATCCAGCAGCAAGGCGCCGACCGCATCGTGGTGCAGCTGCCGGGCGTGCAGGACACCGCCAAGGCCAAGGACATCATCGGCCGCACCGCCACGCTCGAAGCCCGCCTGGTCGACAACGACGCGCCGCGCAGCCCGCGCCCGGGCGACCCGATCCCGTTCGGCAGCGAGCTCTTCACGCAAGGCAACGGCGCCCCGGTGGTGCTCAAGAAGCAGGTCATCTTCACCGGCGACCGCATTGAAAGCGCCTCGGCCGGCTTCGACCAGAACCAGCATCCTTCGGTCAACATCAAGCTCGACGCCCAGGGCGGCCGCGTGCTGCGCGACGTCTCGCGCGAGAACCTGAAGAAGCCGATGGCGATCGTGCTGTTCGAAAAGGGCAAGGGCGAAGTGCTGACGGTGGCGACGATCCAGTCCGAACTGGGTTCCAGCTTCCAGATCACCGGCTCCTACTCCACCGAAGCCGCCAACGACCTGGCGCTGCTGCTGCGCGCCGGCTCGCTGGCCGCACCGATGGAGATCATCGAAGAGCGCACCATCGGCCCGTCGCTGGGCGCGGACAACATCCAGAAGGGTTTTGACTCGGTCGCCTACGGCTTTGCCGCCATCGCCGTGTTCATGGTCCTGTACTACATGCTGTTCGGCGTGTTCTCGGTGGTGGCGCTGGGCGTGAACCTGCTGCTGCTGATCGCGGTGCTGTCGATGCTGCAGGCCACGCTGACGCTGCCGGGCATTGCCGCCATCGCGCTGGTGCTGGGCATGGCCATCGACGCCAACGTGCTGATCAACGAGCGCATCCGCGAAGAACTACGCGCGGGCGCGTCGCCGCAGATGGCGATCGCGGTCGGCTTCGACCGCGCCTGGGCCACCATCCTGGACTCCAACGTGACCACGCTGATCGCCGGCCTGGCACTGCTGGCCTTTGGTTCGGGCCCGGTGCGCGGCTTTGCCGTGGTGCACTGCCTGGGCATCCTGACCTCGATGTTCTCGGCGGTGTTCTTCAACCGCGGCCTGGTCAACCTCTGGTACGGCCGCAAGAAGAAGCTGCAGAGCGTGGCCATCGGCCAGATCTGGAAGCCGGGCAACACCACCGACACGCCGGTCGCCAAGTAAGGCGAGCAGCAACAACTAGCAGTACAGAACAGGATTCAACATGGAATTCTTCCGCATCCGGCGCGACATTCCGTTCATGAAGCACGCGTTGGTCTTCAACGTGATCTCCTTCCTGACGTTTGCCGCGGCCGTGTTCTTCCTCTGGCACAAGGGCCTGCACCTGTCGATCGAATTCACCGGCGGCACGGTGATGGAGGTCAGCTACCAGCAGGCGGCCGACCTGGAAAAGATCCGCGGCCAGGTGGGCAAGCTGGGCTATACCGACGTGCAGGTGCAGAACTTCGGCACCTCGCGCGACGTGATGATCCGACTGCCGCTGCAGAAGGGCCCGGACGGCAAGCCCGTCACCTCGGCCCAGCAGAGCGAGCAGGTGCTGGCCTCGCTGCAGGCGGCCTCGCCTGACGTGAAGCTGCAACGGGTGGAGTTCGTCGGCCCGCAGGTGGGCAAGGAACTGGCCACCGACGGCCTGCTGGCGCTGTTGTGCGTGGTGGCCGGCATCGTGATCTACCTGTCGTTCCGCTTCGAATGGAAGTTCGCGGTGGCGGGCATCATCGCCAACCTGCACGACGTGGTCATCATCCTGGGCTTCTTCGCCTACTTCCAGTGGGAGTTCTCGCTGTCGGTGCTGGCGGCGATCCTGGCGGTGCTGGGCTACTCGGTCAACGAATCGGTGGTGATCTTCGACCGGATCCGCGAGAACTTCCGCAAGTACCGCAAGATGACCACGCACGAGATCATCGACAACGCGATCACCAGCACCATCTCGCGGACCATCATCACCCACGGCTCGACCCAGATGATGGTGCTGTCGATGTTCTTCTTCGGCGGCCCCACGCTGCACTACTTTGCCCTGGCACTGACGGTCGGCATCTTGTTCGGCATCTACTCGTCGGTGTTCGTGGCCGCGGCGCTGGCGATGTGGCTGGGCGTCAAGCGCGAGGACCTGGTCAAGGGTGAAAAGAAGTCCGACTCGACCGACCGCAACGACCCCAACTACGGCGCGCAGGCCTGACCCCTGCCCTGCGGTAAAACAGAACGGCGCCCCGCGGGGCGCCGTTTTTTTATGGCTGCAAGGTCTGGGAAATTCAGGCCGGCATCGAGAACCGCTCGATCCACGCGGCCAGCCGGTCGGCCGCGAAGGCCTCGCTGCGCGGGCATGCGCGGCACACCACGGTGTTGCCGTCGCGCGCAAACTGCAGCGCGCCGCCAGCCTCTTCCAGCCACAGCAGGCTGGCCAGCCAGGCCGCGTGCTGCGCGGACACGGGTGCGCCGATCGGCTGCGCGAGGAACTCCGCCAGCGTGGCCGGAGCGGTCCACACCACGGTGTCGCCGTCGCGGCGCACCACCTCGCTGCCCAGCGCATCGACAATCACCGCGGCGGCATCGGCAGCGCCCCGGCCGGCATTGGCGCTGCGCAGGCCCGCCAGGCGCGTGGCCACGGCATGGCCGAAGCTGCCGCTGCGCTCGGCCTCTGCGCGCACCAGGTCGGCGTAGTCCATGCGCTGCCAGTCCGGCTCGACGCTGCCCGCGCCGGCGAGGTCGACCGCCGCGAGGTAGGTCTCCACCGGCTGGAAACGGCCCGGCCCGATCAGGCTGGCACACAGCGCATGCACCATGCCGATGCGCGAGGCCACGGTCTGGGTCTGCAGCACGGACAGCTTCTCGCGCAGCAGCTGGTCGCGTTCCTTGCGCAGGCCGGCCAGTTCCAGCGCCTGCTTCAGCTCCATGCGCAGCGCGGTGATGTCCCACGGCTTCTTGATGTAGCGGTGGATCTGCCCCTGGTTGACCGCTTCGACGGTCTGGTCGAGCTCCGAATACGCGGTGGTCAGGATGCGCACGATATGCGGGTAGCGCTCGCGCGCGTAGCGCAGCAGTTCGTTGCCATACTCGCCCGGCATGCGCTGGTCGGACACCAGCACCGCCAGGCTGCCTGCGTGGGCGTCGAGCAATGCCTTGCCCTCTTCAACGGAGCCGCCGGTGGCCACCGGTGCCAGCGCCCCGATGGCACGCTGGAAATACTTGACTGCAGTCGCTTCGTCATCGACGAACAGAATCGCCGGGGGTGGTGCCTGCGTGGCATTCGGTTCGGTCATCGGTCACTCCTATGCTTTCGACTCTTGAAACTTGGAAAGTCCAGCGTCACCGTGGTGCCGGCACCGGATGCGGATTCGATCCGGATGCCGCCGCCAAACGACTGCATGACGCGGTTGCAAAAAATCATGCCCAGCCCGCTGCCGCCGGCACTGGCGTGGGTGGTGACAGGATCGACCAGCAGCCGCTCCATCACTTCCGGCGGAATGCCCGGCCCGTTGTCGCAGATGCGGATTTCCGGGCGCGGCTGCGCCACCACCACAAAGCGCAACGCCGGCGTGCCGACACTGCGCAGCGCCCGCAGCGCGTTGCTCATCACCGAGGAGAGCACCAGCGCCACGCAGTTGGGCAGCGTCTGCACCGGGAAATCGCCGTGCATCTCCACCTGCACCCAGCTGCGCTGGTCGCCCGCGAACGGGTAGCTGTCCAGCAGCGAAGTGACCAGCGTGCCGGCGCTGACCTCGGTACCGGCATCGGACCGGGCCGGCATGCTGCCGGCACTGTTGCGCACTGATTGCAGGAACGATGACAGCACCGCCAGGCAATACTGGGCGTTGTCGTACATGGCGCTGGCCGCCTGGCCGATCTCGGCCTGGCGGCCAGCGCTGTATTCGCCGGCGACACGGCCGCGGATGCCGTGGGCAAAGTTGGCGATGGCCGCCAGCGGCGTGTTCAGTTCGTGCGCCAGAAAGGCCAGGGTCTCGTCGATCGCCATCAGCCGGTGCTGGCGCAGGGTGCGCTCGCGGTGGCGCTCGGCGGCGCGTGCCAGCACCTCGCGCAGGTCGGCCACGCTCAGCGGCTTTTCCAGGATGCGGAAGACTTCGCCGCTGTTGACCGTTTCCAGCAGCACATCCTTGTCGGCATAGGCCGTGACCAGGATGCGCACGATCTGCGGGTATTCCTGCGCCACCTGGCGCAGCAGCTGGCCGCCGTCGCGCCCGGGCATGCGGAAGTCGGTCACCAGCACCGCCACGCGGGCAGGGTCCGCGCGCAGCACTGCCAGAGCCTCGTCGGCGCCGTCTGCCACCAGCACCTCATAGTCGCCGCCGGCGGCCCGGGCGAAATACTTGCGCGCCATCTCCTCGTCGTCGACATAGAGAACGGCAAGCCGTGCCTGCTTCACTTCGCTCATGGCTGGTTACTCCGCACGCGGCAGGTCGAAGCTGAACGCGGTCCACTGGCCCAGTTCGCTCTCGGCATACAGCTGCCCGCCGTGGCGCTCCACCACCGCGTAGCTGATCGACAGGCCCAGGCCAAGCCCCTGCCCCACCTCGCGCGTGGTGAAGAACGGCTCGAACACGCGCGCCAGGTTTTCCTGGGGGATGCCAGGGCCGTTGTCGCGCACCATGATGTGCAGGCGGTGGTTGTCCCACCGGGCCGTGGTATGGATCGCCGGCGCGGCCGTGCCCGCCTTGCGCATGGCCAGCGCGGCATTCGAGAACAGGTTGATCAGCACGCCGATGATGGCCGCCTCGTCGCCCAGCACCAGGGTGTCGGCAGGCAGTTCGCGGCTGAGGCTGACGCCGCGCAGCTCATGCGCGGTCAGCCGGATCGACGAATCGAGCGCCTTCTCGAACAGGAACGGCGTGCCTTCCACCTCGGCGCCCGGCTTGCGGTAGGCAAAGGTCTTGAGGTCGGAGACGATATGCTGGATGCGCTGCATCCCCTGCTTGGCGTCGACCAGGCACTCTTCCAGCGAAGGGTTCTCCTTGGCCTGCGGCTCTTCCATCGCCACCTCGATCGCCATCAGGCAGAAGTTGACCGGGTTGTTCACCTCGTGCAGCAGCCCGGCCGCCAGCGTACCGATGGCGGCCATCTTCTCCTGCTGCAGCATCTGGCCCTTGATGTCGGCCAGCCGGCGGTTGATCACCTCGAGCTCAGTATTCTTCTCGGCGACCTCGTCCTTCAGACGGAACAACATGAAGCGCGCCCGCTCGTTGAAGAAGGTATAGACCCCGCTGGCCGCCGCGGCGAACAGCAGGAACAGTGAATTGGCGATAAAAGCGCCCACCGGCTCGATGCCGCCGGGGTGGAACAGGCATGCCAGTACGTACAGCAGGTACGAGAGCACGCCGAACACCAGGTTCTGCCACAAGCCGAACGGCAGCGCGATGCCCGACGCGAAGATCGCGAGGTTAAGCCCGACGTAGTATGGCGACTGCGCCCCTTCAGTCTGCCAGATCATCCACGCAATCATGATCTGTGGCAGCAGCAGCCACGTCAGCGTCAGCCATGGCGCGAAGCGGCGCCCCGCAGCGCTGTACAGCACCACCACCACGCCCGCGATCAACAGCGACACCAGCACGCGCGCCACCCCGAAGGCAAGCTGCTGCTGCGGATACTGGCCGTAATCGAGTCCGACGCCGAGCAGAACCAGCGCGATCGCGGTATAGGCGCCGCCACGGCTGAATGCCAGGCGAAAGTCAGCCAGCTCGGACTGGTAGCCGGCGTAGAGTTGGTTGGTGCTCATGGCGTGCCCCGCAAGGACTGCTTCAGTCAATGGTGGCTTCCGCAAATACGTTGACGCCGGTGGCATCGCCGTAAATGCGGTGCGAGTGCGAATTTTCAGGCAGTAGCTGCGCCATGCCCGCGTCGTCGCGGTAGATCAGGTACCACTCCAGCAGGTGTTCCATGCCGAATTTCTCAGGATTGTCGACGTGGACGTTGGTTACCAGAATCTGCCCTCCGTGCCGCGAGCGGGAGGCGAAATACGAGAGTAGCCGCGTACACACCTTGTCGGACAGGTAGTCGAACAGGCCCGCACAATAGACCGCGTCGAACTCCCTTGCACTGGTATCGTCCGGCGAGATGCGCCGCTTGAGCAGTTCATGCACGGACTGGTGCACCATCTCGACGGCAACCTTGCTCCCGGCGCTGGTGGCCGAGCGTTCGATCGTGCTACGCGTGAACTCCAGCGTCTCTTCGCTGAAGTCGACCAACTGGAACGACAGCAGTTCGGGGTTGGGGTATTCGCGCACGAAGCGCTGGATCTCGAAGGCAGGGCCGCAGCCCACGTTGAGCACGCGGAACGGCCGGCCAGCGGCGCGCGCGCGATCGGCTTGGCGCGTCAGGAAATCGATCAGCAGTTCGATGCGGTTGCGGTGCGCGGTCGCCACCGCCGCCTTGAGGAAGGCGGTGTTGACGATCTGGAAATAGGTGGTGGGACCCTGCTGCGGGTCGTTCAGGATCTGGTTCACCATCTCGTAGTCGCCGGCATAGCCGAGCGGCTTGGTGAAGGTGCGGTATACGAACGGCGCCCGCAGCAAGAGCGGGTGCAGCGCCGACTGCGCGTAAGTGCGGTGCACCGGCGCGATCTCCGGATCCACGCGCTGGGCCTCGCCCTCAAGCCAATCCAGGTAGGTCTTTGTCTTGACCATGATGGGCGTGGCCAGCTCGTAGAAGACGTCCTCGCGGAGCTTGCCTTCAATCTTTGGCAGCGATTCGGTCATGTCGACCTGCTCGACCCAGCGCGACACTTCGGACAGGAACGCGCGCATCTCGTTGACCACGATCTGGTAGTCGCGCCGGATATTGAAGCGCGTGTCCCAGTCCTGCACAAAAAGCTCGGCTTCGCGCGCGACTGACTTGGGCTCGTTGGTCAGGTCCGTCAGTTCGCGCCACTCGTCGATCAGCGTCAGCGACACCACGGCGGTCAGGCCGGTGTTCACCAGGCTCATCACCACGGCCTTGCCGAGGTAGGCGTTCTTGGCCCCCATGCGGACGCTGAGTTCGCTCAGCACCTCGCTGACCTGCACGATCGAATACGGATTGTAGATTTCCATCACCAGAGACTTTCTCTGGAGATTGATGATCGTGCCCCGCACCTGCTCGCCCTGCGAGTTGCGGAAACCAACTACCGGATCGATTTGCGTTTTGGAATACACGGTATTGCGCCAGGGAAAACCGAGAAACGCTGCGGACCGTACAGGCAAGGCGGAACGGCCAGGTACAGCATGAGGGGCGAGGAGGTCGCGGGGATGGCTACCGGTATCGGGACATGCAGCGAATGCTCATAGTGATGCGCTTTAGCCGGTTGCGGGCATGGCTGCCCCCGCCTTGGCAGGAGTAGCATTGCCCCGATCAAGGAGGAATTGCCGCGGGCCATTGTACTGTGCCCGTCGGGGGTCGTACAACCAAGTGCCCTGGCAGGCGCCTGAATGATGCCGGACAACAAAAAAGGCCGGCATGGCCGGCCTTGACTGCCTGGAAGCCCGGCGCAGCGGGCTGGCACGCTCAGTCCGCGCGCACGCCTTCCACCTGGATGGCGAGCTTGACCTCGGGCTTGAAGCCCATTTTCACGCCATAGTCCAGGCCGAAGTCGGCACGGTTGAAATGGCCCACGGCGTCGGCGCCGCAGGCTTCGCGCTTGAGCATCGGGTGCTGGATGCACTTGAAGTCGCGGATTTCCAGCTTAACCGGCTTGGACACGCCGCGCAGCGTCAGCATGCCGTCAACCTCGGTCGGCACGTCGCCCTTGAACTTGGAGAACTTGCCCTTGTAGACGGCCTCGGGGAAGGCTTCCACGTCGAACATGTCCGGGCCCTTGGCGTGCTGGTTCAGCTTGGCATTGCCGAAATCGATCGAAGCCGGGTCGATCTTGACCTCGACCGAGCCCGCCTTGGCGGCACGGTCCAGCGTGACCACGCCGCTGGACTTGTCGAACTTGCCGCGCCAGGTCGACAGGCCGCCCAGGTGGTCGGCCTCGAAGCTCGGGTAGGTGTGGGTCGGATCGAGGTTGTACGTCACGGTATTGGCCGAAGCCACGCCGAAAGCGGCAGTTGCGGAAATGGCCGCGACGGCGGCAACGAGGAAACGCAGTTTCATGAAATCTCCCGACAAATCAGGTTGGGGCGGAACGTTCTCAGGAACGTCGATTGGGTACGTCAGCGGAATACCGGCCTTGCTTCCTACTTCTTGGCCAGCACGATACGGAATTTGATCTGCACGTCGTCGGCCACCACGGAAGTGTCCTTCCATTCGCCGTCGCCGATATTGAAGACCGTGCGCTTGATCGGCAGCGCGCCCTCGAACACCTGGACCGCGCCTTCCTGGCGGTAGGTGGCGGGCACCACCACGTCCACGGTCTTGCCCTTGATGGTCAGCTTGCCGGCCACGTCGTACTTGCCCGGCGTGCCGTTCTTGATGCTGGTGGACTGGAACACGGCCTTGGGGTACTTGGCGGCGTCAAACCAGTCCTTGCCCTTCACTTCCTTGGTGGTCTCGGCGTCGCCGATCTCGAAGCTGGACACATCGATCTCGACCTTGGCCGACGAGGTCGCCAGCTTGGCCGGGTCGAAGCTGACCGCGGCATCGAACTTCTTGAACTTGCCTTCCATCGGCACGCCAATCTGGCGCGCGACCGCGGTCACCGAGCTCTTGGCGGCGTCAACCTGCGCCCAGGCCAGGTTGGCGGCAATGCCGGAGGCGGCCAGGACGGCGGCGATGACGAGCGAGCCGCGGCGGGAATTGCGTTTCATCTCAAAAAACTCCTGTCAGGGTCGGCGCAGCGCGCCGCGGTACGGAAAAAGTTGGCCGGGGCGGCGCCTCAGCGCAGGAACGGCAGCATCCGGCCCAGCGTGCCGTCGCGGTCGACGAACTGGTGCTTGACCGCCGCCGCTGCATGGACAACGACCACAGCCGCCATCAGGTAGTTCAGCCAGATATGGACAAATTTCAGTACTTCTTTCAGTTCGTCGTTCTTTTCCAGCAGCGCCGGCATCTTCCACAGGCCCAGGTAGACCACCGGCACGCCCGCGGCCGAGCTGTAGAGGTAGCCGCTGATCGGCACGATCACGATCAGCAGGTACAGCAGGTGATGGGCGCCGGCCGCAGCCCTGGCCTGCCAGGCCGGCGTGCCGGGCGCCACCGGCGGTGCCGCATGGGTTGCACGCCACAGCACGCGCAGCACGGCAACCGCGAAGATCGTCACGCCCAGCCACTTGTGCCAGGAGTAGAGCTTGAGCTTGGTCGGCGTCAGTCCCGGAATGCCCGTCATGTACAGGCCGAGCCCGAACGCGGCGAAGATCGCCAGCGCAATGACCCAGTGCAAGGCGATCGCGGTGGCACCGTAGCCGGTGGGGGCATTGGCGGTAGAACGCATCGGATTCCTCTCGCTCGCGCAGGAGCGTTTCACAATTTTGGGGAAGGCACCGGCGAGGGCGGACCCGCCCGTGCGCTTACGATTCTCGCATTATTGCGGCGGGCTGTGCGCCGATGAAGGACAGTCCTTCATTAAGTTATTCAAATGCTTTGAAGTGACATTCTGTCGCAAGCGGCACAAAGCCGCAGCGACCTGCCGGCCGCGCTGCGCCAGAAAAGCAAAAAGCCATCCTCACGGATGGCTTTTGCAGCACGTCGCCCCGATTCGGGGGCGGAATGTGGCGTCAGATGCGCTCGGCCAGCACCACGGCCTTGCCGATATAGCTGGCGGGCGTCATGTCCAGTAGCAGCTTCTTGGCGTCGTCGGGGATCGCCAGGCCGTTGATGAAGGTCTGCAGCGCCTCGCGCGAGATGCCCTTGCCGCGGGTCAGCTCCTTGAGCTGCTCGTACGGGTTGGGCACGCCGAAGCGGCGCATCACGGTCTGCACCGGCTCGGCCAGCACCTCCCAGCAGTTGTCCAGGTCTTCGTCCAGGCGCTCGGGGTTGGTTTCCAGCTTGCCCAGGCCGCGCAGGCAGGCCTCATAGGCCAGCAGGCTGTAGCCGAAGGCCACGCCGATATTGCGCAGCACGGTCGAATCGGTCAGGTCGCGCTGCCAGCGCGACAGCGGCAGCTTCTCGGACAAGTGGCGCAGGACCGCGTTGGCCAGGCCCAGGTTGCCTTCGGAGTTCTCGAAGTCGATCGGGTTGACCTTGTGCGGCATGGTCGACGAGCCGATTTCGCCGGCCTTGGTCTTCTGCTTGAAATAGCCCAGCGAGATATAGCCCCAGACGTCGCGGTTCAGGTCGAGCAGGATGGTGTTGGCGCGGGCGATCGCGTCAAACAGCTCGGCCATGTAGTCGTGCGGCTCGATCTGGATGGTGTAGGGGTTGAAGGCCAGGCCCAGGCGGGTCTCGATCACCTGCTTCGAGAAGGCTTCCCAGTCGAAGGTCGGGTAGGCCGACAGGTGGGCGTTGTAGTTGCCCACCGCGCCGTTCATCTTGCCCAGCAGCTCGACCTGCTCGATGCGCTGGATCGCGCGCGCCAGGCGCGCGGCCACGTTGGCCATTTCCTTGCCCAGCGTGGTCGGGCTGGCCGGCTGGCCGTGAGTGCGCGACAGCATCGGCTGCGCGGCATTGAGCCTGGCCAGCTCGACCAGGCGGGCGTGCACGCGCTTGAGCGCCGGCACCACCACGCCCTCGCGGGCGCCCTTGAGCATCATGCCGTGCGAGGTGTTGTTGATGTCTTCCGAGGTGCAGGCGAAGTGGATGAACTCGCTGGCGGCTTCCAGCTCGGCGTTGCCCTTGACCTGTTCCTTGAGCCAGTACTCGACCGCCTTCACGTCATGGTTGGTGACGGCTTCGATTTCCTTGATGCGGGCGGCATCGGCCTCGCTGAACTTGTCCACCAGCGCCAGCAGCGCGGCCTCGGAGGCGGCCGAAAACTTCGGCATGTCGGGCAGGCCGGCCTGCGCCAGCGCGATCAGCCAGTGCACCTCGACCTTGACGCGGTTGCGCATGAAAGCGGCCTCGGACAGCCATTCGCGCAGCGCATCGGCCTTGGCGGCGTAACGGCCATCGATCGGGGACAGGGCGGTGAGCGGCGAAAGCGAAGAGGAGGTCATGCTGGAAACCGGGAAAAGGGAGGCAATGGAAGAAGGCGACGAACAAGGCGCGCCGCGGGGGCTGGCGCTGTCAGCGTTGGCGGCGGGAGGGATCGAAAAAGCGACTTTATGCGGCCGGATGCGTCCAAAACGCAATGCCGGCAGGCCCGCCGGCGCTGCGCAACGCGGGATTTTACCACCCCTGCCCCGGCTCCGGGCAGCGGTAAAGCGCCGCCGCGGGGCATCGGTGCGCAAGCCCGCATTCGCCACGCACCGCGGGTATACTCGCGCACGCCGTTCCAGTAGCCTGTTATGAAGTGCATCGGGCAAGCCGCGTGCCCCACCGCCGCTGCCGCAGAGCGACGATGCACTTCATAACAAGCTCAAGGGGAGAACATGAAGCTGTATGCGTCCCGGACCAGTCCCTACGCGCGCAAGGTGCGCGTGGTGATGGCCGAGAAAAAGATCGAGTGCCAGCTCATCGAAGAGGATGTCTGGTCGCCCGAGACCAGGATCGGCCAGTTCAACCCGCTCGGCAAAGTGCCTTGCCTGGTCATGGAAGACGGCGGCGCGATCTTCGATTCGCGCGTGATCGTCGAATATGTCGACACCTTGACGCCGGTCGGCCGGATGATCCCGCAGGGCGGGCGCGAGCGCCTGGAAGTCCGCTGCTGGGAGGCGCTCGCCGACGGCCTGCTAGACGCTGCGCTGCTGGTGCGCCTGGAGGCAACCCAGCGCGAGCCGCACGAGCGCAGCGAGCGCTGGGTGCAACGCCAGCGCGGCAAGATCGACGCGGCGCTGGTGGCCATGGCGCACGGCCTGGCCGACCGCCCCTTCTGCACTGGCACGCACTATTCGCTGGCCGACGTGGCGGTGGGCTGCGCGCTGTCCTACCTGGACTTCCGCTTCCCCGAGATCGCCTGGCGCGAGAGCCATCCCAACCTGGCGGCGCTGGAGGAAAAGCTGTCCAAACGCCAGTCGTTTATCGATACGGAGCCGCCGCGCGGCTGATCCGCAGCGGCCGACAAGAAAACACCCGCCTCGAGCGGGTGTTTTTTCGTGCAGCGGCAGCGCTTACTGGATGATGCCGCCGCCCAGACAGATGTCGCCGTCATACAGCACCGCCGACTGGCCGGGCGTAACCGCCCATTGCGCCTCGGCAAACCCGAGCGTCAGCGCGTCGCCGTCCACCGCCTGCACCGTGCAGGCGGCATCGCTCTGGCGGTAGCGCGTCTTGGCCGCCATCGGCGCGCCCGCGGCAGGCGGCTCGCCGGCCACCCAGGACAGGTCCGACGCGGTCAGCACCGGCGTCAGCAGCCACGGGTGGTCGTGGCCCTGCACCACGTAAAGCGTATTGTTCGCCATATCCTTGCGCGCCACATACCAGGCATCGCCGTTGCCGTCGCGGCTGCCGCCCAGGCCAATGCCCTTGCGCTGGCCCAGCGTGTAGAAGGCCAGGCCGATATGCTCGCCCACGACCTTGCCCTCGGGCGTCTTCATCGGGCCCGGCTTGGTCGGCAGGTAGCGGTTCAGGAAATCGCGGAACGGGCGCTCGCCGATAAAGCAGATGCCGGTGGAGTCCTTCTTTTTCGCGTTCGGCAGGCCGATCTCGGCGGCAATCTCGCGCACGCGCGTCTTGGGGATCTCGCCCAGCGGGAACAGCGTGCGCGACAGCTGCGCCTGGTTCAGCCGGTGCAGGAAGTAGCTCTGGTCCTTGGTATGGTCGAGCGCCTTGAGCAGCTCGAACCGGCCGGCCGCGTTCTGCCGCACGCGCGCATAGTGGCCGGTGGCGATGGTTTCCGCCCCCAGCGACATGGCATGGTCGAGGAAGGCCTTGAACTTGATCTCGGCATTGCACAACACGTCCGGGTTGGGCGTGCGCCCGGCGGAGTATTCGCGCAGGAAGTCGGCAAAGACCCGGTCCTTGTACTCGGCGGCAAAGTTGACCGCCTCCACGTCAACGCCGATCAGGTCGGCCACCGACACCACGTCCAGCCAGTCCTGGCGCGTGGAGCAGTACTCGCTGTCGTCATCGTCTTCCCAGTTCTTCATGAACAGGCCGATGACCTCGTAGCCCTGCTGCTTGAGCAGCCACGCGGTCACCGATGAATCGACCCCGCCCGACATGCCCACGACGACACGTTTTCCCGCACCACTCACAGCTGCACTCCCAGCGGGACGGCCGCGGCCAGCGCCGACGGGTGCGTGTACAAGGCGTCCAGCGCAAAGCGCTTGCCGGCCAGGTAGTCGTTGACGCAGGCCATCACCAGCGGCGAACGGTGACGCTCCGGGCAGGCGCGCAGTTCTTCCGCGCTCATCCAGACCGTGCGCACGATGCCGGTATCGAGCTGGCGGCCGGCGTCGAGCGAGCCGAGGTCGCCGGTAAAGGCAAAGCGCACATAGGTCACATCGGTGCCGGTGCGCGACGACAGCGAACGGCCCATGTAGCAGCCCAGCAGCGCGCGCGGCTCAAAGGTGTGCGCGGTCTCTTCCAGGGTTTCGCGGATCACGGCGCGGATCAGGCTCTCGCCCGGGTCCAGGTGCCCGGCGGGCTGGTTCAGGCGCAGCCCGTCGGCGGTTTCCTCTTCGACCAGCAGAAAGCGTCCACCGCGCTCGATCACGGCGGCAACGGTCACGCTGGCATTCCAGTCACTTGACATGATGCTCAATTTTTAGGCAATCCCGCATTCTACCGGTTGCGGGCCCATCGTGCAGCGCCGCCGACCCGCCATGGCCCCCGGCCGATGAGCCCGCCTGGTGCTGAATTGCCGGCTGCAACTACCCTTTGGCGGTCGCCGCAAAAGCCGACCGGCCGGTCACCGTTGAACGTCAGATTCCTGTAAGCTGCGAAAAAATTGTTGCGCTGCGGCTTAAGCCTGCGGCGCGCACGGGCCAGCCGTCGGTCCGCCCAACCAGACAAGACGCCAGCTAAAGGAGAAATTGACGATGTACATCGGCATCCCGCAGGAGACGCGGGCCGGCGAGACTCGCGTCGCCGCCACCCCGGAGACAGTCAAGAAGTACGTCGCCCAGGGCCACAAGGTGGTCGTGCAGGCCGGCGCCGGCGTAAGCGCCAGCCAGCCCGACGGCGCGTATGAGGCGGTCGGCGCCACCATCGGCACCGCAGCCGAAGCACTGGGCGCGCAACTGGTTTTGAAGGTGCGCGCGCCGGACGCCGCCGAACTGGCGCAGATGAAGCCAGGCGCCGTACTGGTCGGCATGCTCAATCCCTTCGACGCCGAGAACAACGCGCGCATGTCCGCTGCGAACATCACCGCCTTTGCCCTGGAAGCCGCGCCGCGCACCACGCGCGCGCAGAGCATGGACGTGCTGTCGTCGCAGGCCAACATCGCCGGCTACAAGGCCGTGCTGGTGGCCGCGCACCACTACCAGCGCTTCATGCCGATGCTGATGACCGCCGCCGGCACCGTCAAGGCCGCGCGCGTGCTGATCCTGGGCGCGGGCGTCGCCGGCCTGCAGGCCATCGCCACGGCCAAGCGGCTCGGTGCGGTGATCGAGGCCTCCGATGTGCGCCCAGCGGTCAAGGAACAGATCGAATCGCTCGGCGCCAAGTTCCTCGACGTGCCCTTCCTCACCGATGAAGAGCGCGAGATCGCCCAGGGCGT
>NZ_JBYSYC010000029.1:0-109255 GCF_058782875.1 Cupriavidus sp. FW305-F7 | reverse complement strand
CCCCCGCGTGGTCAAAGCCCTGCCTAAGCGCTACACCGTCCGGTTCCTCAGAAAGGACCTTAACTGAACGGCATTAGCGCTCACGGGCGCGGTTTTTTGTTGGCACAGCCAGCGCTTATGCGCCTTCGCGCGAAGCGCGCTTGCGCTCGTGCTCCTTCAGGTGGCGCTTGCGCAGGCGGATGCTCTTGGGCGTGAGCTCGACCAGCTCGTCGTCGGCGATGAATTCCACCGCATACTCGAGCGACATCTGGATCGGCGGCACCAGGCGCACCGCTTCATCGGTACCCGAAGCGCGCACGTTGGTCAGCTGCTTGCCCTTGATCGGGTTGACCACCAGGTCGTTGTCGCGGCTGTGGATGCCGATGATCATGCCTTCGTACAGCGCATCGCCCGGCTTGACGAACATGCGGCCGCGGTCCTGCAGCTTCCACAGCGCGTAGGCCACGGCGTCGCCGTCGTCCTGCGAGATCAGCACGCCGTTGTGGCGCTCGCCCAGGCCGCCTTCGCGCACCGGTGCGTAGTCGTCGAAGATATGGCTGATCAGGCCGGTGCCGCGCGTCAGCGTCAGGAATTCGCCCTGGAAGCCGATCAGGCCGCGGGCCGGGATGCGGTATTCCAGACGCGTGCGGCCCTTGCCGTCCGAGGCCATGTCGAGCAGCTCGCCCTTGCGGCGGCCCAGCTCTTCCATCACGCCGCCCTGGTGGCTGTCTTCGACGTCCACGGTCAGCAGTTCGTACGGCTCGTTCTTGACGCCGTCGATTTCCTTGAACACCACGCGCGGACGCGACACGGCCAGCTCGTAGCCTTCGCGGCGCATGTTTTCCAGCAGGATGGTCAGGTGCAGTTCGCCGCGGCCAGACACTTCGAAGATGGTGTCGTCGCCGGTATCGGCCACGCGCAGCGCCACGTTGGACTTCAGTTCGCGGTCCAGGCGCTCGCGCAGCTGGCGGCTGGTCACGAACTTGCCTTCACGGCCGGCCAGCGGCGAGGTGTTGACGCAGAAATTCATGGTCAGCGTCGGCTCGTCCACCTTCAGCATCGGCAGCGCGTCCTGGGCGTCCGGCGCGCACACGGTGCAGCCGATACCCAGTTCTTCGATGCCGTTGATCAGCACGATGTCGCCGGCTTCGGCTTCCTGCACGATCTCGCGCTCCAGGCCCTGGAACTTCAGCACCTGGTTGATGCGGCCCTTGATCGGGTTGCCTTCCGGGCCGAACTTGACCACCACGTCCTGCAGCGGACGGGCGCGGCCACGCGAGATGCGGCCCACGCCGATCTTGCCGACGTAGCTGGAGTAGTCCAGCGAGATGATCTGCAGCTGCAGGGGGCCGTCCCGATCGTCGTCACGCACCGGCACCTTGTCCAGCACGGTTTCGAACAGCGGCTTCATGTCGCCGCCGCGCACGTCTTCGGTCAGGCCGGCAAAGCCGTTCAGGCCCGAGGCGTAGATCACCGGGAAGTCGAGCTGCTCGTCGGAGGCGCCCAGCTTGTCGAACAGGTCGAAGGTCTGGTTGATCACCCATTCCGGGCGCGCGCCCGGGCGGTCGATCTTGTTGACCACCACGATCGGCTTCAGGCCCAGCGCCAGCGCCTTGCGCGTGACGAAGCGGGTCTGGGGCATCGGGCCCTCGACTGCGTCGACCAGCAGCAGCACGCCGTCGACCATCGACAGCACGCGCTCCACTTCACCGCCGAAGTCGGCGTGGCCCGGGGTGTCGACGATATTGATATGGGTGCCGTTGTATTCGACGGCACAGTTCTTCGCGAGAATCGTGATCCCGCGTTCCTTTTCCAGGTCGTTCGAGTCCATCACCCGTTCGGCGACTTGCTGGTTGTCGCGGAAGGTGCCTGCCTGGCGCAGGAGCTGGTCGACCAGGGTGGTCTTGCCATGATCGACGTGGGCGATGATGGCGATATTTCGGATGGCGCGGGTCATTGCTGCGTCTCGCTTTGGAGAATCTGAGGTAACCCAACATTCTAGCATGTTGCAGCGCAAGACGCGTTGATCGGAACCGCCACTTACCGAATGAATATCATTGCGAAAAGTGGAATAACCAATTTCCGTTCTTGCGCATCATTAAACGTGAACATATATTTGTCACAGCAAAGATTGCAAAGGCAAAGATGTCACGGCTCCCTTCCACCGATCAGCCAGCCGAATCCACGGCCGGCCCGTTCGACCCCACCGAGTACCAGATGTGCGATAGCGTCGGCTACCTCATGCAACGCGCCAAGAACATGCTGGCGCATGGGGTCGAGCAGGAAGTGAGCAGTCTGGACATCACACAGGCCCAAGCCAGTTGCCTGATGATGCTGGCCACCGGCCGCGCCGCGACCGTAACTGACCTGGGCCGCGAACTGAATACCGACATGGGCTCGGTCACGCGCCTGCTCAGCCGCATGGAAAAGCGCGGGCTGATCGAACGCCGGCGCCGCGACGCCGACCGCCGCGTGGTCGACCTGTCGGTCACGCCACAGGGCCAGGAACTGGTGGAACGGCTGCCCGCCATCTTCTGCAAGGTACTTGCCCACCACTTCCGCGGTTTTTCCGAGGATGAGATCCAACTGCTGCGCAGCATGCTGCGGCGGATCATCGATAACAACAGCGGGTAGCGGGCTGTACGCCGGCCTCCGGCACACCAGATCGTCCGATCAACCGGACACCGTATCAGCCCGTAGAAACCGTAAGGCTCCGGCAGCGGAGCAACACCATGAAACAAGCTCTCTCCCCCCAATCCCCCCGGCGCGCCACCCCACGCACGCTGGCGCGCCGTGCCAGCGTGCTTGCGCTGACTGCCATGGCCGCGGCGGTGCTGGCCGGTTGCGCGGCACTCGGCAATTCGCACAGCACCCAGACCGTGGCCGACCCGGCCACGATGGCAACCTCGCAGACCCTGCCCGACGAACACGGCCAATGGCCCTCGCAGGACTGGGTCGCGCAGTTCAAGGACCCCCAGCTGAGCGCCCTGGTCGATGAGGCGGTCAAGGACAACCCGAGCCTGCAGGCCGCGTTCGCCCGCGTGGAAGCTTCGCGCGCCATGGCCGATGCCACCCGCAGCGCGCTCTATCCGCACCTGGAGTTCGAAGGCAGCCTGCTCCGCCAGCGCATCTCCGAGAAAGACCTGTTCGAAGGCACCCCGCTGGCGGGATCGTGGCAGAACCAGTCGCGCCTGCAGGTGGGCCTGTCCTATGACTTCGATTTCTGGGGCAAGAACCGCGATGCGCTGGAAGCGGCGCTCTCCGACGACCGCGCCGCCGAGGCTGAAAGCCAGGCCTCGCGCCTGATCCTGGCCACCTCGATCGCCCGCAACTACGCCCGCCTGGCGGCGCTGTACGCCCAGCGCGACGTGGCCGAGCGCGCCATCGCCCAGCGCGGCGACCTGACCGAGCTGTCACGCCAGCGCCTGGCCGCCGGCCTCGACACCCAGGTCGAGACCACGCAGGCGCGCGGCACGGTGGCTGCTTCGCGCACCGACCTGCAGCGCGTGGACGAGGAAATCGCCCTGGCGCGCAACCAGCTTGCAGCGCTGCTGGGCAAGGGCCCGGACCGGGGGCTGCAGATCCAGCCGCCGGTGCTGCTGGCGCAGGCCACGCCGACGCTGCCCGACAACCTGACCATCGGCCTGCTGGGCCGCCGGCCGGACCTGGTGGCGGCACGCTGGCGCGTGGAGGCGGCGTCCAAGGACATCAATGTCGCCAAGAAGGAGTTCCTGCCTGACGTCAGCCTGACCGCCTTTGCCGGGCTTGCCGCGCTGGATCCGTCCAACCTGCTGATGAGCGTCAGCCGCACCTTCGGCATCGGCCCGACTATCCGCCTGCCGATCTTCGAAGGCGGCAAGCTGCGCGCCAACCTGAAGGGCAAGTACGCCGGCTACGACATCGCCGTGGCCAACTACAACCAGGCCCTGGTCGATGCGCTGCGCGAGACCGCCGACACCATGACCAGCATCCGCAGCGTCGACAAGCAGATCCAGACCCAGCGCGAAGCCCTGGACCTGGCCGAGCACGCCTATGCACTGGCCACCACCCGCTACAAGGCCGGCCTGGGCACGCAACTGACCGTGCTGAACGCCGAAAGCAACGTGCTGCAGCAGCGCCGCCTGGCGACCGACCTGCAGGCACGGCGGCTGGACCTGCAGATGGGCCTGATGAAGGCGCTCGGCGGGGGCTACCAGGAGCCTGTGGAAGGCCACGAGAGCGCCGGCCACGACCCGGCGCAGCAACAGCACAACACCCAGGCGGGCGCTCGCGGCTGATCCGCGCACCCGGTGATCGAACACAAGATTATTCAGAAGACATCATGAGCAACAACCAGCAAGCGGCCGGCCCCAACACCCCCCAGCACCCTGCCCAGCAAGCGCCGGCCAGCACCAACAACAACGGCAAGCGCAAGCGCATGCTGCTGTCGCTGACTGCGGCAATCGTGGTCGCCGGCATCGGCTATGGCGTTTACTGGGGCATGTACGCCCGCCACTTTGAAAACACCGACGACGCCTATGTCGCCGGCAACGTGGTCCAGGTCACGCCGCTGGTGGGCGGCACCGTGGTGTCGATCGCCGCCGACGACACGCAACTGGTCACCGCCGGCCAGCCGCTGATCCAGCTTGACCGCGCCGATTCGCAAGTGGCGCTGGAACAGGCCGAAGCCCAGCTGGCCCAGGCCGTGCGCGAAGTGCGCACGCTGTACGTCAACAACGGCTCGCTCGCCGCCAACGTGGCGCTGCGCGAAGCCGACGTGGCCAAGGCCCGCGACGACCTGCGCCGCCGCCAGGCCATCGCCGGCTCGGGCGCGGTCTCGAATGAAGAGATCTCGCACGCGCAGTCCGCGCTCAAGGGTGCGGAGTCGGCGCTGCTGGCCGCGCGCGAGCAACTGGCGTCGAACAAGGTGCTGACCGACCAAACCACGGTGGAGAAGCACCCCAACGTGCAGCGCGCCGCCGCCAACCTGCGCTCGGCCTACCTGTCGTTCGCGCGCTCGGCCATGCCGGCGCCGGTGACCGGCTATGTTGCCAAGCGCTCGGTTCAGGTCGGCCAGCGCGTGGCCGCCGGCGCGCCGCTGATGGCCGTGGTGCCGCTGGACCAGGTCTGGGTCGACGCCAACTTCAAGGAAGTGCAGATCACGCATATGCGCATCGGCCAGCCCGTGACGCTGGAAGCCGACGTGTACGGCTCCAAGGTGGAATACCAGGGCAAGGTCGCCGGCTTCTCGGCCGGCACCGGCTCGGCTTTCTCGCTGCTGCCGGCGCAGAACGCCACCGGCAACTGGATCAAGGTGGTGCAGCGCCTGCCGGTGCGCATCGCGCTTGACCCGCAGCAGCTCAAGGACCACCCGCTGCGCGTGGGCCTGTCGATGACAGTCAAGGTCGACGTGCGCCGCGAGGAAGGCGCCGCCATGGCCGCCGCCGCGCCGGCCAAGCCGATGCAGACCGATGTCTATGAAAAGGTAGCGCAGGACGCCGACCAGCTGATCGCGCACATCATCGCCGCCAACAACGGCGGCCGCAGCACCGGCCTGCCCTCGGCCAGCGCCGCCAACGCCAAGCCCGCCAACACCTGATCATGGCCAACTCCCCCACCGCCGCGCAGTCCGACGGCAGCCAGGCGCCGGCGCGGCCGGTCCCGCCACTGGCGTCGCAGCAGCCGCGGCCGCTGACCGGCGGCAAGCTGGTGGTCGGCACCATCGCGCTGTCGCTGGCCACGTTCATGAACGTGCTGGACTCGTCGATCGCCAACGTGTCGATCCCGGCGATTTCAGGCGACCTGGGCGTCGCGCCCAACCAGGGCACATGGGTCATCACCTCGTTCGCGGTGGCCAATGCGATCTCGGTGCCGCTGACCGGCTGGCTGACCACGCGCTTCGGCGCGGTGCGGCTGTTCATCACCTCGATCCTGCTGTTCGTGCTGGCATCGTGGCTGTGCGGCGTCGCGCCCAACCTCGAGACGCTGCTGGCCGCACGGGTCCTGCAGGGCGCGGTGGCCGGGCCGATGATCCCGCTGTCGCAGTCGCTGCTGCTGTCGAGCTATCCGCCGCAGAAGAGCACCATGGCGCTGGCACTGTGGGGCATGACCACGCTGGTGGCGCCGATCATGGGGCCGCTGCTGGGCGGCTGGATCTCCGACAACATGACCTGGCCGTGGATCTTCTACATCAACGTGCCGGTGGGCATCATCACGGCCTATGTCACCTGGGCCATCTACAAGGACCGCGAGACCCCGACCAAGGTACTGCCGATCGACCGCATCGGCCTGGCGCTGCTGGTGATCTGGGTCGGCTCGATGCAGCTGATGCTCGACAAGGGCAAGGAGCTGGACTGGTTCCACTCGACCGAGATCGTGGTGCTGACGCTGGTGGCAATTGTCGGCTTCCTCTTCTTCCTGGCATGGGAAACCTATGAGAAGCACCCCGTCGTCGACATCAGCCTGTTCAAGGGCCGCAACTTCAGCTCCGGCGTGGTGGCGATCTCGGTGGCGTACGGGCTGTTCTTCGGCAACCTGGTGATCCTGCCGCTGTGGCTGCAGACCATCGTCGGCTATACCGCGACGGATGCGGGCATCGTGATGGCGCCGGTCGGGATCTTCGCGATCCTGCTGTCACCGGTGATCGGGCGCAACCTGCCGAAGATGGACGCGCGCTGGGTCGCCACCGCGGCCTTCATCACCTTCGGCATCGTCAGCCTGATGCGCTCGGGCTTCACCACGCAGGTGGATACCTGGACGCTGATGGTGCCCACGCTGATCCAGGGCGCGGCGATGGCGATGTTCTTCATCCCGCTGACGTCGATCATCCTGTCGGGCCAGCCGCCCGAGAAGATCCCGGCGGCCTCGGGCCTGTCGAACTTCGTGCGGATCACCTTCGGCGGCATCGGCGCCTCGATCTCGACCACCGTATGGGAAAACCGCTCGGCCCTGCACCACGCGCAGCTGGTGGAACAGGTCAACCCGTACAACTCGGCCTACCACGACCAGCTCAGCCACCTGATGCAGATGGGCATGAGCCAGGCCCAGGCAATGGGCGTGATCGAGCGCAACATCTCCCAGCAGGCTGCCATGCTCGGCGCCAACGATATCTTCTGGATCTCGGGGATGCTGTTCTTCGTGCTGATCGGCTTTGTCTGGCTGACGCGGCCGGCCAAGGGCGGTGGCGGGTCGGCTGATGCGATGGCGGCGCACTGACCCGACCTCTCCGGTTTTCAAGACTTGGCCCCTGATCGGGGCCATTTTTTTTGCTTCGCCGCCGGGTTGCTGCGCCGGGAATGCCCCCCTTGTGTTCCTGTCTTCGTGCTTCTATTATTTGTAAACCGAATTACGGAACCTACGTTCCGAAAACCGGAACCAAACAGGTAATAGAGATACGGAGCGTGGAGTGGCGGAGTGAGCATTCTTGAAGGCGTGGAAAGCGTGCTGGACCTGTTCGGGCATCACCGGCACGAGATCACTTTCAACGATGTCCTGGACGAACTGGGCCTTGCCAAGAGTTCGGCCTCGCGCCTGCTCGCCCAGATGGTGCGCTATCGCCTGCTGGAACTGCAGCCGTCCACGCGGCGCTACCGCCCTGGCGCGCTGCTGATCCGCGCAGCGCAGGCCGCTGCACAGGCGCATCCCTTCGACGAGCAATGCCGCGAGATCCTGGCCACTCTGTCCGAAGCCACCGGCTTCACCGCCTATCTGTCGATGCTGGACGGCACCGACACCGTCGTGCTGCAACGCCTGAACGGCAGCAACCCGGTGCAGGTGCTGTCGCCGCCCGGCGCACGCCGGCCGGCATTCACCACGGCGATGGGCCGGGTGCTGCTGTCGCGCCTGCCCGAGCCTGAATTCAGCGCGCGCTATGGCGCCGCCGGCGCCCGCAAGCTGCCGGATGCACCCGCCGGCTGTCCTGCCACGGTTGCCGAGCTGCGCGAACGCGTGGCGACGGCCGGCGCCGAGCGCAGCGCCATCGCCGTGAACGAAGGCATGCCGGGCATCGGCGCCGTGGCCACCACGCTGGCAGACCCGCTCTCAGGCGACGTGCGCGGACTGTGCCTGTCTTTCACCGCGATGCAGGTCAGCCAGGCCCAGGCCCAGGCGCTGCGCGCGACGCTGGTGCAGGCCGTGGCACCCGTGGGACAGCGCATCGGCGACCCACTGTGGCTCGACGCCGCCTCACTTATCTAGACTTTGCCGCAACGACCCATGGAACTCCTGTTACTCAGCAACTCCAGCAGCGACGCCGGCTACCTGGTCCACGCCCAGGAAGCGATCCGCGACCTGGCCGCCAGCCGCAAGACTGCCTGCTTTATCCCGTTCGCCGGCGTCACGCGCGACTGGGACACCTACGAGACGCTGGTCCGCGACGCCTTCGCGCCGGTCGGCATCGCGGTGCAATCACTACACCGTCTGGCCGAGCCGGCGGCAGCCGTGCGCACCATCGAGGCGGCCGAACTGATCGTCGTTGGCGGCGGCAACACGTTCCGCTTGCTGCAGTGCCTGCGCGAGCGCGGCTTGCTGGCGCCGATCTCGGCGCAGGTACGATCCGGTGCGGCGCGCTATATCGGCTGGAGCGCGGGCGCCAACCTGGCCTGCCCGACCATTCGCACCACCAACGACATGCCGGTGGCTGATCCAGGCGGCCTGGACGCCCTGGCGCTAGTCCCCTTCCAGATCAACCCGCACTACTTCAATCTGGTCGTGCCCGGCTTCCGCGGCGAAACGCGCGACCAGCGCCTGGCCGAATTCACCGTGCTGCAGCCCGACATGCCGGTGCTGGGCCTGCCCGAAGGCAACTGGGTACGGGTCTCGGACGATCGCTTCGAAATGGGCGGCACCCATGCCGCGCGATGGTTCAGGGGCGCGGAGATTGCCGACGTGCAGCCCGGCGCGCTTTCACTGCCGCGCTGAATTTGCTGGCCTGAGCCCAAGCGTACGGAACCCCTCCCCAGCCCCAGGAAGTCAAGCAAGATGTCTATCAAGCAGGTTATTGAATCGATCGAGCTGCTGTCGGCAGCGAATGTCGACGGCGCAGCTGTCGCCTCACTGCTGCGCTCGCGCGGCCTGGACGATGTCACCGTCACGCGCGTGGAAAAGAACGGCCTCTACACCGATTTCCTCGCCTGCACGGTACCCGGACAGAACCCGGATGCACCCGCGCTTGGCGTAGTGGGCCGGCTGGGCGGCGTCGGCGCGCGCCCGGCCGTGACGGGCCTGGTATCCGATGCCGACGGCGCCATCGTGGCCGTCGCCAGCGCCCTGAAGCTGGCCGACATGGCCGCCACCGGCGACGTGCTGGCCGGGCCGGTGCGCATCCACACCCATATCTGCCCGCACGCCGCCACGCGGCCGCACCATCCGGTGCCGATGATGAAATCGCCCTTTGCGATGCGCACGATGATGTCGCATGAGGTGCACCAGCGGATGGCGGCGATCCTGTCGGTCGACACCACGCGCGGCAACCGCTTCGTCAACCGCCGCGGCGTGGCGCTGACACCCGTGGCCAAGGAAGGCTGGCTGCTGCGCCTGCCGGAACGGATGCTGGACCTGATGGGATGGGTCAGCGGCGAACTGCCGATGGTGTTGCCGTTGACCACCCAGGACATCACGCCGTATGAAAACGGCCTGTGGCATGTCAACTCGATCATGCAGCCGGCCATCGTGACCCCTGCCCCGGTCGTGGGCGTGGCGCTGACCGCGCAGACCACTGTGCCAGGCTGCGCGACCGGCGTCACCAACGCCTTCGACATCGACGTGGCGACGCGCTTCTGCATCGAGGTGGCGAAGCAGTTCGGCCAGGGCCAATGCGACTTCTACGACGCGGCCGAGTGGGCCGAGCTGCAGCGCCGCTATGGCTCGCTGGCCCATCTGCAGACCGTGGGCACCGAGGCATGAACACGCCTGCCGCACGCCAGCCACGCGTGGCCTTCGTCACCATCGGGCAGGCGCCCAGGACAGATGTGGTCCCGCAGATGATTGCCGACCTGGGCCTGCCGGCCACGGTGGAAGAGTTCGGCATCCTGGACGCGCTGGGCCCGCAGGACATTGCCGCGCTGGCGCCCGCGCCCGGCGAGTACCGCTTTGCCAGCCGGCTGCGTGACGGCACGCAGGCGGTGATGGGCAAGCCGGTGGCCGAGGCGATGCTGGCCCGGCTGATGACCTCGCTGGACGACGGCCGCTTCGACGCCCTGGTGCCACTGTGCACCGGCACCGCCCTGCCGCCGATGCAGACCCTGGTCATCGAACCGCAGCAGGTGGTGGACCACCTGACCGTGGCGCTGGCGCAGGGCTGCAAGCGGCTCGGCATCGTGTTGCCGCTGGAAGCCCAGGTGAGCGGCTTCCACCTGATCCAGCCGGTGTCCTGCGAACTGCGCGTCACGCATGCCTCGCCTTATACGGACACAAGCACCGGCCGCTTCGCGCAGGCGGGCGAGACACTGCGCGGCTGCGACCTGGTGGTGATGCACTGCATGGGCTACACCGAAGCCATGCGGGCTGAGGTGGCGCGCCATGCCGGCGCCCCGGTGCTGCTCTCCAACCGCATGGTGGCAAGGCTGCTGGGGCAGGTACTGGCGGGTGCCGCGGCCTGAATCAGGGCAGGAAGCGAACGCATTTTCGGGTAAGGGCGAGCCCGCTGACAAATTGCCCATGACACTGCTGGAGTGGAAGTAACAATGGAAAAGGTGGCGAAGTGGATGGGGCCGCTGGTGCGCGGCATGATGTGGATGAGCGTGGGCGCGGCGGTGATCCCGGGCGCGCAGGCGCAGGAGTGGAAGCCGGTCAAGCCGGTGCGCCTGCTGGTGGGTTTTGCGCCCGGCGGTTCGGCAGATCTGCTGGCGCGCCTGGTGCAGGCCCCGCTGTCGGAAAGCCTGGGGGTGCCGGTGGTGGTCGAGAACGTGCCGGGTGCGGGTGGCAATATCGCCGCCGACAAGCTGGCCAAGGCCCCGGCCGACGGCTACACCATTGGCATGGGCGCCGCCGGCGCGATGGCGGTGACCCACCTGCTCAACCCCAAGGGCACGCCATACAAGGCGGATGATTTCACGCCCATCGCCATGCTGGCCACCCAGCCGAATGTCGTGATCATCAATCCGGCCCTGCCGGTCAAGACCATGGCGGACTTCGTCGCCTACGTCAAAAAGACGCCGCAGGTCACTTACGGCACAGCCGGCGTCGGAACGTCGAATCACCTGATTGCCGAAACCATGCTGCACCGCCTTGGCATCGACATGGTCCATGCGCCGTACAAGGGTGCCACCCCGGTGATCACCGACCTGATGGGCGGGCATATCGCCATGACGGTCGACAACATCACCACCGCGGCGACGCTGGCCAAGACCGGCAAGGTCAAGGCGCTGGCGGTCACCGGCAGCAAGCGCTCGCCCTTGTTGCCGGAGGTGCCGACGCTTGCCGAGAGCGGCCTGAAGGACTTCAACATGCCCACCTGGCAAGGCATCTTCGGGCCGAAGGACCTGCCGAAGGCGATCGTGGTCCGCTACAACCAGGCGCTGCTCAAGGCCCTGGCGAACCCGGAAGTCAGGAAGAAAATGGCTGAATTCGGCTCCGAGCCCGTGGGCGATACACCGGAGCATTTCGCCGGCTTCCTCACCCAGGATCGCAAGCTGTGGGCCGATGTCATCAAGACGGCCAGGATCACGCTAGAGTAATTGCTGACGGGGCTGCCGCTTACGCCCCTCACGCAATTTACAGCTTGACCAGCCGCTCCGGCCGCAACGCGCCTTCGCGCATGCGCGCCACGCCCAGCAGCCGGGCCGGCTCGCCGGCATAGACGCGCGCCAGCGCATCCTCGGCCAGCCCGGTGCCGGCCGGCAGGTCGCGCTGGGCAATGCGCTGGCCCTGCAGGAAGCGCGCTGCAGCGGCCTCGTCCAGATGCACCGGCGCACACTTCTGCAGCAAGGCGTCCACAGGTGCCAGCATGGTCGGGCGCTGCGCGTCGTCGTGCTGTTCGATCTGTTCCAGCGTCACCGCGCCGTCCAGCGTCAGGTCGCCCACGGCGATGCGGCGCAGTCCGGTCAGGTGCGCGCCACAGCCCAGCGCTTCGCCGATGTCCTCGGCCAGCGTGCGGATATAGGTGCCCTTGCTGCACGTCACCCGCATCGTGAACGACGGGGCATTGGGCAAGGCGCAGTCCAGCAGCGCAATCGAACGGATGGTGACGCGGCGCGCCGCGCGCTCCACGGTCTGGCCGGCGCGCGCGTATTCATACAGCGGGCGGCCGTCCTTCTTCAGCGCCGAATGCATCGGCGGCACCTGTTCGATCTCGCCGAGGAAGCTTGCCAGCGCCTGCTCCACCGCGGCGCGGTCGCAGGTGACCTCGCGCACGTCGAGCAGTTCGCCTTCGGCGTCGCCCGTGCTCGAGCGCGCGCCCAGCCGCACTACGGCGTCATAGGTCTTGTCCGCTTCCAGCAGGTCTTGCGAAAACTTGGTGGCCTCGCCGAAGCACAGCGGCAGCAGCCCCGTGGCAAGCGGGTCCAGCGTGCCGGTATGGCCTGCCTTGGCCGCGCGCAAGAGGCGCTTGGCGCGCACCAGCGCGTCGTTGGACGACAGGCCCAGCGGCTTGTCGAGCAGCAGCACACCATGGACCTCGCGGCGCGGCAGGCGCGGCGGACGGTTGGCGTTGGAATCGGTCATCGGGAGAAAGCGGGAGGCGGGACGGCGATGCGGCGCGGATGGCGGCAATGTAAATCGTGCGGCCGCGAAACCCATGCCAGGGAGGCATGGGCGCCGGCTTCAGTCGTCTTTCGAACGCGTGGCGTTCGCTTCGTTGATCAGCTTGGACATCTCGATCGCATGTTCGACCGAGGTATCGTGGAAGAAGCGCAGCGTCGGCACGGTATGGATGTGCAGGCGCTTGTACAGCAGCGAGTGCAGGTAGCCGGCCTTTTCGTTCAGGATGGCTTCCGCCTCTGCGGCTTCTGCGCCCAGCACGGTGAAGTACACCTTGGCGTGCGCATAGTCAGGCGTCAGCGCGACCGACTGCAGCGTGACCAGGCCGAGGCGCGGGTCGCGCAGTTCGCGCTGGATCATCTCGGCCAGGTCCTTCTGGATCTGGTCGGAGATGCGGAGATTGCGGGAGGAGATGCTGCCTTTCTTGGCCATTCAATACTGTCTAGTCGAGATGACAACGGCAGGCCGAAGCCTGCCGTTGCTTGCGACGCCTTACAGCGTACGCGCCACCTCTGTGATTTCGTACACCTCGAGCTGGTCGCCTTCCTGAACATCATTGAAGTTCTTGATCGACAGACCGCACTCAAAGCCTTGCTTGACTTCCTTGACGTCGTCCTTGAAGCGCTTGAGCGAATCCAGCTCGCCGTCGTGGATGACCACGTTGTTGCGCAGCACGCGCACCAGCGAGTTGCGCTTGACCAGGCCGTCGGTAACCATACAGCCGGCCACCGCACCGATCTTCGGCACGCGGAACACCTGGCGCACCTCGACCTGGCCGATGGTGGTCTCGCGCTTCTCCGGCGCCAGCATGCCCGACATCGCCGCCTTGATCTCGTCTACCGCATCGTAAATGATGTTGTAGTAGCGGATATCGATGCCGTTGTGCTCGGCCAGCTTGCGCGCACCAGCGTCGGCACGCACGTTGAAGCCGATGATGACCGCCTTCGAAGCCGTCGCCAGGTTGACGTCGGACTCGGAGATGCCACCCACGCCGCCATGCACGATCTGCACGCGCACTTCGGCGGTCGACAGCTTCTGCAGCGACTGCACCAGCGCTTCCTGCGAACCCTGCACGTCGGCCTTGACGATCAACGGCAGCGTCTGCACTTCGCCTTCGGCCATCTGCTCGAGCATGTTCTCCAGCTTGGCGGCCTGTTGCTTGGCCAGCTTCACGTCGCGGAACTTGCCCTGGCGGAACAGCGCGATTTCACGTGCCTTGCGCTCGTCCGGCAGCACCAGCACTTCTTCACCGGCGGCAGGCACTTCCGACAGACCCTGGATTTCCACCGGGATCGACGGGCCGGCTTCCTTGGTCGGCTTGCCGTTCTCGTCCAGCATGGCACGCACGCGGCCGTAGGCGCTGCCAGCCAGGACCACATCGCCACGCTTGAGCGTGCCGCTGCTGACCAGGATGGTTGCGATCGGGCCCTTGCCCTTGTCGAGCTGGGCTTCCACCACCAGGCCCTTGGCCGGGGCATCCACCGGCGCCGTCAGTTCCAGCACTTCGGCTTGCAGGAGCACTTGCTCGAGCAGGTCTTCCACACCGGTACCCATCTTGGCGGAAACCGGCACGAACGGCGAATCGCCGCCGTATTCTTCCGGCACCACCTGCTCGGCCACCAGTTCCTGCTTGACGCGGTCCGGGTTGGCATCGGGCTTGTCGATCTTGTTGATCGCCACGACGATCGGCACACCGGCAGCCTTGGCATGCGCGATGGCTTCCTTGGTCTGCGGCATCACGCCGTCGTCGGCGGCCACCACCAGGATCACGATATCGGTCGCCTTGGCACCGCGGGCACGCATGGCCGTGAAGGCCTCGTGACCCGGGGTATCCAGGAACGTAATCACGCCGCGGTCGGTTTCCACATGGTAGGCACCGATGTGCTGCGTAATCCCGCCGGCTTCGCCCGCTGCCACCTTGGTGCGGCGGATGTAGTCCAGCAGCGAGGTCTTGCCGTGGTCGACGTGACCCATCACGGTCACCACCGGCGGACGCGGCAGCAACTCGGCGTCGGTGTGTTCCTCACCACCCACCACCAGCAGCGCTTCCGGATCGTCCAGCTTGGCGGCATACGCCTTGTGGCCCATTTCTTCCACCACGATCATGGCGGTTTCCTGGTCCAGCACCTGGTTGATGGTCACCATCTGGCCGAGCTTCATCATCTGCTTGATGACCTCGGACGCCTTGACGGCCATCTTGTGCGCCAGGTCGGCCACGGAGACGGTTTCCGGCACGTGCACTTCACGCACGACCGGCTCGGTCGGCGCCTGGAAGCTGCTGCGGCTGTCGTCATGCTGCTGCTGCCTGCCGCCGCGGCCACGCGGGCCACCGCGCCAGCCGCCCACGCCACCCGACGTATCGCCACGGGTCTTCAGGCCGCTGCCCTTCTTGCGGCTGCTGTCGTCCTGCCAGCCCGCCTTTACGACCTTGCCCTTCTTGTCGGCGGTTGCCGTGGTCGTGGTCGTGGTGACCGGCTTCTTTTCGTCCTTCTTCGCTTCCGTGGTCGCACCGGCCGGCTTCACCGGCTTGTGCAGCGTACCGGTCTGCTCGGCCTTCTTCTCTTCAGCCTTGCGCTCGGACGGCGCCTTCAGCACGCGCGGCGGGGCGTTCAGCATCTGCTGGATCGCGCGGGCCTCGGCTTCGGCAGCCTCGCGGCGCTTGCGCGCAGCGACTTCCTGCTCGGCGCGGGCCTTGTCGGCAGCAGCCTTGGCCTCGTCGGCAGCCTTCTGCGCCTCGGCGCGTTCGGCGGTTACGCGTGCCTTCTCGTCCTCTGCCTTCTTGCGCGAGGAATCCTCGTTGGCCTCGGTCACGGCGCGCGATGCGGCAGCCTCTTCCTCCGCCTTGCGGGCGGCGAGTTCGGCCTGGCGGCGCTGTTCAGCCTCCAGCGCTTCCTGGCGGGCGCGGCGCTCGGCTTCTTCACGCTCGGCTGCCTCGCGGGCGGCCTTGGCTTCAGCTTCCTGGCGCGCCAGCAGTTCAGCCTGTTGGCGTTCATCCTCGTCGCGGCGTGCTTCCTCGACAGCATCGGCGACAGGCGCCTGGGCTTCGGCCCCGTCGGCCTGGGTATCGGGCGCAGCTTCGTCGCGCTTGATCAGCACGCGCTTCTTGCGCACTTCCACCTGGACCGTGCGGGTCTTGCCGGTGCCATCCGACTGGCGGATCTCGGAGGTTTCGCGCTTGGTCAGTGTGATCTTCTTGCGGGAGCTGTCGTCGGCCTGGCCGTGCGAACGCTTCAGATAGTCCAGCAGCCTGGTCTTATCCGATTCCGTGATGATGTCTTCTGGCGTCGCTTTGCCCACCCCAGCCGCCTGCAATTGTTCCAGCAGGGCAGCTGCGCTGCGACTCAGTTCTGCGGCCAGTTGGGCAACTGTTGTGCTTGCCATTCAAACCCTTTCAATGCTTGGTTTCTACGTCGGGACAAATCGTTGCGGAAAGCGCGCCCGGGCCAAGTGTAGGCCGGCCCGGGCGTGTCCCTCAGTTGAACCAATGTTCCCGTGCTTTCATGATCAGCGACTTGGCTTCTTCCTCGCTGACACCGGTCATCTCGACCAGCTCGTCCACGGCCAGTTCGGCCAGGTCGTCACGCGTATGGATATCGCCTTCGGCCAGCTTGCCGATCAATTCCGGGTTGAGGCCGTCGAGCGAGCGCAGGTCCTGCGACACCTCTTCCACCTTTTCTTCCCGGGCCAGTTCCATCGTCAGGAGCGCATCACGCGCGCGATTGCGCAGCTCGTTGACGGTGTCTTCGTCAAAGGCCTCGATCTCCATCATTTCACTGATGGGGACATAAGCCACTTCTTCCAGCGTGGAGAAGCCTTCCTCGATCAGGATGTCGGCAACTTCCTCGTCCACGTCCAACTTGGCCATGAACAGCTTGCGCACGACATCGCTCTCTTCGGCCTGCTTCTGCGCCGATTCTTCCTGCGTCATGATGTTGATCTGCCAGCCGGTCAGCTCGGACGCCAGGCGCACGTTCTGACCACTGCGGCCGATGGCGACGGCGAGGTTTTCCTCGTCGACCACCACGTCCATGCTGTGCTTCTCTTCATCCACCACGATCGACTGCACCTGCGCCGGCGCCAGCGCGCCGATCACAAATTGCGCCGGGTCTTCCGACCACAGCACGATGTCCACGGCCTCGCCGCCGATCTCGTTACGCACCGCGGTGACGCGCGTGCCACGCACGCCCACGCAGGTGCCGATCGGGTCGATGCGCTTGTCATGCGCGACCACGGCGATCTTGGCGCGCACGCCCGGATCACGGGCAGCCGCCTTGATCTCCAGCAGGCCCTCTTCCATTTCCGGCACTTCGTTCTCGAAGAGCTTGATCAGGAACTCGGGCGCGGTGCGCGACAGTTCAATCTGCGGGCCGCGCGCGGCGCGGTCCACATTCAGGATATACGCACGCACGCGGTCACCGGTGCGCAGGTTTTCCTTGGGGATGATCTGGTCGCGGGCCAGCAGCGCTTCCACGCGGCCGGACTCGACGATCAGGCCCTTCTTGTCGGCGCGCTTGACCGTGCCGGTCATGATCTTCTCGCCGCGATCCAGGTAGTCGTTCAGGATCTGCTCGCGCTCGGCGTCGCGGATGCGCTGCAGGATGACCTGCTTGGCAGCCTGAGCACCGATGCGGCCGAACTCGACCGACTCGATCTGCTGCTCGATAAAATCACCCAGCTCGATGCTGGGGGTTTCATCGCGGGCTTCGAACAGCAGGATCTGCTTGTCCGGCTCTTGCAGGCCCAGCTCGTCGGGAACGACCAGCCAGCGGCGGAAGGTTTCATGCTCGCCCGACTCGCGATCGATCGCGACACGGATATCCACGTCTTCCTCGAAACGCTTCTTGGTGGCCGAGGCGAGCGCCGCCTCCAGGGCACCGAATACCACATCCTTGTCGACGTTCTTCTCACGCGCAAGCGCATCGACGAGCAACAGAACTTCGCGGCTCATTGCTTGTTCCCTTTTCTTTGATTTCCTTTGAAGTCGATCACCGGCACCAGGCGTGCCTTGTCGACATCGGATACGGCAAATTCCAGCAGCGCCGGGCCATCTTTGCCCTCGAACTCCAGGCCAATCTTCTCCTCGCCCGCCGCGCCGGTGGGCTCGCGCAGGATGCCTGTGAAGTTCTTCTGTCCGTTGACGGGCAGGCGCAGCGTCACGCGCACCTCCTCGCCGGCAAAGCGAACGTAGTCGGCCAGCTTCTTCAGCGGCCGGTCCAGTCCGGGCGACGAAACCTCGAGGCGTTCATAGTCGACGTTCTCGACTGTGAACACGTGGGTGAGCTGGCGGCTCACCTTTTCACAATCCTCGATGGCAATGCCGGTTTCAGGCTGATCGATATAGACACGCAGCAATCCGGCCGGGGCACGCTCGAGCTCGACCAGCTCATATCCCATGCCGCTTAGGGTGGTTTCGATCAAATCTGCCAGATGCACTGTTATCCCGAGTAATGGCCATCAACACCGTGGCAGGCAAACCCGCCGGTGCCGTCCGGGACGACCCTGCTGCAGCCCTGCCTGTCCGCCATCCCCCCGCTCCAGCGGAGAGAACCGAAAAACGGGCGAACCAAAAAAAAATGGGCGCAATGCCCATCATTCGCCCATCCTCGACGAGGATGGCTTTTTGAATAGACTTGAATTATACGCGGATTATGTCGAAAAGGCAAAAGCCAGACATTTCCGCGCACTGAACCCGGCGCCGGCGGGCATTCAGCCCGCCATGCGCCGCAATCAGCGCTTATCGGTTGCCGCCGCGGTTGCCACCACGGTTGCCGCCGCCACCGCCACTGCCTCCGCGCGGGGAACGGTTACCGCCCGGTTTCGACGCCTTCGGCATCACATTGCCGTTGGCTTCGCCACCGCCACGACGCGGCTTGCCCTGACCCTGGCCGCCCAGACCGCCCTGGCCACCCTGACCGCGCATGCCACCCATGCCGCCCATGCCGGCGCCACCGCGCCCCTGGCGTGCGCCAGTGCCGCGCCCGCCACCCAGGTTGGCCGCGTGCGAGGTCAGCAACGTGGGCCCGTGGCTGATATAGCCCATCGAGGTCTTCATCGGATCCGGCTGGCTGCTGCGGCCGCCGCCACCGCCCCGGGCACCGCCCTGGTCGAAGCGCGGCAGGCCATCCATACCCGTGGGCATCGGCATGCCGGCAATCGCGGCTTCGGTGCGCTGCTTGCGCCCGCCCACCTTGGTAGCGCCCTTGGGGGCCTGCTCGCCCTTGCCGGGCACCTTCAGGCCGACACCGGCCATCAGCGCCTTGACGTCATTGGGCTCGACTTCCTGCCAGCGGCCGCGCTTGAGGCCGCGCGGCAGCAGGAACTGGCCGTAGCGGGTGCGGATCAGGCGCGACACGGTCAGCCCGACCGCCTCGAACATGCGGCGCACTTCACGGTTGCGGCCCTCGGTCAGGGCCACGTGGTACCACTGGTTGACACCTTCGCCACCGCCGTCGGCAATGCGCAGGAAGTTGGCTTCGCCGTCATCGAGCTTGATGCCGTGCAGCAGGCGCTGACGGTCGGCCTCGGCCAGCTCGCCCAGCGTGCGCACCGCGTACTCGCGCTCCACGCCGTAGCGCGGGTGCATGAAGCGGTTGGCAATGTCACCCGACGTGGTGAAGATCAGCAGACCTTCGGTATTGAAGTCCAGGCGGCCCACCGCGACCCACTTGCCGCTCTTGATGCGCGGCAGGCTGTCGAACACGGTCGGACGGCCTTCCGGATCGGACTGGCTGACGATCTCGCCGGCGGGCTTGTGGTACAGCAGCACGCGCGGCGGCTTGGTCGACACCTTGCGGTGGATCAGCTTGCCGTTCACGCGGACCTGGTCCGCCGGCAGGATGCGCTGGCCGATATGGGCCGGCAGGCCGTTGACCGAAACGCGGCCCTGCAGGATCAGTTCTTCCATCTCGCGGCGCGAGCCCAGCCCGCCCTCGGCCAGCACCTTGTGCAGCTTGGGCGCGTCGTCGTCAGCCGACAGCTCGCGCACCGGCTTGGCCTTGGTGCGCGGGATGACGGTGTCTTCAGTGTCGTACTGCTCGGAGATCACGAAGCGGAACAGGTCTTCGCTGCTCGCCGCGGTCTTGTCCCCGCCGCCCTGGCCCTTGCGGGGCGCCTGCGGCTTGCCGCCATCCTTGCGGCGGCCCTGCTGCCGCGCGCCGGCGCCCTGCGCCTCGCCCGGCGCCGCCGCCTTGCCTGAGCGCTGGACCGGCTTGCGCTTGCGGCCGGGCTGCTCGGGCTTGTCGGTGCCTTCGGCCCTGGCCGCGCGGTCCACCTTGTCTGCCTTGCTGGTGCCCTGGCCGCCCTGGCTGCCCTGGCCGCCCTCGCCCTGCCCCGTCTTGCGCTTGCCGCGGCCGCGCTGGCCACCGCGCGCGCCGCCCGCCGCCTGGGCGGCGCCCGCTTCACCGGCATCGGCCTGGCCGCCGGCGCTGGCGCCTTCGGCGCCCTCGCCGCGGTCCTGCGTTGCCTGGCGGCGCGATGCGACCAGGTTCCTCAGCCCGCGGCGCAGCCCCTTGCGGCGGGGCGCGGCTTCGCTGCCCGATCCGGGTTCTGCGGCGCCGGTGTCGGCGGGTGCGCCCGCATTGCGGGTGTCTTGCTCAACGGAATCAGACAAGATATTCACTATCGGATGTTGCATGTTGTTCAGTTCGGCACGCGCTCGTCGTGCTCGCTCGGGTGCGGCGGGGTGCCGTTGTCCGGCAAATCGCCCCGCGCCCCGTCCGGATTGGGTGCGGCTGGTTCGGTGGAAGCGGCCTCGGCGGCATCGTCGGCTGCAGCTTGCAGCGGTTGCACGTCAAAGCCATTGGCGCCTTGGTCGACCGGGTCGGTCGTCTCGGCTTCGTTCGCGACGGATGCTTCGGCCACATCCGCTGCCTGCGCGGCGGGGTCGGCAAATGCTTCCTCGTCGGCACTGGCTGCCTTGTTTGCAGCCAGATCTTCAAAATTGATGGCCTGTTGTTCCAGCAGGGTTGCCTGCGCCTGCGCCTGGGCGTCTTCCAGCGGCGGCAGCTCATCCAGCGTACGCAGCCCAAGATCGTCCAGGAATGCCTTGGTCGTCGCATACAGCGCCGGCCTGCCCGGCACGTCGCGGTGTCCGATCACCTCGATCCAGCTGCGGTCCTCAAGCTTCTTGACCACTTCCGTGCTGACCGTTACGCCGCGGATTTCCTCGATATCGCCGCGGGTCACCGGCTGCCGGTAGGCAATGATCGCCAGTGTTTCCATCACGGCGCGCGAATATTTTGGCGGCTTTTCGGGATTCAGCCGATCGAGGTATTCACGCATTTCCGGCCGGCTCTGGAAGCGCCAGCCGCTGGCCAGGGCCACCAGTTCCACGCCGCGCGGCCGCCAGTCCTGGCGCAGTTCCTCAAGCAGCACGCGGATGGTGTCTGCGCCGACGTCGTCGTCAAACAGCCGCCGCAGGTCATTGACGCGCAACGGTTCCTGCGCGCAGATCAGCGCCGTCTCGAGGACGATCTTCGCCTCTTGGGTATTCATGTTGATGGTGTGCAGCCTGTCTTTGCACCTGCTCCCGGACGGATCCGGGGCATCGGAGATTTTGGATACAGCGGTACGAAAGCCACCGCCATCTCATTGCGCAGCTAGCCGGATACCTGCTGCATCCAAGCCGTGCACTTCCCTATCTTTGCATCGAGTTGCCGGGTCGTTCCGGCAGGAGATCGTTCGCGTGCCGTTATGGATCGGCCAGCAAACCTCTTGCGTAGCGCGCCCGCACATATCGGACGTCGCTGTCAGCGAACTGAAGGCCTCGGACGCAAGAAAAACGGGTATCGGGAGCAAGGCCGGCATCGCCAACACCGCAGTGCCAGCCGGACTTTTGAACCAGATCTTTTGAACCGGATGGACTGCGGGGACGGGACGGGCATCGAAAACCTTCCGCTTCCCCTGCCCTGAACGCGCCTTCTGGTAGGAAGGCCGCCTGGCGCTGCTCGCCCGCTGCTTACCGCGGCTCATTCTATGCCGCGCGATACCGCAATGTTGGCGATTGTATGGCATTCCCGCCCCCGCCTGCAACCATCATCCGTTGCCCGGGCGGCGCCGGCGCCTCAGAACACCAGGCAGAATCCATGCTCGGCCAGCGAATGTGGCAGCAGCACCGCTCGCGCAATGCCAAGGGCGCCGAACGCCATCACCGCCAGGCCGGCCCCCAGGCGCACGCCGGGACGTCGCGACAGCGTACGCAAGTAGCCCGCGAGGCCGGACAGCACCAGCAGATTAGGCAATGTGCCGAGCCCGAACACGCCCATCACGAGTGCGCCGGACGCCGCGTTGCCCGCCAGCAGCGCCAGCGTAAGCGCCCCATAGACCATGCCGCACGGCACCAGCCCCCACGCCAGGCCCACGCCATAACGCCGCGCCAGTCCGCTTCGCGCCCGCACAAACGCCGGCATGGCGCCTGCCAGGCCACCCAGCCGCCGCGCCACCGTTGCGCCGGCGCGCGCCGCCAGCCGCTCCAGCCAGTCGACGGTAAAAGTGTTGCCGCGCAGCAACCGCCAGCCCGACCACAGCAGCATGACGCTGCCCGCGCCGAACAGCCAGCGCTGCACCGGCAGGTAATCCTGCTTCCATGCCGAGGCACCGAGCGCGCCTAGCGCGGCACCAAGAAGCATATAGGTCGAGATCCGGCCCAAGTGCATAGTCAGCAACTCGGCCAGCCAGGCGGCGCGGCTGGGCACCAGACTGATCGTCACCGTCGCGCCGCGGCGTTGTTCCACGGCCAGCGCCACGCCGCCGCACATGGCAGCGCAGTGGACTCCGCCCAGCAAAGCCAGCAGAAAAACGCTGATCAGCACGCCAAATGTCAATTCTTACTCCCTACCGCATCACATCGCACGGTAAAATGTCCTAATCGCGCCCTCGCTGCCATTTCTAGCAGGTTCCAATTGCTCACCTCCATTCCCATTACCGAGATGTCGCCCCGCTGCTCCACCTGTGCAATGGGGCAGCTGTGCCTTCCGGTCGGCATGTCGCAGCAAGACCTCGCCAAGATGGACACGCTGGTACAGGAACGCATCCGCGTGCACAAGGGTGAAACCTTGTATCGCATGGGCGATCCGCTCACCGCGGTCTACGCCGTGCGCTTTGGCACGCTCAAGACCCACGTCACCACTGAAGACGGCCGCTCGCAGATTACCGGCTTCCACCTGCCCGGCGAAATCGTCGGTCTCGACGGGCTGGGCGAGATGCAGCATGCCTCCGATGCCGCCGCCCTGGAAGATACCGAAGTCTGCGTGGTCCGCATGAGCGAACTGCAGTCCCTCTCGGTCGACCTGCCATCGCTGCAGCAGCAGTTCCTGCGCCTGATGGGCAAGGAAATCACGCACGACCAGCTGATGCTGGTCACGCTGGGCTCGATGCGCGCCGAGGAACGCCTTGCCGCCTTCCTGATCAACCTCTCTGAGCGCCTGTCGGCGCGCGGCTATTCGGCGTCCGAGTTCGTGATGCGCATGAGCCGCGAAGAAATCGGCAGCTACCTGGGCCTGAAGCTCGAAACCGTCAGCCGCCTGTTCTCTCGCTTTGCCGAAGCCGGCCTGATCCAGATTCGCCAGCGCCACGTCAAGCTGGTGGACATCGACGGCATCAAGCAACTCTACAGCCGCTCCTGCTAAGCGGCCAAGCGCTGCCAGTGCCGCATCCGGCCATGGCAGCGCAGACCTCACGCCAGTCCGCTCATTCCAGTTCGTCGGTATCGCTGAGCCGCGTCGGCATGGTGTAGAGCGTCAGTCCGCTGGACAACGCGCAGAACACCCAGGCCATCAGGAAGCCGATGGTGTAGACCGATTCGCGGGACGCTTCGATCGGCTGGCCGAAGAAGTTCAGGTCACCGGGATCCACCACCGAAAACACCGTCGCGGTCGCAAAGCCAGCCATCAGGAACGCCGGCCAGAGTACCCACATCAGCCAGCGCAACCTCATGGCTGCCTCGCTGCGGCAGCCTTGGGCGGCGCGGCATCGGCCTTCTCCACCACCAGGCCATGGCGCGTTGCACCCTGCACCGGCATGTCCGGATGCGTGGACGCCAGCCAGATCGTCACGCCGCACGCCACCATCGCCACCAGCGGGCCGCTCATCAATAGCCACGGCCACGGCTCCTTCCACCACGGATTGCCTTGCTGACTCATCTTGCCCCCTTCATCTTGACGACTAAGTCCGCGTCTGCCTAGCTTCACAAATCGCGCGGCACGATGAAACTGGTGGATTGCCGGATTTCGGCCTGCCCCCGCTCCGTGCCTTCGCTCGTCACTGTCACGTTGATCTTGTGCGTGCCCCGCGCCGCGGCCTCGATCGGCACGCGGATCCGGATCGGCAGCAACCGGTTGGACGTCGGCGCCAACGATTCGGCCTGCTTGTCGTACTCCACCTTCAGGTTCTTCAGCTCGTCGCTGTCGGCGCGCACGCTGATCTTCATCGGCGCTTCGGTGGTGTTGATCAGCTGCAGGCGATAGACGTTCTCGATCCAGCGGCCTTCCACTTCACGGCCGAGCGCACCACGGTCGCGGATGATGTCGACCTTCAGCGGCGTGCGCAGCGCGATCGACGCCATGAAGCCGCCCAGCAGCACCACCCAGATCACGGAATAGATGATGACGCGCGGACGCAGCAGGCGCTTGCGCGATGCCGCTGCGGACAAGGCCTTGCGCATCGCGTTTTCCGAGGTATACCGGATCAGGCCGCGCGGATAGTCCATCTTGTCCATGACCTGGTTGCAGGCGTCGATGCAGGCGCCGCAGCCGATGCACTCGTACTGCAGGCCGTCGCGGATATCGATGCCTGTCGGGCACACCTGTACGCAGATGCTGCAGTTGACGCAGTCGCCAAGCCCCGCCTTGTAGTGATCGGTCTTGCGCGACCGGCTGCCGCGCGGCTCGCCGCGGCCGACGTCGTAGGTCACGACATAGGTATCGCGATCCACCATCACGCTCTGGAAGCGCGCATACGGGCACATGTACTTGCACACCTGCTCGCGCATGAAGCCCGCATTGCCCCAGGTGGCGAACGCGTAAAACAGCATCCAGAACGACTGCCACGGCCCCAGCGACAGGCTGAGCACCTCGCCGCCCAGACCGCGGATCGGCGCGAAATAGCCGATGAAGGTAAAGCCGGTCCAGAGCGCAATCAGCACCCACAGGAAGTGCTTGGTCGCCTTGAGACGGAACTTGCGCAGGCTCCACGGATCGCCATCGAGCCGGATGCGGGCGATGCGGTCGCCTTCGACCCGCCGCTCGATCCACATGAAGATCTCGGTATAGACCGTCTGCGGACAGGCATAGCCGCAGAACAGCCGCCCCGCGATCGCCGTGAACAGGAACAGCGCCAGCGCCGAGATCACCAGCAGCACCGCCAGGTAGATCACATCCTGTGGCCACAGCACCAGCCCGAAGATGTAGAACTTGCGCGCGCCAAGGTCGAACAGCACGGCCTGGCGGCCGTTCCATTGGAGCCAGGGCGTGCCGTAGTAGATCAGCTGGGTCAGGATCACCAGCCAGACCCGCCAGCTGGAGAAGGCGCCCGTCACCGAGCGCGGGTAGATTTTGCGGCGGACCTCGTAGAGCGTTTCGTCAGAGGTCTCGCCCGGCGCAGCGGCCGACCGTTGCAGGTCGGCCGCCCGGGCCATTTCTTCGGTCCCGGGTGCATTCATGGGCATGCTCTCCCGCGAGCCACCAGCGCCCGCTCACATGAGTCGTCGGTCATTGCCCGGCTCCACTCCCGATGTTGGACAAACCCCAGATATAGGCCGTCAGCATCCGGATGCGTTCAGGCGTCAGGATCTCCTCATGCGCGGGCATTTTGTTGTTGTGGCCCTTCAGGATGGCGTCGACGATGCTGCCTTCCGAGCTGCCATACAGCCAGACGTTGTCCGACAGGTTGGGCGCACCGAGCGCCTGGTTGCCCTTGCCGCCGGCGCCGTGGCATGCCACGCAGGTCGTCTTGAAGGTGCCCTCGCCACGCGACGCACGGATCGGGTCCGACGACAGCCCCGACAGCGAGCGCACGTATTGCGCCACGTCGCCCGCCTGCTTGGCGTCGATGGTCGCGGCAAACGGCGGCATCACGCCATTGCGGCCCTTGGTGATGGTCTGCTGGATGGTGTCGGGTTCGCCGCCATAGAGCCAGTCGTTGTCCGTCAGGTTCGGGAAGCCGCGGCTGCCGCGCGCGTCCGAACCATGGCACTGTGCGCAGTAGTTCAGGAACAGGCGCTGGCCGATCTCGCGCGCCTGCGGATCCGCCGCCACCTGCTTGACGTCCATCTTCAGGTACTTGGCGTAGATCTCGTTCTGCATCTTCTCCTGCGCCGCGCGGTGCGCGGCAAGTTCGCCCTGCGTGGAGAACTTCAGCACGCCGGCATACGAACCCAGCCCCGGGTACAGCACCAGGTAGGCCAGGCTGAAGATGCAGGCCAGCAGGAACATCCACATCCACCAGCGCGGCAGCGGGTTGTTCAGCTCGCGCAGGTCACCGTCCCAGACATGGCCGGTGTCTTCAGTGCCGCCGGCGGTCTTGGTGACCTTGCGTTGCGAGAACAGCAGCCACACGCACCAGACGATGCCGACGAGCGCGATGGCGGCAATGTAATAACTCCAGAATTCGGAAATGAAATCGCTCATGGCTAGGTGTTCCGGCTCGATGTTGTCGTAGTTTCGTCAGGCAGCGCGAACGGCAGCATGGCGGATTCCCGGTTGGCGGCCTGCCGGCCGGCGGACCAGGCCCACCAGCAGATCCCCAGGAAGACGACCATCGACACGACGGTCGCAAAGGCAGTGATCATGGCCATGGCTTACTCCTTGGGTGCCGCGGCCGCGGCGGAATCCACGCGGACGTTGCGGCGGTTGGTGCCCAGGCCTTGCAGGTAGGCAACCAGCGCATCTTCTTCGGTCTTGCCCTTGAGCTCGTCCGGTGCCTTGGCGATCTCGGCATCCGTGTACGGCACGCCCAGGCGCACCAGCGCGTGCATGCGGGCCTGGATATCGTTGGTGGGCAGCTCGGCCTTTTCCAGCCACGGGTACGATGGCATCACCGATTCCGGCACCACATCGCGCGGATTGCGCAGGTGGATACGCTGCCAGTCATCCGAGTAGCGCCCGCCCACGCGCGCCAGGTCAGGACCGGTGCGTTTGGAGCCCCACAGGAACGGGTGGTCGTAGACCGACTCGCCCGCCGTGGAGAAGTGGCCGTAGCGCTCGGTCTCGGCCTGCAGCGTGCGGACCTGCTGCGAGTGGCAGCCGACGCAGCCTTCACGGATATAGATATCGCGGCCCATCAGCCGCAGCGGCGAATACGGGGTGATGCCCGGATCCGGCTCGGTGGTGGAGTGCTGGAAGAACAGCGGCACGATCTGGACCAGACCCGCAATGCTGACCACGAGGATCGTGCAGATGATCAGCCAGCCGATGTTCTTCTCCAGCGTTTCGTGGGAAAAGAAGCGTTGTTTGTCGGACATCTTTCTATCCTGGATTGATCAGTGGGCAGAGGCAGGGATGCTGGCCGGGATCGGCGCATCCACGGCGGGCTTGCCGACGATGGTCTTGAGCACGTTGTAGGCCATCAGCAGCATGCCGGACAGGAAGCACAGGCCACCCAGCAAGCGAATCAGGTAGAACGGGTACTTGGCCTTGACCGCTTCGACGAAGGCATAGGTCAGCGTGCCGTCAGGCTGCGTGGCACGCCACATCAGGCCTTCCATCACCCCGGCGATCCACATCGAGGCGATATACAGCACCACGCCGATGGTCGCGATCCAGAAGTGCCACTCGATCAGCCGGACGCTGTACATCTGCTTCTCGCCGAACAGGCGCGGGATCAGGTAGTAGAGCGAGCCGATCGAGATCATCGCGACCCAGCCCAGCGCGCCCGAGTGCACGTGCCCGATGGTCCAGTCCGTGTAGTGCGAGAGCGCGTTGACGGTCTTGATCGACATCATCGAGCCTTCGAACGTGGCCATGCCGTAGAACGACAGCGCCACCACCAGGAACTTCAGGATGGGGTCGGTGCGCAGCTTGTGCCAGGCCCCCGACAGGGTCATGATGCCGTTGATCATGCCGCCCCACGACGGCGCCAGCAGGATCAGCGAGAACACCATGCCCAGCGACTGCGCCCAGTCCGGCAGCGCGGTGTACTGAAGGTGGTGCGGGCCGGCCCACATGTAGGTGAAGTTCAGCGCCCAGAAGTGAACGATGGACAGGCGGTAGGAGTAGATCGGGCGCTCGGCCTGCTTGGGAATGAAGTAGTACATCATCCCCAGGAAGCTGGTGGTCAGGAAGAAGCCCACGGCGTTATGGCCGTACCACCACTGGATCATCGCGTCCTGCACGCCGGCATAGGCCGAGTAGGACTTCCACAGCGACACCGGCATCTCGATGTTGTTGACGATATGCAGCAGCGCGATGGTCAGGATGTAGGCGCCGAAGAACCAGTTGGCGACGTAGATATGCCGGGTCTTGCGCTTGACGATGGTGCCGAAGAACACGATCGCGTAGGCCACCCAGACCGCGGTGATCAGCAGGTCGATCGGCCATTCCAGTTCGGCGTATTCCTTGGAGCTGGTGATCCCCAGCGGCAGCGTGATGGCGGCGGCGACGATGACCAGTTGCCAGCCCCAGAACGTGAACGCGGCCAGCGGGCCGCAGAACAGGCGCGCCTGGCAGGTGCGCTGGACCACGTAGTACGAGGTCGCGAACAGCGCGCTGCCGCCGAAGGCGAAGATCACCGCATTGGTATGCAGCGGCCGCAGCCGGCCAAACGACAGCCAGGGTGTGTTGAAGTTGAGTTCGGGCCAGATCAGCTGTGCTGCCAGCAGCACGCCGACGGCCATGCCGACGATCCCCCAGACTACCGTCATGACAGCGAACTGTCTTACGACGCCGTAATTGAAGGTGTCGACGCGTGAAGACGCGGCAGTGACATCCATTCAGACCCCCAAAGCTTAGAGAAGAGAAAAAACCTACTGACAGTGTGACTTTAGAAAAACCATGCTGCGTGTGCGTTGATCTTTATCAAGTCGCTCAGGGCATGCATGGAACCTGCGTGCGGGGCCCCGGTCGGAGGGCGCGTCGCCCGGCGGGTTCAGGGCTTGTCGTTGTCCAGCAGGATCGATTCGGCGGGCCGGTCCAGGTCGTCGTACTGCCCGGCATGTAGGGCCCACCACAGCGCGCCCGCGATGACCACGACAAGCACCAGGCTCATCGGCACCAGCAGGTAAAGCGTTTCCATCAGTCAGACTCCCTTGTGCCGCGGCTTGCCGGCGCTCAGCAGGCGCCAGGCATTGGCCACCACCAGCAACGACGACAACGACATGCCGACGCCGGCCATCCAGGCCGTGACCAGCCCCGTCGCTGCGAGCGGGATGGCCACCACGTTGTAGAAGAAGGCCCAGCCCAGGTTCTGGCGCACCACCCGGCGCGTCTGGCGCGACACCGCCAACGCGGTGGCAATCTCGGCCACGCCGCCGTGCGTCAGCACCGCGTCCGCGCCGGCCTGGGCCAGGGGCGCGCCGCTGCCGATGGCGATCGACACCTGGGCCTGCGCCAGCACCGGCGCATCGTTGATGCCATCGCCCACGGCCAGCACCACCGCCCCGCCCTGCTGCAGCCGCGCTACATAGTCGCGCTTGCCTTCCGGGGTGACCGCGCCGGCCACGCAAGCTATGCCGAAGTGCGATGCCCACCAGTGGACCGCATCGGCGTGATCGCCCGATACCAGGTGGCAGCGCACGCCCAGTTCGTGCAGCCGCGCGAGCAGCTGCGGCGTCTGCGCCCGCTCGACATCGGCCAGGACGAAGCGCGCCAGCGGGCCCGCTGGCGCGCCCAGCCACACCACGGTGGCGCCAGGATGATCTGCGTCGCTGCGCCCGGTGTCCGGCGCCTGGCCGCTGTCGGGCCCCAGCGCCGCGACAAAGTCGGCGCGGCCAAGCCGCAGGCGTCGGCCATCGACGATCGCCTCGAGGCCCTGGCCCGGGATGTTGCGCATGTCGGACACCTGGAGCGGCATGCCGGCGCTGCCCTGTGCCGCGGCCACCAGTGCGCGCGCGATCGGATGTTCACCACCGCGCTCCATCGCGGCGGCCAGTGCCAGGCATCGGACCCGGTCGGCGTCAGCCAGCGGCTCGACCGCGGCCACGGCAAAGCGGCCTTCGGTCAGCGTGCCGGTCTTGTCGAGTACCACGTCGGTGACACGCGCCAGCGTCTCCAGCGCGTGGCCGCGTGTCAGCAGCACGCCGCGGCGCGACAGCGCCGCACCGGCCGCGGCCAGTGCGGCCGGCGTGGCCAGCGACAAGGCGCACGGGCAACTGACCACCAACACTGCAATCGTCACCAGCAAGGCGCGCGACGGATCAATCCAGACGCCCCACACCAGCCCGGTCAGCGCCGCCAGCACCAGCAGCGTCGCCACGAACCAGCCTGCGACGCGGTCGGCCAGCGTGGCCAGGCGCGGCTTTTCAGCCAGCGCGCGGTCCAGCACGGCGACGATCTCGGCCAGGCGGGTGCCGGCGCCGACGCGCGTGATCCGCAGTTCGAGCGGGCTTGCCGTATTGAAGCTGCCGGCCAGCACGGTCTCGCCTGCGGCGCGGCGCACCGGGCGGCTCTCGCCGGTCAGCATGGATTCATCGAGTTCGCTCGCGCCCGCCTCCACCGCGCCATCGGCAGGAACGATCTCGCCGGCCTTGACGCGGATGAGATCGCCCGCGCGCAGGCGCGCGACCGGGACACGCTCGCCGGCGGCACCGGTGGCGGCCAGCCGCTCGCAGGTGGCCGGCAACTGGCGCGCCAGCATCTCGGCGCCGCTGCGCGAGGCCTGGCGCACGCGCAGTTCCAGGTAGCGGGCCAGCAGCAGGAAGGCGACGAACATCGTCACCGAATCGAAATACACCTCGCCCACGCCGCGCACCGTGGCCAGCGCGCTGGCGGCGAAGCCGGCGCCGATGCCAATCGCCACCGGCACGTCCATGCCCATATGGCGCTGGCGCAGGCTGCGCCAGGCACCGGCAAAGATCGGCGAGGCGGCATAGAGCACAACCGGCAGCGTCAGGGCGAAGCTGGCCCAGCGCATCAGTTGAAGCTGGCCAGGGTCGATGGTGGCCTCATGGGTGTAGATCGGCCACGCATACATCATGACCTGCATCATGCCCAGCATGGCCACGGCCATGCGCATCAGCAGCCCGCGGCGCGCGCGGCGGTCCTGCTGGTCGGTGCGCGAGACCTCAAACGGCCAGGCCATGTAGCCGATGCCGGCCAGCGCGGCCAGCAACCCCGCCACCGTCTGGGCGCCATCGCGCCAGCGCACTACCACGCGCCGCGTGGCGACATTGGCGACCGCGGACTCCACGCCCGGCTGGCGACTCAGGTGCTGTTCGATCAGCCACGCGCAGGCGGCGCAGCGGATGTTCTCGGGCGCCAGCGTGATCTCGGCGCGGCCGCCGTCAAGCGGGCGGACAAACTGGGAGCGCAGCTCAGGAGTGTCGTAGGCGGCCCAGATCGGCTCGGCCTCGCGCCGGGCGTCGTCGTCGATGGGGCGGGCGAAGCGGGCTTCATCCCCATACAGGTGGGCAAAGCCGGCCGCATGGAGGGTCTGCGCCAGTGCCTGGCAACCGCCGCAGCAGAACACCCGGCGGCTGCCGTCCAGCTCGGCGGCAAGCGGCTCGGTATCCGTGACAGGCAGGCCGCAATGGAAGCAGGCCAGCCGCGCACCGGCGCCGGACGCACCCGGGCCCGCGGCGTCACGGAGCGCGGCCGGCGGGTACGGTGCCAGCAAGCTGGCAGAAGGACTGGTGACTGGGGGCGACGACATGGGGACCTTTTTCTACCCAATGGAGGGTATATGCGGGTCCTCGAATCGACCTTGATATAGGTCAATGCGGCCCGGCTATTGTCGCGCCGGGCCGGAAAACAACGCTCAGGTGAGCGTGGTATCCATGGTGCGGCGCTCGGATTCCAGGTATTCGCGCGATTGCATCTCGATGATGCGCGATACGGTCCGATGGAACTCATTGGCCATCTGGCCTTCGGTGTAGAGTTCGTCCGCGGGCACTTCCGCCGACATCAGCAGCTTGACCTTGTGGTCGTAGAAGACATCGATCAGCCAGGTGAAGCGGCGTGCCTCGGACGACATGCGCGGCGTCATGCGCGGCACGTCGGACAGGATCACGGTATGGAACTGGGACGCCAGTTCCAGGTAGTCGTTCTGCGAGCGCGGGCCGCCGCACAGCGTGGCAAAGTCGAACCACACCACGCCGTTGGCCTTGCGCAGCGCACGCAGCTCGCGGTGCTCGATATGCAGCAGCGGCGACTCGTCGGCCACGCCAGCGATCGAGGTGAAGGCGTCGCGCAGCGCGGAACTCGCCTTGGCGCCGAGCGGCGTGTGGTACGCCTGCACCTGCTCCAGCGCGCGCTTGCGATAGTCGATGCCAGCGTCGACGTTGAGCACGTCGAGCTTCTGCTGCAGCAGCGCGATGGCCGGCAGCACGCGGTCTCGGTGCAGGCCATCCGGATACAGCAGGTCCGGGCGGTAGTTGGAAGTCATCACGAACTGCACGCCGTTCTCGAACATCTGCTGCAGCAGGCGATGCAGGATCATCGCGTCGGCGACGTCGCTGACGTGGAACTCATCGAAGCAGATCAGCCGGAAGCGGCGCGCGATGCGTTTGGCCAGCTCATCCAGCGGATCGGGACGGCCGCGCAGCTCTTCGAGCTGGCGATGAACCTCGCGCATGAACTCGTGGAAATGCAGCCGAGTCTTGCGCACCACCGGCACGCAGGTATAGAAGCTGTCCATCAGGAAGGACTTGCCGCGCCCCACCCCACCCCACAAGTAGACGCCCTTGGGCACGTCGGGACGGACCAGCAGCTTCTTCAGGGCATTGTTGCGGCGGCTCTTGTAGGCCACCCATTCGTCGTAGCACTGCTGCAGCCGGGCCACGGCGCGCAATTGCGCTTCGTCGGACTGGTAGCCGCGCTCCTTCAGTTCCTTCTCGTAGTACTCGGTGACGTTCATGCTGACGGGTTCCTGCGGCACGGGCCGCAAGTGAAAACGGCGCGCCGCGGATGCGGCGCGCCGGTACTCAGGCAATGCGAAGCATGCGCCTTACATATTAAGCTGACGCTTGTCGACGGCCAGCGCGGCTTCGCGCATGACTTCCGACATCGACGGGTGCGGATGGCAGACGCGGCCGATATCCTCGCTGGCGGCCTTGAACTCCATCGCCACCACGGCTTCGGCGATCAGGTCCGAGGCGTTGGCGGCGACGATGTGCACGCCCAGGATCTCATCGGTCTTGGCGTCGGCCAGCATCTTGACGAAGCCGTCGGCGTGGCCCATGCCCAGCGCACGGCCGTTGGCCATGAACGGGAACTGGCCGGCCTTGTACTCGCGGCCTTCGGCCTTGAGCTGGGCTTCGGTCTTGCCTACCCATGCGATTTCCGGGAAGGTGTAGATCACCCACGGAACGCAGTTGTAGTCGATGTGCGGCTTCTGGCCGGCGATGCGCTCGGCCACGGCCACGCCTTCGTCCTCGGCCTTGTGCGCCAGCATCGGGCCGCGCACCACGTCGCCGATGGCCCACAGGCCCGGCACCTTGGTGGCGCAGTGGTCGTCCACCTCGATGAAGCCGCGCTGGTCCGCGGCCAGGCCGACGGCGTCCAGGCCCAGGTTGTCGGTATTGGGCACGCGGCCGACCGACACGATCAGGCGATCGACTTCCAGGGTCTGGGCCTTGCCGTCTTTGTCGGTGTACTTGACGGTCACGCCGTTCTTGCTGGTCGTCACTTCGTTGACGTTCACGCCGAGGCTGAACTTCAGGCCCTGCTTGGTCAGCTGCTTCTGCGCCTCCTTGGCCACGCCTTCGTCGGCGGCGCCCAGGAATGCGGGCAGCGCTTCCAGCACGGTCACATCGGAACCCAGGCGGCGCCACACCGAGCCCAGCTCCAGGCCGATCACGCCGGCGCCGATCACGCCCAGCTTCTTCGGCACTGCGGGGAACTTGAGCGCGCCCTCGTTATCGCTGACCAGGTCGTTGTCGACCTTGATGCCCGGCAGGTGGCGAGCCTTCGAGCCAGTGGCGATGATGACCTGCTTGGCGGTCACGACTTCACCGGCAACGTCGACCTGGAAGCCTTCGGCGGTCTTGCCGACGAACTTGCCGTAGCCCTTGAGCAGCGTCACCTTGTTCTTGCGGAACAGGAACTCGATGCCCTTGGTCATCTTGCCGACGATGTCGTCCTTGCGCTTGAGCATCTTGGCCACGTCGACCTTGACGTCGCCCACGGTGATGCCGTGGTCGCCCAGGTGGTGCTGGACGTTCTCGAACTCTTCCGAGGAAGCCAGCAGCGCCTTGGAGGGGATGCAGCCCACGTTCAGGCAGGTGCCGCCCAGGCGGGCTTCGCCCTTGGGATCGTCATACGGATTGCCTTCGCAGCAGGCCACGTTCAGGCCCAGCTGGCCGGCACGGATGGCGGCAATGTAGCCGCCGGGGCCGGCGCCGATCACCAGCACGTCGAATTGTTTGCTCATGGGAATTCCTTTGTGGGCGCCGGCGACAGCTTGTGCCGGCGCGCCTTCATCACGGGGGAAGCGCGCCCCGCGCACGGCAGACGTGCGCGGGGGGACCGTTTTTTACAGGTCCAGCAGCAGGCGGGCCGGATCTTCCAGCGCGTCCTTCATGGCGACCAGGCCCAGGACAGCTTCACGGCCGTCGATGATGCGGTGGTCATACGACATCGCCAGGTAGTTCATCGGGCGGATCACGATCTGGCCGTCTTCCACCACCGGGCGGTCCTTGGTGGCGTGCACGCCCAGGATGGCCGATTGCGGCGGGTTGATGATCGGGGTCGACAGCATCGAGCCGAACACGCCGCCGTTGGAGATCGAGAACGTACCGCCGGTCAGTTCTTCCAGCGACAGCTTGCCGTCACGGGCCTTGACGCCGAACTCGGCAATCTTCTTCTCGATGTCGGCCAGGCTCATCTGGTCGGCATTGCGCAGGATGGGCACCACCAGGCCGCGCGGCGAGCCCACCGCGATGCCGATGTCGAAGTAGCCGTGGTAGACGATGTCGTTGCCGTCGATCGAAGCGTTGATCAGCGGGAACTTTTTCAGCGCGTGCACCGCGGCCTTGACGAAGAACGACATGAAGCCCAGCTTGACGCCGTGTTCCTTCTCGAAGCGGTCCTTGTACTTGTTGCGCAGGTCCATCACCGGCTTCATGTTCACTTCATTGAAGGTGGTGAGGATGGCGTTGGTCGATTGCGATTGCAGCAGGCGCTCGGCGATACGGGCGCGCAGGCGGCTCATCGGCACACGCTCTTCCGGGCGGTCGCCCAGCGCGGCGAAGTCAACCGGGGCCGAAACCTGCTGCAGCGCCGGCTTGGCGGCGGCCGGAGCCGGAGCAGCCTTGGCGGCCGGGGCGGCCGGAGCAGCAGCAGCGGCCAGCGCGTCACCCTTGGTGATGCGGCCGTCCTTGCCGGTGCCGGCAACCTGGCCAGCCGACAGGCCGGCTTCTGCCATCAGCTTGGCAGCCGACGGCATCGCCACACCACCTGCGGCTGCCGGAGCGGCGGCAGCAGCGGCCGGTGCCGGGGCAGCGGCGGCAGGTGCCGGAGCGGCAGCAGCCGGTGCGGCGGCGCCAGCGGTGGCTTCGGTGTCGATCTTCGCGATGATCTCATCGGCCACGACGGTGTCGCCGTCGTTCTTGACGATAATCGACAGGACGCCTGCCGACGGGGCCGGCACTTCCAGCACGACCTTGTCGGTTTCGATCTCGATCAGGATTTCGTCCTGTGCAACAGCCTCGCCCGGCTTCTTCTTCCAGTTGAGCATGGTCGCTTCGGCGACCGATTCGGAGAGCTGCGGAACCTTGACGTCAACGATAGCCATGGTTGTGAATTCCTCGTGTTATGCGTGTTGTCTTTATGCTGGCTATGCCACGGCGGCCGTCTGCGCGCGCCGCCGTGGCTGCCGCTTGATTACTTGGTCAGAACAAAGCCCTTGAGCTTGGCGAAGGCAGCATCCAGCAGCGCCTTCTGTTGCTCGTTGTGCTTTGCGTAGTAGCCCACTGCCGGCGAAGCCGAAGCGGGACGACCGGCATAACCGAGCTTCTGGCCATCCGTCATGTTTTCCATGATGTAGTGCTGCACGAAGAACCAGGCACCCTGGTTCTGCGGCTCGTCCTGGCACCACACGATTTCGGTGGCGTTCGGATACTTCTTGAGCTCTGCTGCCACGGCCTTGTGCGGGAACGGATACAGCTGTTCCAGGCGGATGACCGCCGTATCGTTGGCCTCGCGTTCCTTGCGCGTGTTGACCAGGTCGTAGTAGACCTTGCCCGAGCACATGATGATGCGCTTGACCTTACTGGCGTTGAGCTCTTCGTGGTCAGGGATGACCGTCTCGAAGTGGCCCTTGGCCAGGTCCGACAGCGGCGACACGGCGTCCTTGTTACGCAGCAGCGACTTCGGCGTCATGATCACCAGCGGCTTGCGGAACAGACGGATCATCTGGCGGCGCAGCAGGTGGAAGATCTGGGCCGGCGTGGTCGGCTGGCAGACCTGCATGTTGTGGTCCGCGCAAAGCTGCAGGAAGCGCTCGATACGGGCCGAGCTGTGTTCCGGGCCCTGGCCTTCGTAGCCGTGCGGCAGCATCAGGGTCAGGCCCGAGGCACGGCCCCACTTCACTTCACCCGACGAGATGAACTGGTCGATCACCACCTGGGCGCCGTTGACGAAGTCGCCGAACTGGGCTTCCCAGATCACCAGCGCGTTCGGTTCGGCGGCCGAGTAGCCGTATTCGAAGCCGAGCACGGCTTCTTCGGACAGCACCGAGTCGATCACCGTGAACGGTGCCTGGTTTTCCGACACGTTCTGCAGCGGCACATAGCTGCCGGCATCCCAGCGCTCGCGGGCCTGGTCGTGCAGCACGGCGTGGCGGTGGGTGAAGGTGCCGCGGCCGGCGTCCTGACCGGTGATGCGCACGGGATAGCCCGACGACACCAGCGAGGCGAAGGCCAGGTGCTCACCCATGCCCCAGTCCAGCGGCTGGTCGCCGCGGCCCATGTTGGCGCGGTCCTTGACGACCTTTTCCACCAGCGGGTGCAGCTTCAGCGTCTCAGGCGTGGTGGTGATGCGTTCGGCCAGGCGCTTCAGTTCGGTCACCGGCACGGCAGTGTCGGCGGCGTCGGTCCACTTGCGGTTCAGGAACGGCATCCAGTCCACGGCGAACTTGTTCTTGAAGTTCGACAGGACAGGGTCGGCGGTGTGCTTGCCGGCGTCCATCGCGGCGCGGTATTCCTTGACCTTCTCGTCGCCGAACTCGGCCGGGACCAGGTTCTGCGCGGCCAGCTTGTCGGCGTACAGCCTGCGCGTGCCGGGGTGCTGGGCGATCTTCTTGTACATCAGCGGCTGCGTGACCGCCGGGGTGTCCTGCTCGTTGTGGCCCAGCTTGCGGAAGCAGATGATGTCGACCACGACATCCTTCTTGAACTCCATGCGGAAGTCCACGGCCAGCTGCATGGCGTACACCACGGCTTCGGGATCGTCGCCGTTCACGTGCAGCACCGGGGCCTCGATCATCTTGACCACGTCCGTGCAGTACAGCGTCGAACGCGCGTCGCGCGGGTCGGAGGTGGTGAAGCCGATCTGGTTGTTGATGACGATGTGCATCGAGCCGCCCGTGCCGTAGCCGCGGGTCTGCGCGAGGTTCAGCGTCTCCATCACCACGCCCTGGCCGGCAAAGGCCGCGTCGCCGTGCACCTGCACCGGCAGCACTTCCTTGTGGCCGACTTCGCCGCGGCGTTCCTGGCGGGCCTTGGCCGAGCCTTCGACCACCGGGTTGACGATTTCGAGGTGCGACGGGTTGAACGCCAGCGACAGGTGGACCGGGCCGCCTTCGGTCGAGACATCGCTCGAGAAGCCCTTGTGGTACTTGACGTCACCGGCCGGCAGGTCGTCGACGTGCTTGCCTTCGAATTCGGCGAACAGGTCGGCGGGCATCTTGCCCAGGGTGTTGACCAGCACGTTTAGGCGGCCGCGGTGGGCCATACCGATCACGATTTCCTGCACGCCCTTGCTGCCGGCGTGCTGGATCAGCTCGTCCATGGCGGCGATGAAGCTTTCGCCGCCTTCGAGCGAGAAGCGCTTCTGGCCGACGTACTTGGTGTGCAGGAAGCGCTCCAGGCCTTCAGCCGCGGTCAGGCGGTCCAGGATGTGCTTCTTCTTTTCCAGCGTGAACACCGGCTTGGAACGCGTGGTTTCCAGGCGCTCCTGCCACCAGCGCTTCTGCGCCTGGTCGCTCACGTACATGAATTCGAAACCGATGGTGCCGCAGTAGGTTTCGCGCAGGTTGTTGAGCAGCTCGCGCAGGCTCATCGACTCCTTGCCAAAGTAGGTGTTGCTGGCATTGAAGACGATGTCGAGGTCGGCTTCGGAGAAACCGTAGAACGCCGGGTCCAGATCCGGCAGGGGCGGACGCTCCTGGCGCTTGAGCGGATCCAGGTCGGCCCAGTGCGAACCGATGTTGCGGTAGGCGGCGATCAGCTGGGTGGCAGCGACGCGCTTGCGGCCCATGTCGGAATCGGCCGAGGCAACGATGGTCTTGATGGGGCCTTGCTTGGCGCGCTCGGCGAACGAGGCAACGATGGGGGCGTGGGGGATATCCCGGGCGCTAGTGCCGTCGACCGCAGGAACATTCTGCATGGCGTCGAAATACGCGCGCCAATTGTCGGGAACCGAGGCGGGGTTCTGGAGGTAGGCTTCGTACAGTTCTTCGACATACGGGGCGTTACCGCCGAAGAGGTACGAGTTGCTCTGGTACTGCTGCATCATGGGACGCTCACTATTCTCCGGGAATGCCGGAGTTCAGCGGGTTATTCAACCTTCCGCGACACGGCTTGACCGGTTAGCGGATCGCAAACAACTCTTGGGAGCCCAACTGAGGCGCCTACGCAAACGGCACCGCACGGGTGCCGCATGTGATGGCTTTCTCACAAGGCCCGAAAGGGCAAGTTGTGCGGGGAAGGACCTAAAGTCTTCACGGCGGTAAGAATAGCATGAATTGCCCTGGATCAATGTGGACTTTTCGCGATACGAAACAGCCACCCGCGACAATTCGATGCGCAATCAGCAAATTAACAACATCCGCACAACAATTTGCATCAAGGCGCGATCTGGTCGACGGCGTCGGTGATCAGCCCGTCCAGGCCCCAGGCCAGCAACTGCTCGGCACGCTCCGGGTCATTGACCGTGTAGCTGAGGACCTTGAAGCCGGCAGCATGCGCGTCGGCAATCACCTTGGCATTGAGCACACGGTGGTTGGCATCCAGCGCCACGCAATCGAGCTCGCGCAGCCGGTCCAGCCAGTCCACCGGCAGCTTGTCGAGCAGCAGCGCCCTCGGCAGGTCCGGCGCTACCCGGCGCGCCGCCGCCAGCGAGTCTTCGGAGAAGGACGACAGCAACGGGGGCACTGGCGCGCCGCGCCACAGGCTCTGTGCGTCCAGCGCCACGGCTGCGCCGGTCAACGTCTCCCGGCCCGGAACGGGCTTGATCTCGATATTGATGCAATACCCGTTGGCACAGGTGTAGCGTGCGATCGCCCTGAGTGTCGGCACGGGTTCGCCCGCAAAGGTGGCGCTGTGCCAGCTGCCGGCGTCCAGCTGCGCCACTTCGCCCAGGGTCAGGCTGTCCACCCGACCGCTGCCGGAGGTGGTGCGGTCCAGCGTGGCGTCATGCATCAGCACCGGCTTGCCGTCAGCCGTCAGCTTCACGTCGAATTCGAACATCCGGTAACCGAAGGACGCGCCGTGGCGAAAGGCCGCCAGCGTATTCTCCGGCGCCAGCTTGCCCGCGCCACGGTGCGCGATATGGCGCGGATACGGCCAGTTGTCGGTGGTCACCGCGCCTGGCCAGGTTGTCTGTTCGTCTGCCATGATCAGGCCTCGATGCGCTTGCCCGTGTCGGGCGCAAAGAAATGCAGGTGCTCTGCCGACGACGTCACCGGCAGGCGGTCGCCGGCGCGCACGTGCGCATGGCTGTCCAGCCGCACCACCACCGCCTGTCCGCCGAGCGAACCATAGGCGAAGGAATCCGCGCCGAGCGCCTCGACCACGCGCACATCGACTTCGGCGATGGCCTCATGCGCGGCGCACGGCTCGATATGCTCCGGGCGCAGTCCCAGCAGTGCCTGCTCCGGCAGGTGCAGCCCCATCGGCAGGTGCCCCAGCGTGGCCTTGGCGGCCTCGCCCTCCTTCGCCACCACGCGCATCTGCGCGCTGGTGTCGCCGCCGGCGTTGCGTGCCACCGGGATCAGGTTCATCGGCGGCGAGCCGATAAAGCCCGCCACGAAGGTGCTGGCCGGACGCGAATAGACGTCCAGCGGCGTGCCGATCTGCTCGACGCGTCCGGCGTTGAGCACCATCATGCGGTCGGCCAGCGTCATCGCCTCGACCTGGTCGTGCGTGACGTACAGGCTGGTGGTGCCCAGGCGCCGGTGCAGCTCCTTCAGTTCCAGCCGCATCTGCACGCGCAGCTTGGCGTCCAGGTTGGACAACGGCTCATCGAACAGGAACACCGCCGGCTCGCGCACGATGGCGCGGCCCATGGCCACGCGCTGGCGCTGCCCGCCCGACAGCTGGCGCGGTTTGCGGTCCAGCAGCGGCGCCAGCTCCAGGATGCCGGCGGCATGGTTCACCCGCTGCGCGATCTCGGCCTTGGCCATGCCGCGGATCTTCAGGCCGTAGGCCATGTTGTCGTACACGCTCATATGCGGATAGAGCGCGTAGTTCTGGAACACCATGGCGATGTCCCGCTCGGCCGGCTCCAGACTATTGACGACCTTGTCGCCGATATGGATCTCGCCGCCGGTGATGGTTTCCAGCCCCGCCACCATGCGCAGCAGCGTGGACTTGCCGCAGCCCGAGGGGCCGACGATAACGATGAACTCGCCGTCGGCGATCTCCATGTCGATGCCGTGCACCACCTTGACGTTGCCGGCGTAGGTTTTCTGTACGTTGCGTAGCGACAGTTTTGCCATTGCTGTTGTCCTGCGTGCGCGCGTGGCGCGCCACGCCTTATTTTTCCGTTTCGACCAGGCCCTTGACGAACCACTTCTGCATCAGCACCACCACCACTGCGGGCGGGATCATCGCCAGCATCACCGTGGCCATCACCAGGTTCCAGTCAGTGGCGGCATCGCCCGAGCGCGAGATCATCTGCGTCACGCCCACCACCACCGGCGTCATCGACTTCTGCGTGGTGATCAGCAGCGGCCACAGGTACTGGTTCCAGCCGTAGATGAACTGGATCACGAAGAGCGCGGCGATGCTGGTGCGCGACAGCGGCAGCACCACGTCCCAGAAGAAGCGCAGTGGCCCGGCGCCGTCGATGCGCGCGGCCTCGGCCAGTTCGTCCGGAATGGTCAGGAAGAACTGGCGGAACAGGAAGGTGGCGGTGGCCGACGCGATGATCGGGATGGTCAGGCCGAAGTAGCTGTCGAGCATGCCGAGGTCCGACACCACCTTGTAGGTCGGCAGGATCCGCACCTCCACCGGCAGCATCAGCGTGATGAAGATCAGCCAGAAGAAGGTCTTGCGCAGCGGGAACTTGAAATAGACGATGGCAAAGGCCGAGATGATCGAGATGGCGATCTTCCCGAGCGCAATGCCCAGCGCCATGATCAGGCTGTTCTTCATCATGGTCGAGACCGGCGATGCGGCCTCGCCCACGCCCTGGAACAGCACGGTGCGATAGTTCTCGATCAGGTGGCTGCCGGGGATCAGCGTCATCGGTGCGTCCAGCACCTCTTCCGCGGTCAGCGTGGACGCGACGAAGGTCAGGTACACCGGGAACACCACGATCACGATGCCCAGGATCAGCACGGCGTGGCTCAGGAAATCAAGGAAGGGGCGACGTTCTACCATGTGCTGTCTCCGTCAGTACTGGACCTTGCGTTCCACGTAGCGGAACTGCACCACGGTCAGCGCAATCACGATCACCATCAGCACCACCGACTGCGCGGCCGAGCCCCCGATGTCCATGCCGCGGAAGCCGTCATGGAAGACCTTGTAGACCAGCGTGTTGGTCGAATTGAACGGGCCGCCGTGGGTGACCGCGTCGATGATCGCGAAGGTATCGAAGAACGCGTAGACCACGTTGATCACCATCAGGAAGAAGGTGGTCGGCGACAGCAGCGGGAACACGATCGACCAGAATCGGCGCCACGGGCCGGCGCCGTCGATGGCGGCGGCCTCGATCAGCGAGCGCGGGATGCTCTGCAGCCCGGCCAGGAAGAACAGGAAATTGTAGCTGATCTGCTTCCAGGCGGCGGCCAGCACCACCAGCAGCAATGCCTGGTCGCCGTTGAGCAGGAAGTTCCATTCCACGCCGAGCTTGCGCAGCGCAAAGGAGACCACGCCCAGCGTCGGGTTGAACATGAACATCCACAACACGCCGGCCACGGCCGGCGCCACCGCATACGGCCAGATCAGCAGCGTCTTGTAGCCGACGGCGCCGCGGATGATGCGGTCGGCAAAATAGGCCAGCAGGAGCGCGGTAGTCAGGCCCACCACGGTCACGCCCACGGCAAAGATGGCGGTGGTCTGGAACGACTCCACGTACAGCGGGTCGTTCCACAGCATGCGGAAGTTGTCCAGGCCGACGAACTCCAGGTTGATGCCGAAGGCATCCTGCTGCAGCATCGACTGGTACAACGCCTGCCCGGCGGGCAGGAAGAAGAAGATCAGCGTGATTGCGATCTGCGGCAAGACCAGCAGATATGGCAGCCACGGCGAACGGAAAACGACGCGTTTTTCCATAAACGGATTCCGGCGAATGCTGCGGGTCGCGGCATCGGACTAGGTACGGAGTTGCGGGCGGTCCCGATCGGTGCGACGGGGCCGTCCACAATGCAAGCGGGCGGAGGTTTCGCCACCGCCCGCTTGTCACATCAGCTTGCTGGCAATACCGGCTTACTCGCGGGCTGTCTTCTGGAAGCGCTCCAGCAGATCATTGCCGCGGGCCACGGCCGAGTCCAGCGCCGCCTTGGGCTCCTTCTTGCCGGCCCAGACGGCTTCCAGCTCTTCGTCCACCACGGTGCGGATCTGCACCATATTGCCCAGGCGCACGCCGCGCGACTTGTCTGTGGTCTTGACCACCATCTGCTGCACCGACACATCGGCACCCGGGTTCTTGTCGTAGTAGCCCGACTTCTTCGTCATCTCGTAGGCGGCCATCGTCACCGGCAGGTAGCCGGTGGCCTGGTGCCAGTCAGACTGGATCTCGGGGCGCGACAGGAAATTGAAGAACTTGGCCACGCCCTTGTACTCGTCGGGCTTCTTGCCGCCCATCACCCACAGCGAAGCGCCGCCGATGATGGTGTTCTGCGGGGCACCCTGCACCTCCGGGTAATACGGCAGTTGCGCCACCGCGAACGCGAACTTGGCGTTCTTGCGGATATTGGCCAGCGATGCCGACGAGCCGGTGAACATCGCGCACTCGCCGTTGTAGAACTTGGCCTGCGACTCGGCCTTGCGCCCGCCGTAGCTGAAGTAGCCCTTCTTCACCATGTCCTGCAGGTTGGTGATGTGCTTGACGTGCAGCGGGCTGTTGAAGAGCAGGCGCGTATCGGTGCCGCCGAAGCCGTTGTTCTTGGTCGCGTACAGGGTGTTGTGCCAGGCCGAGAAGCTCTCCAGGTGGACCCAGCCCTGCCAGTCGGTGGTATAGGCGCAGTTGCTGCCCGAGGCCTTGAGCTTGGCCGAGTACTGCATCACCTCGGGCCAGGTCTTGGGCGGCTTTTCCGGATCCAGGCCGGCCTTCTTGAAGGCGTCCTTGTTGTAGTAGAACACCGTGGTCGAGCTGTTGAACGGGAACGACAGCATCTCGCCCTTGGACGAGGTGTAGTAGCCCGCCACCGCCGGGATATAGGCCTTCTGGTCGAACTTCTCGCCGGCGTCCTTCATCACCGCCGAGACCGGCTTGATCGCACCCTTCGCGCTCATCATGGTAGCGGTGCCGACCTCGAACACTTGCAGGATCGCCGGCGCGCCACCAGCGCGGAACGCGGCGATGCCCGCGGCCATGGTCTCGTCGTAGTTGCCCTTGTTGACCGGCACGATCTTGTAGTCGGACTGGCTGGCGTTGAACTTGTTGGCGATCTCGTTCACCTTGTCGTTCAGCGCGCCCTGCATGGCGTGCCACCACTGGATTTCTACGGCGGCGTGGGCGCTGCCGGCCCCGGTCAGGGCTGCCAGCGCTGCGAGTTTGAGCACGGTACGGGAAAAGGACATCGGTGGCTCTCCTTTGGTCTGTCTGTTCCGGTCGGTCGAAAATCCGACAGCATGTGATTCTTTTATGACAGCGGCATGTTACGCCTGTCGCACCTGCGCAAGCAAATCAGCAGATTCACCAGTATGGCCAGTACTGTGAGTTTTGCAGTGCAATAAGAGCAATTAGCGCCAGATCCACGGTTACAATGGCCCGCCATGCAATCCCTGAACAAGCTCTCTAAAACGGCGTTGCGCAACGTGCGCGGCGTGCTGACCGACATCGACGGCACCCTGACCACCGACGGCCGCCTGCCGGCCTCGACCTACTTGGCGCTCGACGGCCTGCACCGCGCGGGCCTGCACGTGATCCCGGTCACCGGGCGCTGCATCGCCTGGGCCGAGATCCTGACCCGGCTTTGGCCGGTCGACGCCATCATCGGCGAGAACGGTGCGTTCTACGCGCACCTGCACAAGGGCCGCCTGCAGACCCGTTTCCTGGACGATGCCCCCACGCGCGCACGCAACCTGGAGCGCATCCACGCGCTGGGCCAGCGCATCGTGCGCGAAGTGCCGGGCTGCGCGCTGGCCTCGGACCAGGCCTGGCATGCCGCCGACCTGGCCATCGACCATGCCGAGGATGTCGCGCCGTTGCCTGAAGACGCCGTGGCCCGCATCGCCGCCATCATGTGCGAGGCCGGCATGACCGCCACCGTCAGCTCGATCCATGTCAACGGCTGGTTCGGCCTGCACGACAAGCTGTCGATGAGCAAGCTGTGCGTGGCCGAACTGCTGGGCGAAGACGTGGACGCGCGCCGCGACGAATGGCTTTTTATCGGCGACTCGGCCAACGATGCCAGCATGTTCGCCCACTTTCCGCTGTCGGTTGGCGTGGCCAATGTGCGCGACATCCTGCCGCAGCTGCCGGTGCCGCCGGCCTATATCACCGCAGCGGCCGGTGGCGAGGGCTTTGCCGAGATGGCGCAGCGGCTGGTCGAAGCGCGCGGCTAAATACGTCACGCAAAACAAAAAACCGGCCGGGAAAGTCCCGGCCGGTTTTTTTGTCGCCTGCCCTGCCCTGGCTCAGTCGAACCCCAGCTCCTGCAGCTTGCGCGTGATGGTATTGCGCCCGATCCCGAGCCGGGTCGCCGCCTCGACGCGGCGCCCGCGCGTGACACCCAGCGCGGCCTCCAGCACCGCCTTCTCGAAGCGGCGCGTCAGCACATCCATGACCTCCGGCTGGCCGGCTTCGAGCATCGCCCGTGCCTCGCCAGCAAGCAGGCCTTCCCAGCCGGCCGAGGCCGGGGCCGGGACCACCGTCGCCACGGACGCGGGCCGGACCGCGGTGGCCGTGTCGGCCTCTGCCACCGTCGCCGCGTACCCGCCGTAGTCGGCCAGGTCAGGCGCGCTTTCATACTCGGGCGCGCGCACTTCGGCAACGCGCTCAGGCCGCGCCGCATTGACCGGCTCGCTGGTGCCGGCCTCCAGCATCTCGCGCGGCAGGTCCTTGACCTCGATGGTCTGCGCCGGCGCCATCACGGTCAGCCAGTTGCACAGGTTTTCCAGCTGGCGCACGTTGCCGGGGAACGGCAGCGTGCTGACATAGACCAGCGCTTCGTCAGACATGCGCTTGGGCTCGACGCCCAGTTCCTTGGCGCTCTTCTGCAGGAAATGACGCGCCAGCAGCGTGATGTCCTCCGGGCGTTCGCGCAGCGGCGGCAGGCGCAGCCGGATCACGTTCAGGCGGTGGAACAAGTCCTCGCGGAACAGCCCTTCCTTGACGCGCAGCTCCAGATTCTGGTGCGTGGCGGCAATCACGCGCACATTGGCGCGCAAGGGGTTGTGGCCGCCGACGCGATAGAAATTGCCATCGGACAGCACGCGCAGCAGGCGCGTCTGCAGGTCGAACGGCATGTCGCCGATTTCATCCAGGAACAGCGTGCCGCCCTCGGCCTGCTCGAAGCGGCCGCGCCGCATGGTCTGCGCGCCGGTGAACGCGCCGCGCTCATGGCCGAACAGCTCGGATTCGAGCAGGTCCTTGGGGATGGCTGCGGTATTGAGCGCGATAAAGGGCCCGTTGGCGCGCGGGCTGTGCTTGTGCAGCGCGCGTGCGACCAGTTCCTTGCCGGTGCCGGACTCGCCGGTGATCATCACCGTCACGTTGGACTGCGAGAGCCGGCCGATGGCGCGGAACACGTCCTGCATCGCCGGCGCCTGGCCGAGGATCTCGGGCGCATCGACCAGGCGGTCGTCCAATTCTTCCTCGCGCAGACTTTCTTCCAGCGCGCGGCGGATCAGCTCGACCGCCTTGTCGACATCGAAAGGCTTGGCCAGGTATTCGAAGGCGCCGCCCTGGAACGCAGCCACGGCGCTGTCCAGGTCCGAGTAGGCCGTCATCACGATGACCGGCAGGCCCGGATGCCGCGCCTTGATGGCCTGCAGCAGGTCCAGGCCCGATCCTCCGGGCATGCGGATATCCGATATCAGCACCTGCGGCTGGTCGTCTTCCAGCGCGGCCAGCGCATCCCGCACATTGGTGAAGCTGCGCGAGAGCAGGCTTTCACGGGCAAGGGCCTTTTCCAGGACCCAGCGGATTGATTGATCGTCGTCGACTATCCAGATCGGCTTCATGTGCGTCGCTTGTCTGCTCGGTGTCATTTGGTCTTCCGCATGCCCGGCCACGGCGGGTGCACCATCGCTCGCGGACGCCAGCAAAAGCTAGTGCAGTGGCAGCAGGATGCGGAAGTCGGTACAGCCCGGCCTGCTCTCGCATTCGATCAAGCCCTCGTGCTGCTGCACGAAGGTTTGAGCGAGTGTGAGACCGAGTCCGCTGCCGCCATCCCTGCCCGATACCAGCGGATAGAAGATGCGTTCGCGGATGTCTTCGGGGATTCCCGGGCCGTTGTCGATGACATGCAAGTCCAATGCCAGCTTGAACAGACGCTTGGCAATCGTGACCTGGCGCGCCACGCGCGTGCGCAGCACGATCTGCGCATCGCCGCGCGCCATGCGGTCGGCCAGCGCCTGCGCGGCGTTGTGCACGATGTTGAGCACGGCCTGGATCAGTTGCTCCATGTCACCCTGCAGCTCGGGCAGGCTGGCGTCGTAGTCGCGCACGATCTCCAGCCCGTTGGGAAACTCCGCCAGCACCACCGAGCGCACGCGCTCCAGCACTTCGTGGATATTCAGGCTCGATACGATATGCGGATGCCGGTGCGGCTCCAGCAGCCGGTCCACCAGCGTCTGCAGCCGGTCCGATTCCTTGATGATGACCTGCGTGTATTCGCGCAGCGAGCGCTCCGGCAGCTCGAACTCCAGCAGCTGCGCCGCGCCGCGGATGCCGCCCAGCGGGTTCTTGATCTCGTGGGCTAGGTTGCGGATCAGTTCCTTGTTGGCCGAGGTCAGGTCCAGGATGCGCTCTTCGCGTTCGCTGCGCACCTTCTGTTCATTGGGCAGGATCTCCACCACCACGGTGTCGCCCACCGCTTCCAGCACGGCGATCACCACGTGCACATGGGCCGGCTCCTGCAGCGGCGGGTGCAGGATCAGGTCCTGCCGGCGCACGTCGAACTGCCGCGTGACCACCGTGTCGATCATGCTGTGCAGCTCATCGGAACGCCCGAACAGGTCAGGCAGCGTCAGCTCCACCATGCCCTTGCGCGACACGCCGAAGGTGGCTTCAGCCGCCGGGTTCGCAAAGACCACGCGCAGCCCCGGCTGCCGCACCAGCAGCACCGGGTTGGCCACCACGTCCAGGCCGGCATGGAGCGCCACGGCGCCCATGGTCAGCACCTGGGCGCTGCCTTCGGCCGGTGCCGCGTCGGCCGCTGGCGATTCGCCACGGGCGCCGTCGGCACCGCTGACCTTGCGTGACACTCCGCGAATCAGGCGACGCATAAGACTAGTCCTTCAAATTGCCAAGCTCGCGTCGCAGCGACGCCGCATTGGCCTCGCTGCGGGCGATGTCGTCGCGCAGCGCCGCCGTGCGATCGAGGTATTTCTGATAGTTGCGCTCATTGCCCTGGCGCTCCGGCTGACCGTTGTTGTACTCGGCGCGCAGCCCCTGCAGCTTGGCCTCTTCGGCCTGCAGCTCCTGCGCGAGCACCGCGCGGCGCTCGCCGTCGCGGCTCTTCTGCGTGGCGCTGTCCACGCGCGGGAAGCTGGTGCCACCAGCCGCCGCGCCGGCCGCGCTGCCAGCGCCCTTGGCCGGCGCAGCGATGCGCCCGCCCGGGACCGTCACCACCTCCGGCAGGTTCAGCTTCTTGCAGCCCTTGCCGGCGTTGCCATTGCGATACTCGGGCACGCCATTGGGCCCGGTGCAGACATAGACGTCCGAGGACTGCGCGGAAGACTGCCCGGCCCATGTGCCCAGCGTCAGCGCCACGGCACTCACCAGAACAGGGAATCCGATACGAAATTGGTGCAGAGATCGGGGCAAGGTCAGGGTCCGGCGAGCCGTGCGTGAAGAGGCGTCCATGAACATGGCGTTAGGTTTGAACGGGGGTGGAACACGATTCCCCATTCTAGCGAGCAAAGCAGAAAGGGGCAGCCGAAGCCGCCCCTTTCTAGTGCAACTGTTGCCCGGTCACAACCTGCGTCATTCCCGGGCAAGGGCCGCTTACAGCGAGTAGTACATCTCGAACTCGACCGGGTGCGTCGTCATGCGGAAACGCGTGACTTCTTCCATCTTCAGTTCGATGTAGGCATCGATCATCGAGTTCGAGAACACGCCGCCGCGGGTCAGGAACTCGCGGTCGTTGTCCAGGTACTCAAGCGCCTGGTCCAGGCTCGAGCACACGGTCGGGATCTTTGCATCCTCTTCCGGCGGCAGGTCGTACAGGTTCTTGTCGGCAGCTTCGCCCGGGTGGATCTTGTTCATCACGCCGTCCAGGCCGGCCATCAGCAGCGCCGAGAAGCCCAGGTACGGGTTCATCAGCGGATCCGGGAAGCGGGTCTCGATGCGGCGGCCCTTCGGGTTGGCGACATACGGGATGCGGATCGAAGCCGAGCGATTGCGGGCCGAGTAGGCCAGCTTCACCGGAGCCTCGAAGCCCGGCACCAGGCGCTTGTACGAGTTCGTGCCCGGGTTGGTGATGGCGTTCAGGGCGCGGGCGTGCTTGATGATGCCGCCGATGTAGTACAGCGCGAATTCCGACAGGCCGGCGTAGCCGTTGCCCGCGAACAGGTTCTGGCCGTCCTTCCACACGGACTGGTGCACGTGCATGCCCGAACCGTTGTCGCCAACGATCGGCTTCGGCATGAAGGTGGCGGTCTTGCCGTAGGTGTGGGCGACGTTCTGGATCACGTACTTCTGCATCTGGGTCCAGTCGGCGCGCTGCACCAGCGTGCTGAAACGGGTGCCGATTTCGTTCTGGCCCTGGCCAGCCACTTCGTGGTGGTGGACCTCAACGGGGATGCCCAGCGATTCCAGGATCAGGCACATTTCCGAACGCATGTCCTGGAAGGTGTCGATCGGGGCGACCGGGAAGTAGCCGCCCTTCTTGCCCGGACGGTGGCCGCTGTTGCCGTGCTCGAATTCCTTGGCCGACGACCACGGGGCTTCTTCGGAGTGGATCTTCACGAAGCAGCCTTGCATGTCGACGTTCCAGGTCACGCCGTCGAAGATGAAGAACTCGGGTTCCGGGCCAAAGAAGGCGGTGTCGCCCAGGCCGGTGCTCTTCAGGTAGGCTTCGGCGCGCTTGGCGATGGAACGCGGGTCGCGGTCATAGCCCTTGCCGTCCGACGGCTCGACCACGTCGCAGGACAGCACCAGCGTCGGCTCTTCGTAGAACGGGTCGATGTGGGCCGTGTTCGAATCGGGCATCAGCAGCATGTCCGAAGCTTCGATACCCTTCCAGCCGGCAATCGACGAACCATCGAAGGCGTGGCCGCTTTCGAACTTGTCTTCATCGAAGTGCGACACGGGCACGGACACGTGTTGCTCCTTGCCTTTGGTATCGGTGAAACGGAAATCGACGAACTTGACGTCGTTTTCCTTCACAAGCTTCATCACGTCTGCAACGCTGTGGGCCATGCCAATCTCCTGGATATTCGGCGGAAGTCTGAGAAAGCCAATTCTTGGGCCTGTCGTCACCGGCGCCGATGCATACTCTGCCGCGCCGTCCCGACCAGCCACGAAAGGACGAGGAATGTTAGCAGAAAGCGTGCCATGCAAACGCCCCACTGCCACCGGCAGCCCGAAAAATGTGCAACGTCGGCGAACCGCGCACCGCGGCGGCGTCAGTGTCCGGTCGTGCAAGCAGCTGCTCCGCTGCCGAGTGGCGCACCGGTTACACGCACTTTTGTGTAGCGCCTCCTAATGAAACACCATAATGGTGCATTCAGCAAGACGCCGCACTGTAACAGTGCGTGCGCACCAAAAAGAGTCATCGGGCGCCCCGACAGCCGGCAATCAGGTTTCGAACCGGCCCGGCGCTATAGAATAGTGTGTTGCGGTCTTGCCGCCTCCATTTCATTCCTCAAATTTGTCACGCAGATGACCACCCGAGACGATCTCCTCCAGGCCGCCCGCCAGCGCCAGCAACAGAACCAGCTCCCGTATTTCGGCGCGCTGTCGCCGCAGGAAGCCTTTGCGCTGCTGCAGAACGATCCTTCCGCCGTGCTGGTCGACGTGCGCACCCAGGCCGAGCTGGATTGGGTCGGTGGCGTAGACGTGCCCGACGCGCAGTTCGCCCACGTCGAATGGATGTCCTATCCGGGCGGCGCGCAGAATGCCCGCTTTGTCGAAGAGCTGAGGGCACGCGTGCCGGCCGACGTGCCGGTGCTGTTCCTGTGCCGCAGCGCGGCGCGCTCCAAGCACGCCGCGCGCGTGGCCACTGAAGCCGGCTACCACTTCGCCATGGATGTGCTGGAAGGCTTCGAGGGCAACCGCGATGACCACCACCACCGCAAGACTGTTGAAGGCTGGTGCGTGCGCGGACTGCCGTGGCACGGCGCCTGATCGCGGTCGGGCCAGAATGAGAGAAGGGGCAGCCAAGGCTGCCCCTTCTTCTTTTTGCGACCCGTGGCGCCTTAAGCCTGCGCCGCTTCGCGCGGCGGCTGCTCCACGGTCTCGAACCCCATCGCCTGCACGCCTTCGAGCAGCATCGCATAGGCCGGCGCCAGCAGATCGGCCGGGCCCTTGACCCCCAGGTCGATATGGCGGCGCGCGAAGCGGTCGCCGCGCTGCACGTCGCCGACCGACGGCAGGCTGAACACGCGGATGCCCGGATGCGCCGCTTCGACCTTCTCCATCAGCGGCGTCAGCGTGGACTCCGGCGCTTCGAACACGTAGAAGGCCCGCTCCTGCTGCTGCACCTGGTGGAACAGGTGCGCATAGTCGTGGTCCAGCACCCATTCCATCATAGGCCATGCCATCACCGGAAATCCCGGCATGAAGTGGTGGTGACCGACCGAAAAGCCCGGGATGCGGTTGTAGCTGTTGGGGATGATGCGCGCGCCCTCGGGGAACTCGCCCATCTTGAAGCGGTGCTGGTTTTCCGGCAGGTTCAGGTCGGCCTTGACCGGGTCTCCGCCGGCGGTCTCGGCAATGCGCAGCGCGATCAGCTCGCGCGCCTCGGGATGCAGCACCAGCGGCACGCCCAGCGCCGCGGCCACGCACTGGCGGGTGTGATCGTCCGGCGTGGCGCCGATGCCGCCGGTGCAGAACACCACGTCCGGGCCGGCCAGCGTGCGCCGCAGCGTGGCGGTGATGCGGGCGCGGTCGTCGCCGACGTATTCGGCCCAGTCCAGCGCCAGGCCGCGCGCGCCCAGCAGTTCGATGGTGCGGCGCAGATGCTTGTCTTCACGCCGCCCCGACAGGATCTCGTCGCCAATGACGATCAGGCCAAAACCCATATTGCCCTCGCTTCAGGAATTTTCGATGCGGCGTACGTCGGTCGGCGCCAGGTCGATGACGTCGCCGTCAGGCGCCGGCTTGCCCGGCTGAGGCGCCGGCGGCTGGGCCGGCACCGCCGCGCGCTCGGCCCGCAGCTGCGCCAGCGCGCGCAGGCAGAAGTGGCCGAACCACAGCGCCGAGAAGATAAAGATCAGCACATAGAGCCACAGCGTGCCGGCCAGCACGAACGGGAACAGGAAGATCACTGCCGCCGACGACACCCACAGCAGCGTCGGCGCCGAGCCCAGCAGCCCGACCGCCACCCCGATCACCAGCAGCGGCGTGCGATGACGCCGCACCAGCGTCTTGCGCTCTTCGGCGCTGGCGTGGTCGGCGAGCGCGTCATACGTCATCACGCGGTAGGTCAGCCAGCCCCACAGCACCGGCGGGATCAGCGCAAAGAACGGCGGGATCAGCCACAGCGGCAGCGTCACCAGCACCAGCACCAGGAACACCAGCGTGCTGCCCAGCGACTGGAACACGCTGCCCAGGATGCTGCCGCCATGGGCCTTGGCCAGGTCCGGGTAGCTGCGCTCCAGGTGGCGCACCACCGCCGGCACCGAGAACACGCCGATAAACATCAGCATCGAGGCAATCACCAGCGGGATCGCCAACGCCGCCACGAACAGCGGCGCCACGATGGCGCGCATCGATTGCAGGCCGAACCAGTCGAGCGCGCTGTAGATCCAGCTGGTCAGGATGGAGGTTTCCAGGAAGCTGCGCGTGGCGCCCATGATGGGGTCCCAGCCCCACCAGAGCAGGCCGCCCCACAGCAGCGTGGCCAGGACGAAAGGCAGCACGGTCAGCATCAGCATGCGGGGATGCAGCTGGCTGACCAGCGCGCGGCCAAACGAGCGGAAGATATCGTTCATGCAGTCGAAGGCAAACAGGAGGAAAGGCGCCGGGCGCGGCAGAAGTCCGACTGGGCCGGACCGGCGGCAACCCGAAACACTAGCATACGCCACTTGCCGCCGCGGCGGACTGCCTCCAGACCCGCTGGTTCAGCGCAGCCGCAGCAGCCGCTTGATGCCGTACCACTGATGCGCCAGGAAGCCCGCACCGTAGTCGTGGCCCTTGCCCAGCGGCGGCGGCAGCTGGTCGCGGATGCCGGTCGGATGGTAGGTCTCGGTGAAGACCGCGGTGCCGAACAGCATGTCCCACCACGGGAAGATCACGCCGTAGTTGCAGCCGCCCAGCCTGGACGGTGCGCCTTCGGCCTCATGGCCGATGCCCACGGCGTGGTGGGTGCGGTGAAAGCGCGGCGAGATCAGCAGCCGCTCGCCGATGGCGCCGAAGTTCAGCCGCACATTGGCATGCTGCAGGCTCTGCAGCAGCTGCGACAACGCCACCAGCAGCACGTACTGCGACGGCTCCACGCCCACGCCCAGCGCCACCAGCGCGAACACCAGATCGCGCAGCATGTCGTCCAGCAGGTGGTTGCGGTTGTCGCTCCACAGCGTCATCTGGCGCTGGCTGTGGTGCACCGCATGCAGGTGCCACCACCAGCGGAACGAATGCGACAGCCGGTGGTACCAGTAGTCGAGGATGTCGAACAGCAGCAGGTAGACAAAGAAGCTGACCAGCGGCACCGAGGTCACGCCCGGCCACCAGTCTTCCACATTGATGCGGTGCCAGCCCATCAGCCGCAGGTCGCCTTCCAGGGCGTCGGTCAGCGGCGCCAGCAGGAAGAACATGGCCAGCCGGAACAGCCCGAGCCGGTGGATCACCGTGTAGAAGATATCGGTGCGGATGGCGGCGCGGTCGGATACCGGCTCGACCGGGCGCCATTTCTCCAGCGGCCCCAGGATCAATGCCATCACCACGATCTGCACCAGGCCCACCAGCAGCCATTCGGTGCCGGTGAAGGCTTCCTCGGCATAGCGGCCAAACCCGAGGTCGTAGACCACGGGCAGCACCACGTCCTGGAACAGCGTGCCCTCAACCTGGCCGATCCAGCCGTTCAGCGTCTCCCACATTACCGCCTGCCCTCCTTTTGTCCCACCGCCTGCGGCATGGCGATCCAGTCGCGGTAGGCCGGGTGCTCGCGCAGCGTCGCGAAACAGAATCCCTTGCGCTCAAGACCGGCGAGCAGCGGCTCCAGCACGCCAGGCGCCCACGGATCCTTGCGCGACCAGATGCCCAGGTGCGCCATGGTGATATCGCCGTCGCGCAGGTTGGCCAGCGCGCGCTCCAGCAGCGCCGCGTTGGGATAGCGGTCGGACGACAGCTCATCGCCCAGGAACCCCGCCGGCGCCCAGCCGACGTGGCGGAAGCCGCACTGCTCGGCCCATTGCACCGTCTGCGGTGCGGTGCGCCCGCCCGGGGCGCGCCACAGCGGCACCATGGCGGCGCCGGTCATGGCATGGAAAGCGTCGGCGCTGCGCCGCAGCTCCTGGCAGAAGCCGACCGCGTCCATGGCCATGTCCTTGCCCGCCTGCGCGCCGAACTGCGGCCGCATGGTCACATGGCCGGCGCGCACGCTGCGCAGGTAGACATGGTCGAAGGTATGCGTGCCGAAGGCGTGGCCGTCGGCCACCAGCGTCTTCCAGTATGGCGCCCAGGCTGGGTCCAGCGAGCTGTCCTGGCGCACGGTCGGCTCATTGGCCAGGAAGAAGGTGGCGCGGATATGGTGGCGGCGCAGCGTGTCGGCGATCAGCTGCGCCTGGCTCATGCTGCCGGTGTCGAAGGTCAGGTAGAGCGTGCCGGCCGGGCACGCCTTGGCGGCAGGCTGGGCGGCATCAGCCGCCTGCAGCGCGGACGGCAGGCCGCAGGCAAGCGCCAGCGCGGCCAGCAGCTTGCCCAGCCGTCCGGATCGCGATGCCCTGGTGTCGTCCATGGTCCCTGCCCTGCCTGGTCAATACAGCGGCGCGCGCGTGCGGAAATAGATGCCGTGCGGCGAGCGCCCGACGCGCACGGTCTTGACCAGCTTGCGGCTGGCCACGTCGACCAGGCCGACCGAGCGCGCCCAGCGGAAGGTTACCCACAGCGTCTTGCCGTCGGCGGTCAGCTCCATGTCGTCCGGGCCCGGCGGCAGGCCGGTGATATCGCCGACCTTGGTCAGCGTCTGCTGGTCGATGATGCTGATGCTGCCGGTGACCCGGTTGCTGAGGAACAGATGGCGCTTGTCGCCGACCGCGCGGAAGTTGTGCGCGCCCTTGCCGGTCTGGATCTGCTTGACCACCGTGCGCGTGCGCCAGTCGATCACGGCCACGTAGTCGGCCCCGGTCATGCCGACCAGCAGGTATTTCTGGTCCGGCGTGACCCAGATGCCCGCCGGCGCCGAGCCGGTTTCCATGCGCCACATCACGTTCTGCGTGACCAGGTCGATGGCTACCACCTCATTGGAGTCCTGCAGCGTGATGAAGGCGATGCGGCTGTCGGCGGTAAAGGCGATATGGCTCGGGGTCTTGGCCAGCGGGAACTGCTTGGCCAGCTTCAGCGCCTTGCCGTCCCAGCGGTAGAGGTCGACACGGTCGAGCCGGTTGCCGGTGGCGACAAACCACTTCTGATCCGGCGAGAAGCCGATCTGGTACGGGTCGTCGACATTGGGCACGCGCTGCTGGACCTTGCCCGAGACCGGGTCCAGGAACACCAGGTCATTGCCGACCGCGTTGGCAATGATCAGCGACTTGTCGTCTGGCGTGGCGATCAGGTGGTGCGGTTCCTTGCCGATCGGGAAGGTCTCCAGCACCTTCTGGGTATCCTTGTCGATCAGCGTGACGGTTGCATCACCCGAATTCAGAATCACCACCACTTCCGCCGATGCCGGTGCGGCCAGCAGGCCCAGCGCCAGGGCGCCCACCGTGAAACCACCAGCTACAACACGACGCAATGCGAACTGCAGCGCAAACATAAAACCCGCCAGAAGAAGACTGAACCGGCGATTCTAACGGTTGAGCATGAGAATCCGCTGACAGCCCGACTGATGCCCATCAAGATTTTGGCAGATTGTTGCGCCGGAGCGACCATTTGCGGTTCGCCCCGGCATTCCGCCCCGCGCCGGCGCTCAGCGCTGCATCGATTCCCACACTTTCTGCAGCCGCTTGACCGACATCGGCACCGGTGTACGCAGCTCCTGGGCGAACAGCGCGATGCGCAGCTCCTCCAGCATCCAGCGGAATTCCTCCAGCCGCGCGTCCTCGCCGCCGCGGCCCTGGGTGCGCAGCTGCTTTTCGGCCCGCTGCCACTGCTGCACCAGCGGCGCCATCTCCTGCGTGCGCTGCGTGTCGCGCGCCGGGTCGCCCTTGAGCTTGTCCACCCGCATGGCGATGCCCTTCAGGTAGCGCGGGAAATGGACCAGCTGCGTGTACGGGGTCTCGTCGACAAAGCGCTTGCCCATCAGCCGCCCGAGCTGCGCTTCCATGTCCGCATGGGGCCCGGCGAACGGCTTGGCCTGCAGCAGCTTGCGCGGCAGCCCGGCGTACTCGGCCAGGATGGTCCCCACCAGCCGCGCGATCTCCTGCGCCAGCAGCGACAGCCGGGTGCGGCCCTCGTCCTTGCGCGCATTGAACTCGGCCTCGTTGCGCGGCAGCGGCGCCTGCATGCAGGCACGCTCCAGCGCCAGCATCACGATCTGCTCGCGCAGCATCTCCTGCGTGCCCAGCGTCATGTACTGCATCGCCATCTGCTGCAGGCCCGGGATGTTCTTCTCGATGAACTTGACCTGCTCGCGCAGCTGCAGCGCAAACAGCCGGCGCAGCCCCAGGTGGTGGACGCGGGCGGCTTCCTGCGGGTCGTCGAAGACTTCCACGTCGCAGTGCGTGCCGCGGTCGACCAGCGCGGGGTAGCCGAACAGGGTCTGGCTGCCCTTGCGGATCTCCAGCAGCTCGGGCAGCTCACCGAAGGTCCACCCGGTCAGGCCCTCGTACTTGCCGGGCTCGGCCGCGGCCAGCGGCGCCGCCTGCTCCGGGGCCAGGGTTGCCGCCTGTGCCGCGGCTTGCGCGGCCACCCGCTGGAACGACTGCTGCGCCTGCCCGCCCAGCTCGGCGCGCAACTGGGCCAGGTTGCGGCCCATCTCAAGCTGGCGGCCGTGCTCGTCGACCACCTTGAAGTTCATCGTATGGTGCGCGGGCAGCGTTTCCAGCTTGAAGTCGGCCCGCTTGACCATGGTGCCGGTCTGCTCGCGGATATCGGCAATCAGCACATCCAGCAGCTCGCCCTCGCCAAGCGGCTGGCGCGCGACAAAGCCCGCGGCATACTCCGGCAGCGGTACACAGTGGCGGCGCAGCTTCTGCGGCAGCGACTTGAGCAGCAGGTGCACCTTCTCCCTGATCATGCCCGGCACCAGCCAGTCGGCGCGCTCCTGGCGCACCTGGTTGAGTGCGTACAGCGGCACGGTCAGGGTCACGCCGTCGCGGTGGCTGCCTGGCTCGAAGTGGTAGGTCAGCCCCATGCCCACCCCGGCCACGTTCATGGTCTTGGGGAACAGGTCGGTGGTGATGCCGGCCGCCTCGTGCCGCATCAGCTCGTCGCGGTTCAGGTACAGCAGCTTGCGGTCCCTGACGCTCTCGGCCTGGTACCACTGCTCGAAGGTGGCCTGCTGGCAGATGTCGGCGGGAATCGCGCGATCGTAGAAGGCGTAGATCAGTTCGTCGTCGACCAGCACGTCCTGGCGGCGCGACTTGTGCTCCAGGTTCTCGATCTCGCGCACCAGGCGCTGGTTGTGCGCATAGAACGGCAGGCGCGTATCGAACTCGCCCTCGACAAGCGCGCGGCGGATAAAGATCTCGCGCGCTTCCTGCGGGTTCATCGGGCCGTAATGCACGCGGCGGTGCTGGTAGACCACCAGCCCGTACAGCGTGGCGCGCTCCAGCGCCAGTACCTGGCCCGCCTTCTTTTCCCAGTGCGGATCGCTCCAGCTGACCTTGAGCAGGTGGCGGCCCACCTGTTCCAGCCATTCCGGCTCGATGCGCGCCAGCGTGCGCGCGAACAGCCGGCTGGTCTCGACCAGCTCGGCCGCGACAATCCAGCGCCCGACCTTGCGCGCGATCAGCGAGCCCGGCCACAGGTGGAACTTGATGCCGCGCGCGCCCAGGTATTCGCGGCCCTTGCCGTCGCCATCCTCGATGCGGCAGCCGACATTGCCCAGCAGGCCGGTCAGCAGCGCCTTGTGCACCTGCTCATAGGTGGGCTCGCTGTCATTCAAGCGCCAGCCCTGCTCGGTCACCGTGGTCAGCAGCTGCGAATGCACGTCGCGCCACTCGCGCAGCCGCAGGTGCGACAGGAAGTGGGCGCGGCACTGGTCCTGCAGCTGGCGGTTGGACTTCTTGTGCGCGACCGCATCCTCGAACCACTTCCACAGCCTGACCCAGCCCAGGAACTCGGACTTCTCGTCCATGAACTTGCGATGCGCCTGATCGGCGGCTTCCTGCGCCTCCTGCGGGCGGTCGCGCGGGTCCTGCACCGACAGCGCGCTGGCGATGACCAGCACCTCGCGCAGGCACTGGTGCTCGCGCGCGGCCAGGATCATGCGCGCCACGCGCGGGTCCAGCGGCAGCTTGGCCAGCTGGCGCCCGGTGCCGGTAAGCTGGTTGGCGTCGTCGACCGCGCCCAGTTCCTGCAGCAGCTGGTAGCCGTCCGCGACGGCGCGGCCCAGCGGCGGCTCGATAAACGGGAACGACTCGATCTCGGTCAGCCGCAGCGCCTTCATGCGCAGGATCACCGCGGCCAGCGACGAGCGCAGGATCTCGGGGTCGGTAAAGCGCGGACGGCCGGTGAAATCGGACTCCTCATACAGCCGGATGCACACGCCGTTGGCAACCCGACCGCAACGGCCGGCGCGCTGGTTGGCAGCGGCCTGCGAGATCGACTCGACCTGCAGTTGCTCGACCTTGTTGCGGTACGAGTAGCGCTTGACCCGCGCCAGCCCGGTATCGACCACGTAGCGGATGCCCGGCACCGTCAGCGAGGTTTCGGCGACGTTGGTCGCCAGCACGATGCGCCGTGCGTTGGACGGCTTGAACACCCGCTCCTGCTCCTGCACCGACAGCCGCGCAAACAGCGGCAGGATCTCGGTATGCGGCGGGTGGTGCTTGCGCAGCGCCTCGGCGGCTTCGCGGATCTCGCGCTCGCCGGGCAGGAAGACCAGCACATCGCCGGGGCCGACGCGGCACAGCTCGTCGACGGCCTCGACAATGCCATCGTACAGGTCGCGCTCGCGTGCCTGCGGGCTGCGCGGCGCGCCGGCGGGCACGTCCTCGGTGATCGGACGGTAGCGCACTTCCACCGGGTACAAGCGGCCGCTGACCTCGATCACCGGCGCCGGCTTGTCGCCCGCGGCGAAATGCTGGGCAAAGCGCTGGGCATCGATGGTGGCCGAGGTGATGATCACCTTCAGGTCCGGGCGCTTTGGCAGGATCTGGCGCAGGTAGCCGATCAGGAAGTCGATGTTCAGGCTGCGCTCGTGCGCCTCATCGATGATCAGCGTGTCATAGGCGCGCAGCAGCGGATCGTTCTGGGTCTCGGCCAGCAGGATGCCGTCGGTCATCAGCTTGACCGACGCCCCCGACGACATGGTGTCATTGAAACGCACCTGGTAGCCCACGTGCTCGCCCAGCGGCGTGCCGATTTCCTGCGCGATGCGCTTGGCGGTCGAGGTCGCGGCGATGCGCCGCGGCTGGGTGTGGCCGATCAGCCCCCCACCCTCGCGCCCCGGGCCGCGCCCGATCGACAGGCAGATCTTGGGCAGCTGGGTGGTCTTGCCCGAGCCGGTCTCGCCCGAGACGATCACCACCTGGTTGGCCAGCAGCGCCGCGGCGATCTCGTCGCGACGGCCGGAGACCGGCAGGGCCTCCGGGAAGGTGATGGGCGGCAGCGGGTTGACCGGCCTTGGCGCACGCGGCGGCCGCGGCTCGCGGGGACCGCGTGGCGGGCGCTGCCCGGCCTCACCGGCCGGCCGTGCAGCGGCTGGCTGCGGACGGACGTCCGACTTCCTGACCGGGCCTGGGGCCGGCCGGGACTGGGTTGGGGAGGCGGACTGACCGGCACCGGCGCGCTGGCTCGGCGCGGCGGGTGGTTTAGGCTTGACGGGGCGTTGTTCTGACATTGGCCGGGATTATAATCCGCGGGATGAACGCCAGAACCGACGCGCCGCAGACGGCGCCTGCCTCCTCACCCGCCGCCCCCGTGCCGGCGGAGCCGCCTGCGGCTGAATTCCCCGCGCCTGCCCCGACCTCCCCCGTGCCCGCCGTCCCGGCGCCCACGGCGGCCGACCCCGAGCGCAGCGGCCCCGACCACCAGCAGTTCGTCGACTGGCTGCGCATGGTGGCGCCGTATATCCATGCCTTCCGCGGCAAGACCTTTGTGATCGCCTTCGCCGGCGAACTGGTCAAGTCGGGCGTGCTCAATGCGCTGGTCAACGATGTCGCGCTGCTGCACGCCATGGGCATGCAGATCGTGCTGGTGCACGGCTCGCGCCCGCAGGTGGAAGAACAGCTGGCGCTGCGCCATGTCGAGTCACAGTTCGTCGATGGCGTGCGCGTCACCGACAACGCCGCGCTCGAATGTGCCAAGGAGGCCGCCGGCGAGCTGCGCCTGGACATCGAGGCCGCCTTCAGCCAGGGCCTGCCCAATACGCCGATGGCCGGCGCCCAGCTGTCGGTGATCTCCGGCAACTTTGTGACTGCCCGCCCGGTCGGCATCGTCAACGGCACCGACTACCAGCACACCGGCCTGGTGCGCAAGATCGACGCCGAGTCCGTGCGCATGTCGCTGTCGCACGGCAAGGTGGTGCTGCTGTCGCCGCTGGGCTTCTCGCCCACCGGCCAGGCCTTCAACCTGTCGATGGAAGACGTGGCCAGCGCCACCGCCACCGCGCTCAAGGCCGACAAGCTGATCTTCATCACCGAAGTGCCGGGCGTGCCCGACCCGGTCGGCAAGATGATGCAGGAAATGTCGCTGCGCACCGCGGTCGAGCGCCTGCAGAACAAGCACCTGCCGCCGGACGTGGCCAACTACCTGCAGCACCTGGTCAAGGCGCTCAAGGGCGGCGTGCCGCGTGCACACCTAATCCCCTATTCGCTCGACGGCGCGGTGCTGCTGGAACTGTTCCTGCACGACGGCGTCGGCACCATGCTGTCCGACACCGACCTGGAAAGCCTGCGCGAAGCCACGCTCGATGACGTCGGCGGCATCGTCCAGCTGATCGCCCCGCTGGAGCAGGACGGCACGCTGGTGCCGCGCGGACGCCACCTGATCGAGCGCGATATCTCCAACTTCTCGGTGATCGAGCACGACGGCGTGCTGTTCGGCTGCGCGGCGCTCTACGACTACCCGCGCGAGAACATGGGCGAGATGGCCTGCCTGACGGTGTCGCAGGAAGCCCAGGGCACCGGCGACGGCGAGCGCCTGCTCAAGCGCATCGAGCGCCGCGCCCGCGCGCTCGGCCTGGAGAAGCTGTTCGTGCTCACCACCCGCACCGAACACTGGTTCCTGAAGCGCGGTTTCGTCCACGCCAACGTCGACGACCTGCCCGAGGACAAGCGCAAGCTCTACAACTGGCAGCGCAAGTCCATGGTGCTGATGAAAAAACTGTGACGCCGTAGGGGCAATTGCCGCCGCGCCGCGGCTGGCGGCCCCGCTTGGCTACAATAGCGCCAGCGCCTCAGCACCTGACAAACAAACCAAGGAGTCCCCATGGCCCGCATGGTCCAATGCATCAAGCTGAACAAGGAAGCCGAAGGCCTCGACTTCCCGCCGCTGCCCGGCGAACTGGGCAAGAAGATCTGGCAAAGCGTGTCGAAGGAAGCCTGGGCTGGCTGGCTCAAGCACCAGACCATGCTGATCAACGAAAACCGCCTGAACATGGCCGATGCGCGCGCGCGCCAGTACCTGCTCAAGCAGACCGAGAAGTACTTCTTCGGCGAAGGCGCCGACCAGGCCCAGGGCTACGTGCCGCCGCAGTCCTGAACCGGACCGGCCAATGACAAAAGGGGTGCCTCAGGCACCCCTTTTGCTTGGTAGCGGACGACTTTGCTCAGTAGTCCGTGCGCTGCACGCCGTCGCCGGTGCCCAGCAGCAGCACATCCGCGCCGCGCAGCGCGAACAGGCCCACCGTGACCACGCCCGGCACCTGGTTGACGGCCTGCTCCAGGCCGCGCGGGTCTTCGATCTTCAGGCCGACCACGTCCAGGATCACATTGCCGTTGTCGGTCTTGTAGATGCCGCCTTCCTTGGTCATGCGCAGGCGCGGCTGGCCACCCAGGGCCTGCAGCTTGCGCGCCACCGCGGCACGTGCCATCGGGATCACCTCGACCGGCAGCGGGAAGGTGCCCATGGTCTGGACCAGCTTGCTGCCGTCGGCGATGCAAACAAAGCGCTTCGCGACCGAGGCCACGATCTTCTCGCGCGTGAGCGCCCCGCCGCCGCCCTTGATCATGGCGCCGCTGGCGTCGATCTCGTCGGCGCCGTCGACATACACCGGGATCTCGTCGACCTCGTTCAGGTCCAGCACCTTGAAGCCGTGCTGCTGCAGGCGGCGCGTGGACGCCTCGGAGCTCGACACCGCACCGGCGAAGCGCTCCTTGAATGCCGCCACGGCGTCAATGAAGAGATTGGCGGTGGAGCCAGTGCCCACGCCGAGCACTGCTCCTTCGGGCACTTCCTGCTTCACGTAGTCGGCGGCAGCTTGCGCGACCAGCGCCTTGAGTTCATCCTGAGTCATGACAACAGCCAGATTGCGTTGGGGGAAACGCGTAGTGTAGCGGATTGCGGCGGCAGGTCACGCGGGCGACGGTACAATGGATCAGGCCGGGGTGGCGGGTGCGCGACCCGTGTGCGACCTGCGCCCCCCCTGATGCCCGCGAATGATTTTGCAGACGCTCAAGCAGACCAACTAGCGACCATGAACCAGCTCGAACAACTCAGGCAGTTCACCACGGTGGTGGCCGATACCGGCGACTTCCAGCTGATGAAGCAGTACACCCCGCAGGACGCGACCACCAATCCGTCGCTGATCCTGAAGGCGGTGCAGAAACCCGAATACCGCCACCTGCTGGAGCAGGCCGTGCGTGACCACCACGGCAACGGCGGCGTCGATGCGGTGATGGACGCCGTGCTGATCGCCTTCGGCTGCGAGATCCTGGCGATCGTGCCGGGCCGCGTGTCGACCGAAGTCGATGCGCGCCTGTCCTTCGACACCGAGGCCAGCGTGGCCAAGGCGCGCCACCTGATCCAGCTGTACGAGCAGCGCGGCATCGCGCGCGAGCGCGTGCTGATCAAGATCGCCTCCACCTGGGAAGGCATCCGCGCGGCCGAGATCCTGCAGCGCGACGGCATCCGCTGCAACATGACGCTGCTGTTCTCGCTGGTGCAGGCGGTGGCGTGCGCCGAGGCCGGCGCGCAGCTGATCTCGCCCTTCGTCGGCCGCATCTTCGACTGGTACAAGAAGCAGGCCGGCGAGCAATGGGACGCGGCCGCCAACGGCGGCGACAACGACCCCGGCGTGCGCTCGGTGCGCCAGATCTACGACTACTACAAGAAGTTCGGCTACCCGACCGAGGTGATGGGCGCCAGCTTCCGCAGCACCGCGCAGATCCTGTCGCTGGCCGGCTGCGACCTGCTGACCATCAGCCCCGAGCTGCTCGAGCAGCTGGCCGCCGGCCAGGGTCCGGTGACGCACAAGCTGTCGGTGGACCAGGCCCAGGCCGCCAATATCGCCCGCATCGCGGCCGACGAGGCGTCCTTCCGCTGGCAGTTGAATGAGGATGCGATGGCGACGGAAAAGCTGGCCGAAGGCATCCGCCTGTTTGCGGCGGATGCGGTCAAGCTGGAGAAGCTGATCGGCGGGATTGCAAAATAAGCGCCAGTTCAGCGCAAGACAGGCCCGGGCGGCAACGCCCGGGCCCGAGGCTCAGCCGGCCGATGGCGCCAGCTGCGGCCACAGCAGCGGCAGGCACGCACCCGCCGCGGCGGACAGCACGATATCCGCGGTCTGGTCCAGCGCCGATGGCTGCAGATTGACCACGATCACCGGCGCGCCATGCTCGCGCGCCAGGCCCGGCAACCCCGCCGCCGGATAGACCAGCCCCGAGGTGCCGACCACCAGGCACAGGTCGCAGTGTTGCGCCGCATGCTCGGCGCGGTAGCGCGCCACGCGCGGCAGGTCCTCGCCGAACCACACCACGCCCGGACGCATCAGCGCGCCGCACAGGTTACAGCGCGGCGGCATGCCCGGCAGCGCGGTCGCCTCGTTGCAGCGTCCGCACCCGTCCAGCCATTTGTTGGCGAACAGGTTCCCGTGCAGTTCGATCACGCCCGCGCTGCCGGCGCGCTGGTGCAGGCCGTCAACGTTCTGCGTGACCAGCGTGAAAGGTTTCTGCGCAGCCAGCGCGACCAGCGCATGGTGCGCCGGGTTGGGATGCACGGCTGCGACCAGCTCGCGCCGGTGCACGTACCACTCCCAGACCAGAGCGGGCTGGCGGCGGTAGGCGTCCTCGCTGGCCAGCTCTTCCGGGTCGAACTGTTCCCACAGCCCGGTCATCGCGTCGCGGAAGGTCGGCACGCCGGATTCGGCGGAAATGCCGGCGCCGGTCAGCACGAAGATATTGCCGGCGGCCGCGATCAGCCGGCGTGCTTCCTCAAGCCCCGGCATTTCAAGGAGACCGGAATCAGCGGCCATGGACTTATCGCGGCAGGCGCCGCTGGCGCACGGCTTCGTATAGGCATACACCGCTGGCGACCGAGACATTCAGGCTTTCCACGCCACCCGCCATCGGGATGCCGACCAGCTCGTCGCAGGTTTCGCGCGTGAGGCGACGCATGCCCTCGCCTTCGGCGCCCATCACGATCGCGGTCGGGCCCTTGAAGTCGATGTCATACAGCGATTTTTCGGTGCCGTCGGCGGTGCCGATGACCCAGATGCCGCGTTCCTGCAGTTCACGCAGGGTGCGGGCCAGGTTGGTGACGGTGATATAGGGCACGGTCTCGGCGGCGCCGCTGGCGACCTTGGCCACGGTGGCATTGAGGCCGACGCTGCGGTCCTTGGGGGCGATCACGGCATGCGCGCCGGCGCCGTCGGCCACGCGCAGGCAGGCGCCCAGGTTGTGGGGGTCGGTGACGCCGTCCAGCACCAGCAGCAGCGGCGTGCCTTCGATGCCGTCGAGCAGTTCATCCAGGTTCAGCGCCAGTGCCACGTCTTCGGCACGTGCCACCACGCCCTGGTGGCGGTCGGTGCCGGCCATGCCGCGCAGGCGCTCGGCATCGACCGGGTGCAGGCGCACGCCCAGGCTTTCGGCCAGGCGCACGAAGTCCTGCATGCGCCGGTCGCGGCGGGCGGATTCGATATAGACATCGGTCACGCCCTTGGCATCTTGGCGCAGGCGTGCGGTGACGGCGTGAAAGCCGATCAGGAGTTTGTTTTTAGCCATGGCGCGATTGTACTCGCCCTCTCGCCCCCGGCAGCCAGCCGGGCGGCGAGAGGCGGCGGCATGGCGGCCGCCGCGGGCTTCAGCGCTTGCGCGGGGTGCGCGGGCTCTTGGCCGGCGTCTTGCCCGCCGGCTTGGCCTGGTGCGACTTGGAGGCCGGCTTGCGCGGCTTCTCCAGGTGCGAGGGCTTGGGCTTGGCCGCGTGCTTGGCCGGCTTGCCGCCGGTCTTCACATGCGGCCTGAGCGGCGTGATCACCGCCTCGAACACCGGCTGCTCCTCGATCACACGGTCCAGCGTCTCGTCGAATGACTCTTCCGGCTTGGACGAGCCGCCCAGCAGCGCCGCCAGCTGGCGGCCCTTCTTGCGTGCCGGCACCGCATGGGCGGCAGGCACGCGCGGCTGGGTCTCGGTGCCCCCCGCGCGGGCGCGCAGGGTTTTCGCCGACGGCTCCTGCACCAGGCGGAAGTCGATCTTGCGCGCATCCAGGTCCACGCGCGAGACCTGCACGCGCACGCGGTCGGTCAGGCGGTAGCGGATGCCGGTGCGCTCGCCGCGCAGCTCGTTGCGGGCCTCGTCGTACTGGAAGTAGTCGCTGCCCAGCTCGGTCACGTGGACCAGGCCTTCCACATACAGCTCGTCGAGCTGCACGAAGATGCCGAACGAGGTCACGGCGCTGATGGTGCCCGCGTAGTCGCTGCCCAGCTTGTCGCGCATGAAGTAGCACTTGAGCCAGGCCTCGACATCGCGCGAAGCCTCGTCCGCGCGGCGCTCATTGGCCGAGCAGTGCAGGCCGAGCTCGTCCCAGATGGCCTCGTTGCGCTTGGCGCGCGCCGCGGTCAGTTCTGCCTTCTGCTCGGCGTCCTTGGCCTGCAGCCGGCGCGCCTTGGGCGAGATCGCGGTATTCAGCTCGGTCCCGTGCGCAAACGCCGGCTGGTACTTGGTATGCGCCAGCACCGCCTTGATCGCGCGGTGCACCAGCAGGTCGGGGTAGCGGCGGATCGGGCTGGTGAAGTGCGCGTAGGCCTCGTACGCCAGGCCGAAGTGGCCGATATTGTCCGGGCTGTAGACCGCCTGCTGCATCGAGCGCAGCAGCATGGTCTGCAGCATCGGCGCGTCGGGACGGGACTTGATCTTGTCCATCACCTCGGCGTAGTCCGATGCCTGCGGCTTGTCGCCGCCGCCCAGCGACAGGCCGGCGGTGCGCAGGAAGTCGCGCAGGTTCTTCAGCTTCTCTTCGCTGGGGCCCGCGTGGATGCGGTACAGCGCCGGGTGCTTGAAGCGTTCGAGGAAGTCGGCCGCGCATACGTTGGCGGTCAGCATGCACTCTTCGATCAGCCGGTGCGCGTCGTTGCGCGTGCGCGGCAGGATCTGCTCGATCTTGCCCTGCGCGTTGCAGACGATATAAGTCTCGGTGGTGTCGAAGTCGATCGCGCCGCGCGCGCGCCGTGCCTTGAGCAGGACCTGGAACAGCTCATACAGGTTCTGTAGGTGCGGCACCAGCTCGCTGCGCTTGTGCGCCTCGGGGCCCTTGGTGTTGGACAGCACCGACCAGACCTCGTTGTAGGTCAGGCGCGCGGCCGAATGCATCACGGCCGGGTAGAACTGATAGCCCTTGAGTTCGCCCTTGGCGGTGATCACGGCATCGCACACCATGCACAGCCGGTCCACGAGCGGATTGAGCGAGCACAGCCCATTGGACAGCTTCTCCGGCAGCATCGGGATCACGCGGCGCGGGAAGTAGACCGAGGTGGCCCGGTCCAGCGCATCCGCGTCCAGCGGCGTGCCGGGGCGCACATAGTGCGACACATCGGCGATCGCCACGATCAGGCGCCAGCCCTTGGCGCGACCGATCTTGACCGGCTCGCAATAGACCGCATCGTCGAAGTCGCGTGCGTCTTCGCCGTCGATGGTCACCAGGGGGATGTCGCGCAGGTCGATGCGGTGGTCCAGGTCGGCCTGGCGCACCTCGTCGGGCAGCGCGGCGGCTTCCTGGGCGGCGGCCGGCGCGAACGCATGCGGCACGCCGTACTTGCGCACGGCGATCTCGATCTCCATGCCGGGATCGTCGATGTCCCCTAGCACCTCCACCACGCGGCCCACCGGCTGCACGTAGCGGTCGGGGAATTCGATCAGCTCGACGCTGACCACCTGCCCCACCCGTGCCTTGCCCTGCGCCTTGGGCGGGATCAGGATGTCCTGGCTGATGCGCTTGTCTTCAGGCGCCACCACCAGCACGCCGCCTTCACTGAGCAGACGGCCGATGACAAAACGGTTGGCGCGCTCGATGATCTCGACGATCTGCCCTTCGGGGCGCCCGCGCCGGTCGTAGCCGACCACGCGCACCTGCGCGCGGTCGTTGTGCATGGCCTTCTGCAGTTCGCGCTCGGGCAGGAAGATGTCGTCTTCGCCGTCGTCGCGGATCAGGAAGCCAAAGCCGTCGCGGTGGCCCTGCACCCGGCCGGTGACGAAGTTCGGCTGATGGGCCAGTTCATAGCGGCCCTTGCGGTTCAGCTCGATCTGGCCGTCGCGCTCCATGGCCGCCAGGCGCTTCTGAAAACCGTCATGCTCTTTGCGCGTGACGGAGAGGGCCTTGGCAATATCGCCGGCCGACTGGGGGGATCCCGACGTTCTCAACACGCCCAGGATTTCTTCCCGGCTGGGGATCGGATAGTTGTTCTGATTCAATTTTTTCTGGAAACTATTTGACAAAATTCTCGCGCCCTCTATAATGAGCGCTTCGGTTGTTTCGACACTTGCCCAGGTGGCGGAATTGGTAGACGCACTAGGTTCAGGTCCTAGCGGTGGCAACACTGTGGAGGTTCGAGTCCTCTCCTGGGCACCAGATCACCGGAAAACCCGCAGCGCTTTCAAGCCCTGCGGGTTTTTTGTTTTTGACGCCTGTTTCGCGCATCAGATCCGGCAACTTGCACTCCTTGCTTGGCGGCCATGCCGCGATGTCATAACTGCGAGCGTACGGGTTTTTTCCCGTCCGTGAAACCGCGCACCGTACCCCGCGCGGCAGCCGAACCACAACGGTACGGCAATGTCGAGGAGTGTAACAGCTTCAGTGGCGATTCCGGCATTCCACCGGCCATTGGCTGCCACATCGGCGTATCACCTCCTTCCCTCCCCGTACTCCTGCCACTTTGTACCCTGCCCGTGCTTGACATGCCCGACAATGTGTAACTATCATGGTTTCACATTGCACCTGACATCCTGAGCACAAGCGTTGAGCACAAGCAGCCGGTTCGCCGTGGCAGTCCACATCCTGACCCTGCTCGCCAGTTCGGCCGAGCCGGTGCCGTCGTCGCTGATCGCCGGCAGCGTGGGCACCAACCCGGCGCTGATCCGGCGGCTGGTCGGCCAACTGGCTGAAGCCGGGCTGGTGGCGACCACCATGGGCAGCACCGGCGGCGCCACGCTGGCGCGACCGGCCGCGTCGATCACGCTGCTCGACGTGTTCCGCGTAGTGGAAACCACCGCGCTGATCACGCTCCACCAGAGCGCGCCCAATCCGGCCTGCCCGGTCGGGCGCGAGATCACCGGTGCGCTGCGCAAGGTCGCAGACCGTGCGCAGGCGGCCATGGACGATACCCTTGCCGGCATCACCATCGCCAGCATGCTCGCCGATGTCGAAGGCAGCAACCAGCGCCGCAAGCGCTGATTTTTTTTGCCCCGATGTGTAACCACGATGGTTTCATATCAAACCTGACCGAAAGAAGGAGTGACCATGAAGATCGCAATCATCGGCGCCACCGGCCGCGTTGGCACGCGCCTCACCGACGAAGCCCTGCGCCGCGGCCACCAGGTGACCGCCATTGCGCGCCACGCCAGCAAACTGCCCGCTCGCGACGGCGTGACCACCAGGGACGTCGACGCAACCGACAGCGCCGCACTGGCCGCGGCGCTGGCCGGCAACGACGTGGTCATCAGCAGCGCGCGCTTCGCGCAACTGAACGCGCAGCAGGTGACCTCGGCCGTGCGCCAGGCCGGCGTGCCGCGCCTGCTGGTGGTGGGTGGTGCCGGCAGCCTCTGTGTCGCGCCGGGGGTGCAGTTGGTCGACACCCCGAATTTCCCCGACGCCTACAAGCCCGAGGCCCTCGCAGGCCGCGACTTTCTCAACGCGCTCCGTGGCGAACAGCAGATCAAATGGACCTTCCTGTCGCCCTCGGCACTGTTCGAGCCGGGCGAGCGCATTGGCAAGTTCCGTGTTGGCGAGGAAACCCTGCTGAGCGACGCAGCAGGCAAGAGCTGGATCTCGATGGAAGACTATGCCATCGCGATGCTCGATGAGATCGAAAAGCCGGCGCATTCGCGCCAGCGTTTCACGGTCGGCTATTAAGCCGGCCGCCGGGGCCCACCGGTAGCGGCAGGCCCCGGCGCAAGCACATCAGGCCTGCGCGCCGTCGTCCTGGCTGGCACGCTTGCCGCGCTTGAGCCAGGCGGCCAGGTTGTGCGGGCGCAGCGTGTCGTACTCTTCGAACGGCTGGTGGATCCAGGGGTTCGACGGCAGGAAGGTCACATGGTAGTCCGGCTCGACCTTCGAGCACGCCTTGTACCACAGCACGGCCGAACGTACCTCGGTCACGGCCGGATAGCGCTCCTTCAGGTGGCGGCCCACGCGCTCCAGCGTGATGCCCGAATCCACCAGGTCGTCGACCAGCAGCACCCTGCCCGTCAGCTCGCCGCGGGTCATGGTGATGTACTGCGCGATGTCCAGGTTGCCCTGCTGCGTGCCCGCGGCCTCGCGGTAGCTGCTGGTGGCCAGGATGGCCAGCGGCACGTCGAAGATGCGCGACATCTGGTCGCCGACGCGCAGCCCGCCGCGCGCCAGGCACAGGATCTTGTCGAACTTCCAGCCCGACTCATGCACGTTCAGCGACAGGCGTGCGATCAGGCGATGGTATTCATCCCAGGAGACCCACAGGTTCTCGTCATCGTTCGTTGGCAGGTTCATCTTTTTACGCTTTGTATCGTCGGGTCGGTTGACCTATATGGCTCGGCCCGCTTGCGCGGGCCGATTTATTTCTGGCGGGCCGCAGCGCTCGTGGCGCCGCTGCCTTGTGGCGTGCTACTGCCGGGTCAGGCCTTGTACGGATGACGCAGCAGGATGGTCTCGTCGCGATCCGGGCCGGTCGAGATCATGTCGATCGGAATGCCGACCACTTCTTCCACGCGCTTTAGGTAGATGCGGGCCTGCTCGGGCAGCGCGTCCCACGTCTTCACGCCGAAGGTCGACTCGTTCCAGCCGGGGAATTCCTCGTAGACCGGCACGCAACGCGCCACGGCGTCAGAGCCGCGCGGCAGGATGTCGACGGTCTTGCCATCGAGCTCGTAGCCCACGCACAGTTTGATGGTTTCCAGGCCATCGAGCACGTCCAGCTTGGTCATGCACAGGCCGGACACGCCGTTGATCTGCACCGAGCGCTTGAGCGCGGCGGCATCAAGCCAGCCGGTGCGGCGCGGACGGCCGGTGACCGAACCGAATTCCTTGCCGACGTTGGCCAGGCGCACGCCGACCGGGTCCTGGCGCGACGGGTTGTCGTTGTCGTACAGCTCGCTCGGGAACGGGCCCGCGCCCACGCGCGTGCAGTAGGCCTTGGTGATACCCAGGATGTAGTTCAGGCGGCCCGGACCGACACCGGCGCCCGCTGCGGCCGCACCGGCCACGCAGTTGCTCGAGGTCACGAACGGATAGGTGCCGTGGTCCACGTCCAGCAGCGTGCCTTGCGCGCCTTCGAACATCAGGTTGCCGCCGGCGGCATTGACCGCGTACAGCTCGGCCGACACGTCGGCCACCATCGGCGCCAGGCGCGGCGCGTAGGCCAGCGCTTCGTCCAGGGTCTGCTGGAAGTCCACGGCTTCGGCGCCCAGGTACTGGGTCAGCATGAAGTTGTGGTAGTCCAGGTTCTCGCGCAGGCGTTCGGCGAACTGCTGCGGATCGAACAGGTCCTGCACGCGCAGCGCGCGGCGGGCCACCTTGTCTTCATAGGCCGGGCCGATGCCGCGGCCGGTGGTGCCGATCTTGGCGGCGCCACGGCGGGCTTCGCGCGCCTTGTCGATGGCAACGTGGTACGGCAGGATCAGCGTGGCGGCCTCGGAAATGCGCAGGCGGTTCTGCACCTGCAGGCCGGCGCCTTCGAGTTCTTCGATTTCACGGAACAAAGCTTCGGGCGACAGCACCACACCGTTGCCGATGTAGCAGACCGTGCCGTCACGCATGATCCCGGACGGGATCAGACGGAGAATGGTCTTCTTGCCACCGATGATCAGCGTGTGGCCAGCGTTGTGGCCACCCTGGAACCGCACCACGCCCTTTGCCTGGTCGGTAAGCCAATCGACGATTTTTCCTTTGCCTTCGTCACCCCATTGGGTGCCGATCACGACGACATTGCGTCCCTGGCCTACTGCGGATGCGGACATATTGCTTTGGTCAATAGGTTAAAAACGTATTCTACTCTTGTTGCCGGGCGATTCTCGATTTTTGGGCACGCCCGGCGCCCAAGCGTCAGCGCGGCACCACGGCCCAGCCGGCGTCCTGGCGCACCAACTGCCGGTCGCAGTTGAACTCATCGAGCTCGTGGGTATGGCCGGGCAGCGACTGGATCACGATCTCGCCGGCCGCACGCAGCGTGGAAATCGCGGCCCGGAGTGCCGGATCCGCATCCCAGGGCGCAAAAATCGCCTGGGCGCGCACTTCCACGGGCGACAGCGCCGCCACTTCACGCAGGTCCAGCGAGAAACCCGTGGCCGGGCGCGCACGGCCGAAGGCCTCGCCCACCTTGTCATAACGGCCGCCACGCGCCACGTAATTGGGCAGGCCGGCAACATAGGCCGCGAACATCACACCGCTGTGATAGTGGTAACCGCGCAAATCCGACAGGTCGATATTCACGCTGGCACCGCGCACCTGCACCGCCAGTGCCGCCAGTTCATCCAGCGCGCGGCCGATGGCCGGGCTGGCCGGCAGCGTCGCGCGGGCGCGCTCGATCACGTCCACGCCGCCGTACAGCGTAGGCAGCGCCAGCAGCGCATCGCGCTCGGTCTGCGGCATGCCTGCGGTCAGTTCGCGCAGGGCCGGCACATCCTTGGTTTCCAGCGCGGCAAAGAGCGCGTCCTCGATCTTGCGGATCGACGGCAGGCCCGCCAGCAGCGCTTCCAGGATGCCGGCATGGCACAGGTCGATGCGGACATCCGACAGCCCCGCCGCCTGCAGCGCGGCCAGCATCAGGTCCTGGATCTCGACGTCGGCTTCCAGGCCGGCATGGCCATAGATCTCGGCGCCGATCTGGATCGGCTCGCGCGTGGCGTGGAAACCCGCCGGGCGCGCATGCAGCACGTTGCCCGCGTAGCACAGGCGGGTCACGCCCGGGCGGTTCAGCAGGTGCGCGTCGATGCGCGCGACCTGCGGCGTGATATCGGCACGCAGGCCCATGGTGCGGCCCGACAACTGGTCCACCAGCTTGAGCGTGCGCAGGTCCAGGTCATGGCCGGTGCCGGTCAGCAGCGACTCCAGGTATTCCAGCATCGGCGGCATCACCATCTCATAGCCGTAGGTGCGGAACAGGTCCAGCATGCGGCGGCGCAGTTCTTCGATCTTGCGCGCTTCCGACGGCAGCACGTCGGCAATGTTTTCTGGCAGCAGCCAATGGTTGGACATAGTGAATCTCTTCTCAGTCAATCTCGTCTCTGTCATTCGGTTTGCCTCGAGGCAATGCCCCCAAGGCGCCCGTGCCTGACCAGGAACTTCATTGCAGGCGCCGCGCGCCCGCGCCATCACTCAGCGAGGATGGCTCCAGCCGGACAAAACCCCGGCAAGCCGGGGTTTCGTCAATTCGCCACACGGACAAGCGACGGTGCTAGCGCTTGCCCCCGGATCCGCCCGAGGCGGCCGCGGCGGCACCGCCGCTGGAACGCATGTAGCGGAAGAACTCGGAGGTGGGCTCAAGCACCAGCACGTCGCGCTTGTCGCGGAAGGTGTTGCGGTAAGCCTCCATGCTGCGCCAGAACTGCGCGAACTGCGGATCGCGGCCAAACGCGTCGGCATAGATCTGCGAGGCCTTGGCATCGCCCTGGCCCTTGATCACCTGGGCGTCGCGATAGGCCTCGGCCAGCACCACTTCGCGCTGACGGTCGGCATCGGCGCGGATCTTCTCGCCCTCGGCAGCACCGGTGGAGCGCAGCTCGTTGGCCACGCGCTTGCGCTCGGCCTCCATGCGCCGGTACACCGATTCGCTGATCGCGGGCAGCAGGTCAACGCGCTTGAGGCGCACGTCCAGGATCTCCACACCCACCGACTTGGCGTATTCGCTCATGCCGTTGCGGATGGCCTGCATCACCTGCTCGCGCTCGCCGGCAACCACGTCGGCCACGGTGCGCTTGCCGAACTCCTCGCGCGCCACCGAGTCGATGCGCTGGGTCATGCGGTCCTGCGCACCGCGCACGTTGCCGCCGAAGGCGACAAAGAACTTGCGCGGATCGGTGATGCGCCATTTGACGAACCAGTCCACCACCATGCTCTTCTTCTCGGCGGTCAGGAAACGCTCGCTGGCGGCCCCGTCGATGGTCTGCAGGCGGCGGTCCATGAACACCACGTTCTGGAACGGCGGCGGCAGCTTGAAGTGCAGGCCGGGCTCACGCACTACCTGCTTGATCTCGCCGAAGGCGAACACCACGGCGTACTGGCGCTGGTCGACCACGAACAGCATGGACGAGACCACGGCCAGCAGGATGAAAAAGCCAATCGCGAAGGAAATCAGTCGGTTCATGACGGTCTCCTCAGCGCGAGTCGCGGTCGCGGTTGCGCAGCGATTCGCGCGAACGGATATCCGTCGATGCATCCGGCGCGGGTGCCGGCGTGCTCGCGGCACCCGGCTGGCCCGGTTGCGGCGCGGCGCGGCCATCGGCCTGCGCCATCAGCTTGTCCAGCGGCAGGTAGAGGAGATTGTTGCCCTGGCGCGCGTCCACCAGCACCTTGGTCGAATTGCTGTAGATCTGCTGCATGGTTTCCAGATAGATGCGGTCACGCGTCACCTGCGGCGACTTGGCGTACTCGGTCTGCACCGAACGGAAGCGCGAGGCATCGCCCTCGGCCTGCGCCACCACGCGGGAGCGGTAGGCTTCGGACTCTTCCTTCAGGCGCGCCGCGGTACCCTTGGCGCGCGGGAGGATGTCATTGGCATAGGCCTGGCCTTCGCTGATCGCGCGCTCGCGGTCCTGGCTGGCCTTGTTGACGTCGTCGAACGCGGCCTGCACCTGCTCGGGCGGCTGCACGCTCTGCACGTTCACGGACAGCACACGGATGCCGGTCTTGTACGCGGTCAGGATGGCCTGGATCGACTTGGCCAGTTGCTGCGCGATCTGTTCGCGGCTCTCGTACAGCACCGCGTCCATCTTGTTGCGGCCGACGATCTCTCGCACCGAGGTCTCGGCGGCCTGCGTCACCAGCTCTTCATCGCCTCCGCGGTCGGTCTTGTTGAAGAACAGGAATTCGCTGGCGTCCTGGATCACGTATTGCACCGTAAAGCGCACGTCGATGATGTTCTCGTCCTGCGTCAGCATTGACGAGTCTTTCAGGTTGCTGTCCTTGATCGACGTGGAGCGCCCCACCTCGACCGAACGCACGGCCGACAGGTTGACGACCTCGGCCGACTGGACCGGCCAGGGCATGCGCCAGTTGATGCCGGGGCCTGTGGCGTACTTGAACTTGCCGAACTGCAGGATCACCGCAGTCTGGCCTTCCTGCACCATGAAGAAGCCGCTGGCCAGCCAGATGCCGACCACCGCTGCCACGATCACGCCAGCACCCACGCCCGAGCCTTTGCCCGGCGTGCGCGGGCCGCCAAAGCCCTGGTTGCCGCCGCCGTTGTCCTTGCGGCCGAGCAGGCCGTTCAGGCGGCGGTTGAAGTCGCGCCACAGCTCGTCCAGGTCGGGCGGGCCGCCGTCCTGCTGCGGACGCTGGTTCTGCTGGCGGTTGTCGTCGCGACCGTCCTTCTTGTCGTCGTCGTCCTGACCGTTGCGACCCCAGCGCGGATCGTTCAGCGAGAAGATGGCGCGCAGGCGCTGCCAGCCCGCGCGCAGCGCGAAGCGGCCGCCTGGTGTCAGGCTCGAATCAGCATTCCGGGGAAACTGGGGCATGAAGTGCACGGGTCCGGGGAAGTTTGTAACAGGGGGATTCTAGCAGTCATCCGCGCCACTTTTGGCCAATTCGCGCAATCCCGGCGGCAATCGCACCGGAGTTGGGCATAAGCTCCGGCGAACTGGCGGCGAATTGACCGCGAATTGACGGGTTAAAGCCTGCCCGAATCCCCCGCATCGGGGTCGTCGCTGCCGTCAGCCACGCCGCCATCATCGGCACTGTCGTAATGCGGCACGTCGGCCAGGCGCGGATCATAGGGTTGCGGCTCGGGCGGGCGGCTGGCCAGCCATTGCGCCACCTCGACCACGGCCTCGCGCAGCGCATCCAGGCCGAGCCCCTCGCGCGCGCTCAGGAACACGCGGGTGGGGATACCGTCCTCGTCGCGCTCCAGGCGCGGGCCCTGCTCCAACAGCTCGGGCGCGGCATCGATCTTGTTCATCACCACGATCTGCGGGATGTCCAGCGCGTTGATTTCCGCCAGCACGCGGTTGACCTGCTCGATCTGCTCATGGCGCACCGGGCTCGATGCATCCACCACATGCAGCAGCAGGTCGGCATGCACGGTCTCGTCGAGCGTGGCGCGGAACGCCGCCACCAGTTGCGTGGGCAGGTCGCGGATAAAGCCGACCGTGTCGGACAGCACCACGTTGCCCAGGCCATCCAGGAACAGCCGGCGCGAGGTGGTGTCGAGCGTGGCGAACAGCTGGTCGGCCGCATAGGCGCCAGCCTTGGTCAGCGCGTTGAACAGCGTCGACTTGCCCGCGTTGGTATAGCCCACCAGCGAAATGCTGAGCGTGTCATTGCGCGCGCGGGCGCGCCGCTGCGTGCTGTGCTGGCGCTGCAGCCGCGACAGATCCGACTTGAGCCGCTTGGCGCGCTCGTCCAGCATGCGCCGGTCCAGCTCGAGCTGGCGCTCGCCAGGGCCGCCGCGCATGCCGATGCCGCCCTTCTGCCGCTCCAGGTGGCTCCACGCCCGGACCAGCCGCGACGCGCGGTACTGGACCTGCGCCAGCTCCACCTGCACCTTGCCGACGTGGCTCTGCGCGCGCTGCCCGAAGATGTCCAGGATCAGGCCGGTGCGGTCGATCACGTGGCGGTTCAGGAAGCGTTCCAGGTTGCGCTGCTGCGCCGGGCTCAGGGCGTGGTTGAACACGACCACGTCGGCATCCAGCGCGTCGGCGGCCTCTTTCAGCTCCTCGGCCTTGCCCGAGCCGATGAACAGCGCCGGATCCGGCCGCGAGCGGCGGCCCGTCAGCGTATGCACCGGCAGCGAGCCGGCGGTAGAGGTCAGCAGCGCCAGTTCACTGAGGCTTTCCTGGAAATCATGCTTGCCGAAGTCGACGCCGACGAGAATGGCGCGCGAGGGGGCGGTATTGGAAGTGGCTCTGGGGTCCAAGGGAGGGCGCGAAAGCGCAGGGAAAAACGGGTTCAGGGGGAAGGCGGGCGGATGTCGGACTCTGTCCTGGCCCCTGCCGGGACAGGCCGCCGCATGATGCGGAACGTGGCGGCAGCGGCGGCTGCGTAGGCAACGGCCGGGCCGCGCGGCACCGGGCGCGATGGCGCACCGGCGCCGGGCATCGGTGCGGCGCCGCGGGGCGCCCGCACGATGCCCGCAAGGAGATCAGGCCTCGGCGGCGTCATCCACGCGGAAATTGACCGCGCGCGCAGGAACGACAGTGGAAATCGCATGCTTGTAGACCATCTGCGTCACGGTGTTGCGCAGCAGGACGACATACTGGTCGAACGATTCGATATTGCCTTGCAGCTTGATGCCATTGACGAGGTAGATGGAAACCGGCACGTGCTCTTTGCGCAGCGCGTTCAGGAACGGGTCTTGTAGCAGTTGCCCTTTGTTGCTCATGGCACACTCCAAATTTATAGGTTTAGTAATGAATGATGGGGATGGAAGTCCCCGGTTCAAGTCAGTCGGCGCAAAAACGCGCCAGAAAAAAGATCAAAAACGGTACCAAGTCGGCGTCAATGCACAGGGAACCCCCTGCTACCGCAAATTTAGCCGCAGTTCCAAACGAACGCAAACGAAAACTTGCCCCGCCAGGGATCCGATTCCGGACTCAATCCTTCGAGTCCGCATACGGATTTTTGTTCGTACGAAATTCGATGCGAAGAGGGGTGCCCTTGAGCTTGAATGCCGTACGGAAACGATTCTCCAGGTAGCGCCGGTAGGTTTCCGCAACGCCCGACAGTGCATTGCCGTGGATCACGATAATGGGCGGATTCGAGCCGCCCTGGTGCGCGTAGCGCAGCTTGGGCCGCGATGCGCCGACCCGCTTGGGCTGCTGGAATTCCACCGCTTCCTGCAGCACACGCGTGAGCTGCGGCGTCGGCAGCTTGACCATCGCCGCGGCGAACGCGTCATCGACCGAACGCATCAGCGCGCCAATGCCGGTACGCTCGCGCGCCGAGACAAAATGGAAATTCGCGAAGCTCAGGAATTGCAGCTTGCGTTCCAGGTCGTGCTTGATGCGGTCGCGGGTATGGCCGTCGAGCCCATCCCATTTATTGACGCCCACCACCAGCGCGCGGCCCGACTCCACGATAAAGCCGGCGATGTGCGCGTCCTGCTCGGAAATATCCTGTTGCGCATCGAGCAGCAGGATCACCACGTTGGCATCGGCGATCGACTGCAGCGTCTTGACCACCGAGAACTTCTCGATCGCCTCGAACACCTTGCCGCGCCGGCGCAAGCCCGCCGTGTCGATCAGCGTGTAGGGCTTGCCGCCGCGCTCGAACTCCACGTAGATGGCATCCCGGGTGGTGCCGGGCATGTCGAACGCGATCACGCGCTCTTCACCGATCAGCGTGTTGACCAGCGTGGATTTCCCCACATTGGGGCGCCCGACGATGGCAATCTTGACGCCCTTGCCTTCGTCCGAAATCTCTTCGGCCAGCTCGGGGCGCTCCTGGACCGCGAGCTCGATGGCCTCGTCGACCAGTTCGCTCACGCCATCGCCGTGGGCAGCGGAGATCGCGTAAGGATCACCCATGCCCAGCTCATAGAAATCGGCCGCCACCGAGGTGTACTTCATGCCCTCGGCCTTGTTGACCGCCAGCATGATGCGCCGGCCGGTCTTGCGCAGGTAGTCGGCAATGGCGCGGTCCTGCGGCGCCAGGCCCAGGCGGCCGTCGACGATGAAGATCACCACGTCGGCCTCGACCACGGCCTGCTTGGTCTGCTTGGCCATCTCGGCGACGATGCCTTCCTTGACCACCGGCTCAAAGCCGCCGGTATCGATGGCAATGAACGGACGTTCGCCGATGCGCCCTTCCCCGTAATGGCGGTCGCGCGTCAGGCCCGGCAGGTCGGCGACAAGGGCGTCGCGCGATCGGGTCATGCGGTTGAATAGCGTCGACTTGCCCACATTGGGGCGGCCGACAAGTGCGATAACTGGTTTCATGCAATAAACGGAAACGGGGGCCGGCACGCCGCCCCCCGGTAGCTCCGGAGTCAATGGATCCGACGGCACGCCGCGCCACCTGGGCGCGGTCTGCCGCTTGTCCTGTCGGGCGCGGCGCCGGGTCAACGGACCCGCTGCAATTGCCGCGCTAAGGATCATGCTACCGGATTCGGCGCTGGCCGTACCGACAGGTGTACGGTCGCGCGCATTGGATACCTGTCAGCCAGGCTGGAAACCGTAGACGTCGCCGTCGCGGGTCTGGATTACCATGGTCTGCCCCGCCATCACGGGCGCGGCAGTGATAGCACTCCCATCGGTCTTCATGCGTGCGATGACCTGGCCGTCTTCGCGCGACAGGAAGTGTACATAACCTTCAAAGTCACCCATTACCACCGAGCGGCCCAGGGCCAGCGGCGCGCCCAGGCGACGGTTGCGCAGGTCGTTGTTCTTCCAGCGCTCGTTGCCGTTCTGGCGGTCGAACGCATGCACGACCGACTGCTCGTCGCTGGCGTAAATCGCATTGTCATCCTGCGCCGGGCCGCTCGGCGACGAGAAGTCCTTGCCCCACTGCGGCTGGCCGCTGGCCAGCTCCAGGCAGGCCACCCGGCCCTGGAAGGTAGTGGCGCAGACCTGGCGCCCGCTCACCATCGGCAGGCCGGTGACGTCGTTCAGGCGCTCGATCTCCGACACGCCCTTCGGGTACGAGACCGCGCTCTCCCAGCGCAACACGCCGTTGCCCGGCGTCAGCACGCCCAGCTTGCCGCCAGGGAAACCCATCACGATGCCGTCGCCGGCAAACACCATCCCCATCGACGCACGCAGGTTCAGCGGCGTCTGCGAGCGCTGGTAGATCCAGCGGCGCTCGCCGGTCTCGGCGTCCAGGCCGAATACGCGCGTGTCGGTGGTGCGCACCACCACTAGGCCGTTGCCGACCAGCGGCGCCGACAGCACCTCGCCGTTGACCTGCTTCTTCCAGATCTGCTTGCCGCTGGCGTCAAAGGCATAGATGGCGCCCTTCTCGCCGGCGACCGCCGTCACCGAGCCATCGCTGCCCGGGCCCGAGGTCAGGTCTAGGTCGGCCTTGGCCTTCCACAGCACGCGCCCGCTGGCGCCTTCCAGCGCCATCACGTTGCCGTTGTTGGAAGACACGTAGACGTTGTTGCCCGCCGCGGCCGGCTGCATCGAATAGGGGCCGCTCTTGCCCACGTCGGCCTTCCAGGCCTGGCGCACCGACAGCGTGCCCGAGACCGGCTTGAGCTCGGCGGGCGGGTGCTTGTTTTCCTTGCTGAACAGCGAGCAGCCGCCCAGTGTGGCCAGGCAGGCAACCGCCACCAGCGCACGGGTCATTGCGCGGGCGGGCTGGCGATGTACGGCACGGGAAAGCACTGACGTCATAGGGTTACGGTCCTGTTTATACGATCCGCTGGATATGCGGTGTTTGCACGCGTTCGGGAGCGGCCGGATCAGGCCGTGCCCAGCGCATCGAGCTTGAACTGGATAATCTGGCGCATCGCCGGCTCGTCCTGGCCCAGCTTGTCCAGCGCCTTGCGATAGGCCGTGCGCGCATCGTCGCGCTTGTCCTGCGCGGCCAGCAGGTCGCCGCGGCGGTCGGCATACAGCGCCACGAACGCTGCCGGCGGTTCATCCTTGAGCAGCGCCAGACCCTTGTCGTAGGCCTTCTCGTCGAGCAGCACGCCGGCCAGGCGCACGCGCGCCAGGTGCGAGTAGGCTTCGTCGCCGTGGTCGATGGCCCACTGCAACTGACTCTTGGCCGCGGCCAGGTCGCCCGCATCGTACAGCACGCGGCTTGCTACCAGCGCGCTCATCTGGCCATAGGCGGTGCGGCCGTACTTGTCTTCCAGGTCGGTCGCGGCGCGCTTGATGCGCTCGATGTCGCGCGCATCGGCGGCCTTGAGCACCTGCTCATACAGCACCGCGGCCTCGCCGGCCTGCCTGCGTTCCCAGTACTTCCAGCCGTTCCAGCCGGCAAACGCCAGCAGCGCGACGATCAGCACCCAGGTCAGCGCATTGCCGTACTGGCGCCACCAGGCCTTCAGATTCTCAAGCTGTTCCTGTTCTTCTAGATCGTAAGCCATGTCGAGGCAATCACCTGCGTTGGGTTGGGTACTCGTGTACTGGGGTGTTCCGGCTGGCCAGCGTGCGATTTATTCGCTGGCGCCGACCATTGCGTCGATCAGGTAATCGACCAGGCCTTCGGCCGGCACGGTGGCCTGTTGCCCACCGCCTTCGGCCTGCTCGCGCTGGCGAAGTTCCTTGACTTGGACCACTCCGGCGGCCACTTCGTCCTCGCCAAGGATAACGGCATAGGCCGCGCCGCTTGTGTCGGCGCGCTTCATCTGCGATTTGAAGCTGCCGCCCTTGCCGTCGGGGCTGGCGTGCAGCACCACGTCCAGGCCCGCGTCGCGCAGCCGTTCCGCGGCGATCATCGCCTGCTGCGCGGCGGCTTCGCCCTGGTGCACCAGGTAGACGTCGCAGCCCGCCGCATCGGGCACCACGCCTTCTTCGCGGATCAGCTCGATGATGCGTTCGATGCCCATGGCCCAGCCGCACGCGGGCGCGGACTTCCCACCCATCTGCGCGATCAGCGGGTCATAGCGCCCGCCGCCGGCGATGGTGCCTTGTGCGCCCAGCTTGTCGGTGATCCACTCAAACACCGTCAGGTTGTAGTAGTCCAGGCCACGCACCAGGCGCGGGTTGATCTTGAACGGGATGTTGTTGGCCTTGAGCAGGCGCTGCACGCCCTCGAAGTGCGCCAGCGACTCTTCGCCCAGGAAGTCGATCAGCTTGGGCGCGTTGGCCGCCATCTCCTGCAGCGCTGGGTTCTTGGTGTCCAGCACGCGCAGCGGGTTGGTGTACAGGCGGCGCTTGCTGTCGTCGTCCAGGATGTCCTGGAAGCCTTCCAGGTACTTGATCAGCTGTTCGCGGTGCGCGGCGCGTTCATGGGCCTGCCCCAGCGAATTGAGCTCCAGGCGCACGCCTACCAGGCCCAGGTCGTCCCACAGGCGCTGGCACATCAGGATGATTTCCGCATCCACGTCCGGGCCGGCAAAGCCCAGCGCCTCGGCGCCGAGCTGGTGGAACTGGCGGTAGCGGCCGCGCTGCGGGCGCTCGTGGCGGAACATCGGGCCGGTGTACCACAGGCGCTTGGGGCCGTCGTACAGCAGGTTGTGCTCGATGGTGGCGCGCACGGCCGCGGCGGTGCCTTCCGGGCGCAGCGTGAGCTGCTCGCCGTTGAGCGAATCGGTGAAGGAGTACATCTCCTTCTCGACGATGTCGGTGACCTCGCCGATGCCGCGCACGAACAGCTGCGTATGCTCGACGATCGGCGTGCGGATCTGCTGGTAGCCGTAGGCGCGCAGCATGGCGCGTGCGGCATTCTCGAAATGCTCCCACAGCGGCGCGTCCGCCGGCAGCATGTCGTTCATGCCCTTCACGCCCTGCAGGGCCTTGGCGGGGCGCACCTTCGGTTCGGTCTTGGCACCGCCTTCGGCGGCCACATTCTCGGATTGCGTCATTCTGTTCTAGTCAGTCTGCTGGCACCCGGCCGGTCCGGCTCAGGCTGCCACTTCTTTGTCGGCCCGCGCAGCGCCCGGGCCGTAATGCGTGCGAACGTATTCATCTACGATCGCCTGGAACTCTTCTGCAATGCGCTCGCCGCGCAGCGTCTTCACCTTGACGCCGTCGACGAACACCGGCGCCGCCGGCGATTCACCCGAGCCCGGCAACGAGATGCCGATGTTGGCGTGCTTGCTCTCGCCCGGGCCGTTGACGATACAGCCCATCACGGCCACATCCATTTCCTCGACGCCCGGGTAGGCGGTCTTCCAGTGCGGCATCTGCTCGCGCAGGTAGGTCTGGATGCTGGCCGCCAGCTCCTGGAACACCGTGCTGGTGGTGCGCCCGCAGCCCGGGCACGCAATCACCATCGGGGTGAAGTTGCGCAGGCCCATGGTCTGCAGGATTTCCTGCCCCACGTACACTTCCTTTTCGCGCGGCGCGCCGGGTTCCGGCGTCAGCGAGATGCGGATGGTGTCGCCGATGCCTTCCTGCAGCAGCACCGACAGCGCCGCGGTCGAGGCCACGATGCCCTTGCTGCCCATGCCGGCCTCGGTCAGCCCGAGGTGCAGCGCGTAGTCGCAGCGGCGTGCCAGCTCGCGGTAGACCGCGACCAGTTCCTGCACCTGCGACACCTTGCACGACAGGATGATCTGGTCGCCCGGCAGGCCGATTTCCTCGGCCTTCTTCGCCGAATCGATGGCCGAGGTGATCAACGCCTCGATCATCACGCTCTGCGCCGGCCACGGCTCGGCGCGCCCGGCGTTTTCGTCCATGATCCGTGCCAGCAGGTCCTGGTCCAGGCTGCCCCAGTTCACACCGATGCGCACCGGCTTGCTGTAGCGGCACGCCATCTCGATCATCTGCGCGAACTGCGTGTCGCGCTTGGCGCCCTGGCCGACATTGCCGGGGTTGATCCGGTACTTGGACAGCGCCTCGGCACAGGCCGGATAGTCCTGCAGCAGCTTGTGGCCGTTGTAGTGGAAGTCGCCCACCAGCGGCACATCCACGCCCATGCGGTCGAGCTGCTCGCGGATCGACGGCACCGCGGCGGCCGCCTCGGGCGTGTTCACCGTGATGCGCACGATTTCCGAACCCGCGCGCGCCAGTTCCTTGACCTGGATCGCGGTGCCGATGGCATCGACCGTATCCGTATTGGTCATCGACTGCACGCGCACCGGCGCACCGCCGCCAATGGTCACGACATTGTCGCCCCACGCGACGCGCGCCTGGCGCGTCTGGCGGCGCGGCAGCGGACCGGGCAGGACCGGGAGACAGAGCTGTTGGTTCATAGCGTTACCACCTTGCAAAGACGCATCTTGCCGCACCTTGCGCCCGCGTCAGGGCAGCGTCAGGCGCGCCACGTTGTTGCGGTTGGCTGCCTTCAGGTCGACCGGCGTGCCATTGCGCGTCAGCGACTCGACGCCCTTGACGTTGCCGATCACCACCTTGTACGGGGCCGTGCCGCCACCGGCCATGGTCTGGCCAGCCTTGGCGGTACCGCCCATGACGATCTTGCCGCTATTGTCCCGGATCTCATACCAGGTATCGGCGGCAAAGCGGATCTGCAGTTCGCCCTCGCCTGCTGGCGCAGCCGGTGCCGTGGCAGCGGCAGGCGCGGAAGCGGCGGCGGCTGCGGGCAACACCGCAGCCGCGGGGGCTGCCGCGGCACTGGCCGGAGCGGTTTCGGCAGACGGCGCCGGCGAGTCGCTGGCGGCCATGACCGGCGGCAGCGCCGCCGTCACGGTGCCGGCTTCCGTGCTCTGGATCACGGCAGGCGCTTCAGCCGTTACGGTCTCGGCAGCGCTGCTGCGCGCTTCGATCCATGCGCGGATATGGTCAAGCCCGAACCAGCCGCCCGCGGCCACCAACACGGCCACCAGCGCCAGCCAGACCCAGCGGCCGCCGCTGCCGCCCGAGCGGAAGCGGTTGCGGTCGTCGAAGGCCGCATTGATGCCACCCTCGCGCTGCCGGGCAATTTCCGCCACCTGCGCCACCGGGCGCGGCTGGAAGCGTGCCAGCAGCGGGTCGATGTCGACATGCAGCATGCGGGCATAGGCACGCATCACGCCCTTGGCGAAGGTCACGTCGGGCAGTGCCTGCAGGTTGCCGGCTTCGATCGCGCGCAGCTTGCCTGCAGCCACCTTCAGCCGTGCGCTGACGTCTTCCACCGACATCCGCTGCGCCTCGCGCTCGCGCGCCAGCGCTGCGCCGATCTCGCGTGCGGCGGCTTCGCGTTCTCCTTCGTGCGCGCCCCCGCCGACTTGTTGCGTCGGTACGGCCTGGCCTGCGGCGCGGTCGTGCTCACTCATCCCATGCTCCTTGTTCGTAGGCGGTCAACTCACGCGAGTCGGGGAAGCGGCTGCGCAGTTGCGCCCCAAGCGCATCCTGCGTGCGGCTGTCGCCCTGACGGTGGGCAATGCGCGCTCCCAGCCAGAGGGATTGCGCATTGACAAATTGGCTGCTGTTGACGCGCTGGACATACTGCCGGGCCTGCGCGAAGTCGCCGCGCCGGTAGAAGACCAGCGCGAGGTTGGTGTTGGCCACCGGGTTGTTGCGGTCGTAGCCGAGCGCGGCCTTCAGGTTCTTTTCCGCTTCGGCGCTGTGGCCCTGGCGCAGCTCGCACGCACCCAGGCTGATCAGCGGCTTGGCGGGGCCGCCTGCGGACGGCGCCGACATCGCGCGCTGCAGCATCGGCACGGCCTCGCCGTAGCGCCCTTCCTGGCACAGGAACCAGCCGTAGTTGTTGAGCAGGTCGCCGTCGTTGGCACGCATCGACACTGCCGTGCGGAAGCTGTCATCAGCCAGCGTCCGCTCATTCATATTCATGTAGATCAGCGCGCGCACATGGTAGGCGTCGGCGAGCGCCGGATCGATGGCAATGGCCTGCTTGATCTCGTCAAGGGCGACCGTGTTCTGGCCGGCCTCCAGATAGTTGGTGGCCAGCTGCAGCCGGATGCCGGCGCGGCGCCTTGCATCGGTCTGGTCGGAAGCGGTCTGGGGATCCTGCGCCGGCGCATGCGGCAACTGGCAGCCGGACAACATCAGCAGCCCCAGCAGGGCCGCAGCGATCAGACGGATCATGCAGGGCGAACCTCCCGAGGCTGGCCGGAAGCAGTGACCGGCACCAGTGGCGTGATCTTGCCGAACTTGCCGCGCTCGGCCAGGCGGGTGCGGTCCTTGACTTCCCCGGCCAACTGGCCGCAGGCGGCGTCGATATCGTCGCCGCGGGTCTTGCGGATGGTGGTCACGATGCCTGCATCCATCAGCACCTGCGCAAAGCGCCGGATCTGATCGTTGTTGGAACGCTTCAGGCCCGATTCGGGGAACGGATTAAACGGGATCAGGTTGAACTTGCACGGCACGTCGGCCACAAGCTTCAGCAGTTCCCGCGCATGCTCGACGCCGTCGTTGACGCCATCCAGCATGCAGTATTCGAAAGTAATGAAATCGCGCGGCGCGAATTCCAGATAGCGGCGGCATGCCGCCATCAGTTCGGCCAGCGGGTACTTCTTGTTCAGCGGCACCAGCACGTCGCGCAGGGCGTCGTTGGACGCGTGCAGCGACACGGCGAGAGCCACCGGGAGATCCTTGGACAGTCGGTCCATCATCGGCACCACGCCGGAGGTGGACAGCGTCACGCGGCGGCGCGACAGGCCGTATGCGTTGTCGTCGAGCATCAGGCGCATGGCCGGCACGACGGCGTCGTAGTTCAGCAGCGGCTCGCCCATGCCCATCATCACCACGTTGGAGATGACGCGATCATCCTTGGGGCCGCGGCCCAGTTGTTCGCGCATGGCGAACTCTGCCATCCACAGCTGGCCGATGATTTCACCGGTGCTGAGGTTGCGCGAAAAACCTTGCTTGCCGGTGGAACAGAACCGGCAGTTGACGGCGCATCCTGCCTGCGAGGAAACGCACAGCGTGCCACGCGTTTCCTCGGGGATGTAGACCGTTTCCACCGCGTTGCCCTGGCCGACGTCGAGCAGCCACTTGCGCGTGCCGTCGGCCGACAGGTTGTCGGTGATGGCGGCAGGCGCGCGGATCTCGGCCCGCGTCGCGAGCTTTTCGCGCAGCGACTTGGCGAGATCCGACATGGCGTCGAAGCGGCTGGCACCGTAGTGGTGGATCCAGCGTTGTAGTTGCCGCGCACGGAACGGCTTCTCGCCGAGCTCGCCGCAATAAGCGGTGAGCGCGTCCGCGTCGAGGTCGAGCAGGTTGACGAGAGCGTTCATGACGGCAAACTCAGCTTCGGTGTCAGTCTAGTCCTGGCAGCAGCGCCGGACAATCAGCGGCTGTAGACGTTCATGCCCGGGAAGAAGAATGCCACTTCCACGGCAGCCGTTTCAACAGCGTCCGAGCCGTGCACGGCGTTGGCGTCGATGCTGTCGGCGAAATCGGCACGGATGGTGCCCTTCTCGGCCTTCTTCGGGTCGGTGGCGCCCATCAGGTCGCGGTGCTTGGCGATGGCGTTCTCGCCTTCCAGGGCCTGGATAATGACCGGGCCGGAAATCATGAAGTCCACCAGGTCCTTGAAGAACGGACGCTCCTTGTGGACAGCGTAGAACTGCTCGGCTTCGCCGCGCGACAGGTGCACCATCTTGGCAGCAACGATCTTCAGGCCGGCGGCCTCGAAACGGGCGTAGATCTGGCCAATCACGTTCTTGGCCACGGCATCCGGCTTGATAATCGACAGGGTGCGTTCGATCGCCATGAAAAACTCCGAAAAATGAAGGGGTTACAAATGGATTAAACGTGGGATTCTAGCACGAAGACTATGACCCTTTCGAGGGTCTTCCCTGCTCTGGCGTGTGTCGAGCCACCCTTGCCGCACAACCCGGCACCAAGTAGATCAAAGGGCACATTACAACCTTGTCATGCCAGGAACACGCCGCCCCGGCTAACATCCAATGTGAGCGGCACCGAACGGGCGCAAAGCATGTGCGAGGTGACTCCTGGGTTACCCCGCCCTTGCAATTCGATCTCCCAGGTGCCACATTGACGATGGTTCCGTCCGGGTTCCATACGAATCTTCGCATCCGAAGCCTCGCAGCCCCGGCGCCTCACCGTTTTGAGACAGGAGTCACCATGGATAACAAGCTGAACACCTACGGTTTCGGCAACAGTGCGTCGACCGTCACTGACGTCGTCGTTCGCAACCGGGTCTTGCGCAACACTTACTGGCTGCTGGCCCTCTCGATGATCCCCACCGTGCTCGGCGCGTGGATCGGCGTGGCCACCGGCTTCAGCTTCATGGCGGGCAGTCCCGGCCTGTCGCTGATCCTGTTCCTGGGCATCGCGTTCGGGTTCTTCTACGGCATCGAGAAGACCAAGAACAGCAGCATGGGCGTGGTTCTGCTGCTGGCCTTCACCTTCTTCATGGGCCTGATGCTGTCGCGCCTGATCGGCGCGACGCTGCAGTTCTCGAACGGGCCGGCGCTGATCATGTATGCCTTTGGCGGCACGGCGGCGGTGTTCGGCACGATGGCCACCATCGCCACGGTCAGCAAGCGTGATTTCTCCGGCCTGGGCAAATTCCTGTTCGTCGGCGTGGTCCTGCTGATCCTGGCCAGCGTCGCCAATATCTGGCTGCAACTGCCCTCGCTGATGATCACGGTGTCGGTGATCGCCATCGGCATCTTCTCGGCGTACATCCTGTTCGATGTGCAGCGCGTGGTGAACGGCGGCGAAACCAACTACATCACCGCCACGCTGGCGATCTACCTGGACGTGTACAACGTCTTCGTCAACCTGCTGGCGCTGCTGGGCATCTTCGGCGGCAGCCGCGACTGACGGCAACCTCCCCTGCAGCATGAAAAAACCGGCCTGATGGCCGGTTTTTCTTTGGTGCGCCCGCCGCGATCAGCCGCGATCGAACACCGCGATCGACTCCACGTGCGAGGTATGCGGGAACATGTTGACCACGCCCGCGCCAGCGAGCCGGTAGCCCGCCTCGTGCACCAGCAGGCCGGCGTCGCGCGCCAGTGTGGCGGGACTGCACGAGACATAGACGATGCGCTGCGGCAGCACATCGCTGCCCTGCTGCGCCAGTTCGCCCAGCGCCTTGCACACGGCCAGCGCGCCTTCGCGCGGCGGATCGACCAGCCAGCGGTCGAAGCGGCCCAGCGCGGCAATGTCCTCGGCCGTGACTTCAAACAGGTTGCGGCATGCAAACTCGGTCCTGGCCGCCAGCCCGTTGTATTCGGCGTTGGCCAGCGCACGCGTAGTCAGCACCTCGCTGCCTTCGATGCCCATCACCGACTTGCCCTGCGTGGCCAGCGGCAGCGTGAAGTTGCCGATGCCGCAGAACAGGTCGAGCAGGCGGTCCTGCGGCTGCGCGTCCAGCAAACGCAGCGCGCGGCCGATCAGCACGCGGTTGATCTGGTGGTTCACCTGGGTGAAGTCGGTCGGCTTGAACGGCATGCGGATGCCGAATTCCGGCAGCGTATAGGCCAGCTCGGCATCGGCCGGGTAGAACGGATAGACCGTATCCGGGCCCTTGGGCTGGAGCCAGAACTGCACCTGGTGCTGGTCGGCGAAGGCGCGCAGCAGGTCCTTGTCGGCATCGGTCAGCGGCTCCAGGATGCGCAGCACCAGCGCGGTGACTTCCTGCCCCACGGCCAGCTCGATCTGCGGCATGCGGTCGCGGATCGACAGGCCGCCAACCAGCTCGCGCAGCGGCACCAGCATGGCCGACACATGCGGCGGCAGGATCTCGCAACGGGTCATGTCGGCCACATAGCTGCTCTTGCGCTCATGGAAGCCGACCAGCACCCCGCCCTTCTTGGCCACGTAGCGCACGGTCAGGCGCGCGCGGTAGCGATAGCCCCAGTCCGGGCCGGCGATCGGGCGGAACACCACGTCGGGCTTCACCTTGGACAGGTGCCACAGGTTGTCTTCCAGCACGCGCTGCTTGATCGCCAGCTGGGCGCGGGAATCCAGATGCTGCATCGAGCACCCGCCGCAGACCCCGAAATGCTGGCAGCCGGGCTTCACGCGCATCACCGATTCCTGCCGGACCTCGACCAGATGGGCCTGCTCGTAGCTGGGCTTGCGGCGAAAGCTGCGGTAGCTGACGGTCTCGCCGGGCAGCGCGCCCTCGACGAAGATCACCTTGCCGGGCGTGCCGTCCTCGTTCACCAGGCGGCCAACGCCGCGGGCCTCCATGTCGAGGCTGTCGATCGACACCACGGGATCGGCCGCGGGGGCACCAGCGTCGGCGCGGACACGGGACTCTTTTGCGGCGGGAGCAGCACCTTGATCGGCAACAGCGGCCGGGGCTGCCGGCGTTTCTTGTGGGGAGGACACGGCTTGGGACACCAGACGAAACCTGACGTATTGTTTTGCGAAAGCGGGATTGTATGCCAGACCGGGCCCGCACCGGTGGCAGCAGCCTGACGATACAACGGAGACAGCAAATGGAACTGATTTCCTGGAATATCCAGTGGGGCCGAGGCGCCGACGGTCATGTCGACCTGGGGCGCCAGGTCAACACCTTGCGCGGCATTGCCGACGCCGACGTCATCTGCCTGCAGGAGGTCACGCGCGGGTTCGGCGAACTGCGCGGCAGCCCGGGTGAAGACCAGGTGGCGGAGTTGACCGCCTTGCTGCCCGGCTACCACCTGCTCTACGCGCCAGGTGTCGACCGCCGCACCGCCACCGGAGGGCGCAAGCAGTTCGGCAACCTGATCGCCACGCGCCTGCCGGTGCGCGAAGTCTTCCGCCATGCCTTGCCCTGGCCGGCGGACCCGCAGGTCGCCTCGATGCCGCGCGTGGCGCTGGAAGCCACCGTCGAAGTCGGGGGCACCCGGCCGCTGCGCGTGATCTGCACGCACCTGGAGTATTACTCATCACACCAGCGCGCCGCGCAGGCCGAAGCCTTGCGCACCTGGCACGCCGAAGCCTGCGACCATGCGCGCCGCCCCGGCCGCAGCGAGAAATGGCCGGGCCCGTTCACGCCCGAGCCGCGCCCGGCCGAGGCCGTCCTGTGCGGCGACTTCAACAGCAAACCCGACGATATCGCCTACCGCCGCGTGCTCGAGCCCTTTGACGATGCCACGCCGCCCTGGCGCGATGCCTGGCTTCACATGCACCCAGGCCAGCCGCACGCGCCGACCTGCGCCCTGTACGACAAGGAGCAATGGCCGGAGGCGCCGTTCGCCTGCGATTTCATGTTCGTGACGGAGAATCTCGCCGGGCGTATCCGGCGCTGCGAGGTCGATGCCGATACGGCCGACTCGGACCACCAGCCGATCCTGCTGTCGCTGGATCTGTGAATCCGTGTCGGCGCGTCTGCGGCGTCCTCAGTCTTCGAGGTCTTCGGCTTCGGGCGTGAGACGCTGCAGCCGGAATGCCTGCAGGTATTCCATCCACTGCTCGCCGGGCAGCTCGGCCAATGATTCCTGGACGAATTCCATCTCGACGTCGAACTCGCGCGGCGACATGCCGCCGCGCATCAGCTGGAAGCGGCAGTACATCAGGTAGGTGTTGACGACGTCGGTCTCGCAGTAGGCGCGGATCTCGTCGAGCTGGCCGGCCTGGAACGCCTGCCAGACCTTGCTGCCGTCCATCCCCATCTTGCCTGGGAAGCCGCACAGCTTGGCTAGGTCATCCAGCGGCGCGCTGGCGCGGGGCTGGTACATGGCCAGCAGGTCCATCAGGTCCAGGTGCCGCATGTGGTAGCGGCTGATGTAGTTGTTCCACTTGAAGTCGCGGCTGTCGTCGTCGCGGCCCTCGCCCATTTCCCAGTAGCGCGGCGCGGTGACACCGTTGACCAGGCCGCGGTAGTGCAGCACCGGCAGGTCGAAGCCGCCGCCGTTCCATGAAACCAGTTGCGGACTGTAGCGCGCGATCAGTTCATAGAACTTCTGGATCAGCGTGGCCTCGCCGTCTTCCGGCGTACCCAGCGAGCCGACGTGGAACACCGCCGAGCCATCGCGGTGCGTGCGGCGCAGCACGCAGGAAATCGCGGCGATGCGTTGCAGGTAGTGCGGGAGAAAATCGCTGCCGGTCTTTTCGCGGCGGGCGGCAAACGCATGCTCGGCGACTTCGGCGTCGCTCATCGCATCGGGATGGTCATGCAAACGGCGCAGGCCGGCAACATCGGGAATGGTCTCGATGTCGAATACCAGCACAGGGGTCATAGAACGGCGTCCTTCCTGACACCTTGCGAAGCGAAATGCCGCTTGAGCTTGACCAGCGCCTCCTGCTGGATCTGGCGCACGCGCTCGCGCGTGAGGCCCATTTCCTCGGCGAGCTCTTCCAGCGTGGCGGGCTCGATATGGTTGAGGCCGAAGCGGCGCTCCACCACATAGCGATGCTTTTCCGACAGGCGCGCCAGCCAGAGCTTCATCAGCCCTTCCAGCTCGCGGTGGGCCACCTCCTGGTCGGGGGCGGCGTTGTGCTCGTCGGAGAGGAAATCCAGGAGGCTCGAGCCGGGATCGAGATCGAACGGCGTATCGAGCGAGGTGGTATGTTCGTTGAGTGCCAGGACGTCCTGCACTTCGTCCGGCGTCTTGCCCAGCAGGTGGGCGATGTCTTCCAGGCTGGCGTCGCGCCCGTCGGTGCCGCCCTTCTCCAGATGGCGCTTGGCGCGCAGCACCTGGTTGAGTTCGCGGATCACGTGAACCGGCAGGCGGACCGTGCGCGCCTGGTTCATGATGGCGCGCTCGATGCTCTGGCGGATCCACCAGGTCGCGTACGTCGAGAAGCGGAAACCGCGCGACGGATCGAATTTTTCAATCGCGTGCATCAGGCCCAGGTTGCCTTCCTCGATCAGGTCGAGCAGCGGCACGCCGCGATTGAGGTAGCCCTTGGCGATGCTGACCACCAGCCGCAGGTTGCGCTCGATCATGACCTGGCGCGCGGCAAAGTCGCCGTCCTTGGCCAGCGTGGAGAAATGCAGTTCTTCCGGCGCGGACAAGAGCGGCTTGATGCTGATGCGGTTCAGGTAGTGCTGGACGGTATCCGCGGCCAGCTCGGTATGCAGCACGGTGCGGAAATCATCATGCTCGGGGGCGGCGCCGTCGGTGCCATTTTCCGCGCTCTCTTCTTCCTCGTCTTCCGACTCGTCCTCTTCGTCGTCGCGCACGATGCGCTCGTTGTCGTCGGCGAGCAGGTCGGCCTCGCGCAGGCCCACCGAAGCGGACGTGGCGATGGGCTCGTCGGTCACGGGAATCAGTTCGGCGGCGAGATCAGGCTCGAAGCCTTCGGCATCGGCGCGCGCGTCGGGATGTGCCACACCAGCCTTCACTTCCGGCTGCTTGGGACGGCGAGCCCTGCTGACGGTTCCGGAGGAGACAGTTTTCTGGCGTGGCATGAACCCTCACTGTGGCGGCAGGTACCGCATCGGATCAACCGGTTTTCCGTTCTTGCGAACTTCGAAGTGAAGCTTTACCCGGTCGGTATCGCTGTTGCCCATCTCCGCAATCTTCTGGCCCTTTCGGACCGCGGATTGCTCAGCCACGAGCACCTTGTCGTTGTGCCCGTAAGCAGTAAGAAATGTCTCATTGTGTTTGATGATGACAAGATTCCCGTAGCCGCGCAAGGGGCCAACGTGAATCACCCGGCCATCGTCCGCGGCCAGCACCGCATCGCCCTTCTTGCCCGCAATATCGATGCCTTTATTGCCCTTGTCGTCGAATTTCCCGACCGTCTGGCCGGTTGCCGGCCAGGCCAGCTTCATCGCGCCATCGGCGACTGGTGCCGCGGCCGCGGCGGGCGCGGCGGGCGTTGCCGCGGGCGCCGAAGCGGCCGCAGCCGGGGCCACCGGCGTGGCGGCCGGGCGGGCCTGGTCTATCGGCTGCGCCTGCACCGTGCCCGGCGCCACCGGCATGGTGGCCACGCCAGGCGCAGTGTTGACGTCGGCACCCGGCGGCACGATGCGCAGCAGCTGGCCGACCTCGATCTGGTTCACATTGCTCAGATTGTTCCACGTTGCCACATCGCGATACGACTGGCCGTTCTCCAGCGCGATACGGTAAAGGGTATCACCTCGCTTGACCCGATAGTATCCGGGGGGCGCCGGTTCCAGCGTCGCGGCCGTGGTACCGGAAGTGGAGGTACGGTCAACCACGGGTGCCGGCATCGGCGAATTGGCGCAGGCGGCCAGCAGGGCCGTCAGCGCCGAGGCCGCAAAAAGTTGTCCGGCGCGTGCGAAATATTGCGATTTCACGATGTTGTGCATAGTTCGACTCAGATGGTGCCCGATTTTAAGGGCACAAAGAAAACGGCTTCAAGCGCGGTTCTGTGAAAGCGATGGCGGTTGCGCCGCTCGATCAGCAACAGCTGCTGCGTGACGGTCTGGCCCGGCACGCCCGCCGGCGGCATCACCGCCACCGGGGCGATCAGGCGCCCGCCGATGGCCAGTTGCTCAAGCAGCGCCTCGGGCACCTCCATGCCGGCCGCGGCCAGGATGATGGCCGAAAACGGCGCCGCCTGGGGCAGCCCCAACATGCCGTCGCCGTAGTGCAGGCGCAGGTTGGGCACGCGCAGCGGCCGCAGGTTCGCCTTGGCCTGCTCGTGCAGCGGGCGGATGCGCTCGATCGAGAAGACTTCGCGCGCCACCTGGCTCAGCACCGCGGCCTGATAGCCGCAGCCGGTGCCGATCTCGAGCACGCGCTCCAGCGGCGCGTCGGCGGCCAGGCCCTCACGCAGCAGCTCGATCATGCGCGCCACCACCGACGGCTTGGAAATGGTCTGCTGATGGCCGATCGGCAGCGCGGCGTCCTCATACGCCTGCGATGCCAGTCCCGGCTCGACGAACAGGTGGCGTGGCACGGTGGCGATGGCCGACAGCACGCGCTCGTCGCGGATGCCCGCGGCACGCAGCCGCGCCGCCAGCGCCACGCGCGCGCGCGCCGAGGCCATGCCGCCGCCGCCTGCGGTGGCCGCCGAGGCGCGTTGCTCGACCGCACTTGCAGGCACCGGCGCGGGCGCCGGTGCGGCGGTGCGTGGCAGGCGCGGCTTGGCTGGCGTGGGCGTGGGCGCGGCCTGCCGCGGCGTGCCCACGGCAGGCATGCCGGCAGTGCGGGCCGGTGCGGGCTTGCGCTCGACTACGGCATCGAGCGGCAGCGGAAACTTGTTGCGACGGGGCGTGGAACTCATCGGGGGCGCGACACTGCGGATCGGTGGCCTACTTCAACCACTGGTCGAGCGCGTCGAGCTGCCCGCGGTGCGTCAGGTCGAGCTGCAACGGCGTGAGCGAGACGTAGCCCGCCGCAGTTGCATGGAAATCGGTGCCCTCGCTGGCATCGCGCGCATCGCCCGCCGGGCCGATCCAGTAGTTGGTGTCGCCGCGCGGATTGACCTGCGTGATCACCGGCTGCGACGGATGACGCTTGCCCAGGCGCGTGGCGCGGTAGCCCTTGATATGTTCGAACGGCAGGTTCGGGATATTGACGTTGAGCAGGAACGGCTCGGCCGGCGGCGTGCCGATGATGCGCTCCACCACGGTGCGCGCCACGCGTGCCGCGGCGTCCAGGTGCTCCCAGCCCTTGTCCACCTGCGAGAAGGCGATCGACGGAATGCCCAGCAGGTAGCCCTCGATGGCGGCGGCGACGGTGCCGGAGTACAGCACGTCTTCGCCCATGTTCTGTCCCTGGTTGATGCCGGACACCACCAGGTCGGGTTTTTCTTCCAGCAGGCCCGTCAGCGCGATATGCACGCAATCGGTCGGCGTTCCGTTGACGAAGCGAAAACCTTTTTGCACGCCTTCGCGCGCTTCGTAGATCGACAGCGGCCGCTGCAGGGTCAGGGAATTGGAGGCACCGCTATGGTTCTGCTCCGGCGCGATGACCGTGATCCGGCCCAGCGGCGCGAGCGCGGCATGCAAAACGGCCAGTCCCGGCGCGAGATAACCGTCGTCGTTGGCGAGAAGGATATGCATGGCGCGATTGTACCTGAGCGCGCGCGCGCAAGCGGCCCGCGCGCCGCCCTGAAAGCACGTTTCTGGCGCTGTATGCAGGCCGCAAATAACCACCTCCATCGCTTGGGCATGGAACAGAACGACCGTGCTATTTCTGCGCTACACTTGCCCTGCCCGCCCGCATAAGCTTGACTGGCGTGAAATGCCACCAACATCACCGGAGACAAGATGAAAGCCGTACTGTGCAAAGCCTGGGGCCCGCCCGATTCGCTGACCATCGAAACCCTGCCCGACCTGGTGCCGGCCAAGGGCGAAGTGGTCATCGACGTCAAGGCGGCCGCCGTCAACTTCCCGGATGTGCTCATCATCCAGAACAAATACCAGGCCAAGCCTGCCCTGCCCTTCAGCCCGGGCTCGGAGCTGGCCGGCGTGGTCAATGCGGTAGGCGAAGGCGTCACCCACGTCAAGCCGGGCGATAAGGTGATCGCCTACCTGGGCAACGGCGCGTTCGCCAGCCAGGCCAAGGCGCCGGCGGCGTCGGTGGTGCCGATGCCGCCCGGCATCGACTTCGAGACCGCGGCGGCTTTCACGCTGACCTACGGCACCTCGCACCACGCGGTCATCGACCGGGGCGAGCTGAAGGCCGGCCAGACCATGCTGGTGCTGGGCGCGGCCGGCGGCGTGGGCCTGGCGGCGATCGAGATCGGCAAGGCCATCGGCGCGCGCGTGATCGCCGCCGCCTCGACCGACGAGAAACTGGCGGTGTGCAAGGAGCATGGCGCCGATGCGCTGATCAACTACAGCACCGAAGACCTGCGCGAGCGCATCAAGGCACTGACCGACGGCAAGGGCCCGGACGTGATCTACGACCCGGTGGGCGGCATCTATGCCGAACCGGCCTTCCGTTCGATCGGCTGGCGCGGCCGCTACCTGGTGGTGGGATTTGCCAATGGCGAGATCCCAAAGCTGCCGCTGAACCTGGCGCTGCTCAAGGGTGCGTCGCTGGTGGGCGTGTTCTGGGGCGACTTCGTTCGGCGCGAGCCCAAGGCCAACCAGGCCAATATGGCGCAGATGCTGGGCTGGATGAAGGAAGGCAAGATCCGCCCGCATATCTCGGCGCGCTATCCGCTGGAGCAGGCCCCGCAGGCGCTCAAGGACATGGAAGCGCGCAAGGTCACTGGCAAGATCGTGATCGTGCCCTGAGCGGCACGCACGCCGGCGGCGCGCCCTGCCCGTCGGTAAAAGAGGGGCGCAAGGCGTGCGGCTACGCCCTGCGCCCGGCTGAGGCAACGCGCCTCAAGCTGCCAGCCGCCCTGGATGGCGCACACCCATGCGCCAGGCGGCGGGCAGTTCCCAACAGGCCGGTGCGGCCATTCAGGCCACTCAGGCCGCCCCTTCCTCAGAAGCGATGCTGCAGGCCGGCCATGACGCCGGTCTGGTTGTTGGCGAAGCCGACCAGGTCGCGCGAGACGCTGACGTTCTGCCCGTTGCGCGCATCGGCATAGCCCACCGACAGGTAGGCCGCCGTGCGCTTGGACAGCGCGTACTGGCCGCGCAGCGAGAACAGGATCGGGTCGGCATTGTTGCCGCCCTTGATGTTCTGCTTGTAGACCGCACCGTACAGCGTGAAGGCCGGCGTGAAGTCATAGCTGGCGCCGCCCCAGTACATGTCGCTGCGGTCCGTTGCCGCGCCGGTGGTGAAGGTGCGCTTGTAGTTGCGGTAGCCGGCAAACAGCTTCAGGTCGCCGAAATCATAGCTGGCGCCGGCATGGATGCCCTGGATGTAGTCGGTGCTGTCGGCCGGCGTGGTGCTGCTGCCGGCGCCGTTCTGGCGGTCCCAGGTGGCGGCCGCGGCAAAGTTGCCGGCGCTGTAGCCCACCCCCAGCGCGTACTTGGACGAGCTCTTGAAGTCCCCCGCCACTTCGCCCATGGCCACGGTCGCGCCCAGCTTCAGGCCGCCGAAGCTGCCGTCATAGCGGACCGCGTTCGAGGCGCGCGAGAACAGGCCGTCCTTGCGGCCGCCGGTCGCGGTCGATGAGGTGGCCCACGAATAGGCTGGCGCGTAGCCCATCGGGTCGAACGGCAGCATGAAGTCGTAGGTCGTGGTGAAGGTGCGGCCCAGCACCACCTGGCCGTAGCGGCTTGCCAGGCCCACCGTGGCACGGCGGTCGAACAGCGTGTTGTCGGTGTCCAGCTTGCCGGTGTCGATGGCGATGCCGCTTTCCAGGGCGAAGATCGCCTTCAGGCCGCCGCCCAGGTCTTCGCTGCCGCGGATGCCCCAGCGCGAGGTGTTCTTGCCGCCCGAGGTCAGCTTGACCGCCGAGCCGTCCGGGCCCGCGTGGCTGACATATTCGATGCCGGCGTCCACCAGGCCATACATGGTCACGCTCGATTGGGCGGATGCCGACCCGGCTGCAGCCAGACCCATCGCTGCAAATGCCATTGCCGTACGCTTCATGCTATCTCCTTGCTTGTGCTTGTTGTGTGAATCGTTAGCCGGCCGGATGGTAGGGGACGCGCACTTTCAGTTCGCTTTCGGAATGCAGGCTTTTCGCAGGCGCGGCGCCGCAGCGGGGTTGGTGGTTTCCCTAGCTTCTAAGCCGGCACACTTCCCTGTATCTGTCTGGCCTCGGCCGTTCCGGCCGTTTTTCCGTATTGCCGCCTGACTGCCCTGCCCCATGCGTATCCTGCTTGCCGAAGACAATGTGATGCTGGCCAATTCCCTGAGCCAGGCCCTGGGCCAGGCCGGCTTCACGGTCGACTGCATGCACGACGGCCGCAGCGCCGACAACCTGCTCAGCACGCAGGACTACGCGCTGCTGATCCTGGACCTGGGCCTGCCCGGACTGGATGGCCTGGAAGTGCTGCGCCGCCTGCGCCAGCGCCGCAACCCGCTGCCGGTGCTGATCCTGACCGCGCACGGCTCAGTCGAAGACCGCGTGCGCGGCCTGGACCTGGGCGCCGACGACTACCTGGCCAAGCCCTTCGACCTGTCCGAACTGGAAGCGCGCGCCCGCGCGCTGATCCGCCGTGCCCACGGGCATGAGAGCACGCAGATCGCCTGCGGCCCGCTGCACTACGACAGCGTCAGCCGTGCCGTCCTGCTGCACGGCGAGCTGCTCCCGCTGACCGGGCGCGAGCGCGCCGTGTTGGAGGTGCTGCTGCTGCGCGATGGCCGCGCGGTGAACAAGGCGGCGCTGTCGGAGAAGATCTTCGGCATCGACGAATCGGTCAACCCGGATGCGATCGAGATCTACGTGCACCGGCTGCGCAAGAAGCTCGACGGCAGCGGCGTGGCCATCGTCACGCTGCGCGGGCTGGGCTACCTGCTCGAAGCGCGGCCGGTGGCATGAAGCGCCCACGACAGGCGCCCAGCCTGCGCCTGCAGCTGTCGCTATGGCTGCTGCTGCCGCTGATGGGCCTGCTCGCCTTCGATGCGTGGCTGACCTATGAGCGCGCCATGTCGGCCGCGCATATCGCCTTCGACCGCACGCTGGAGGCGTCGCTGCGCGCGATGCGCGAAGGCATCCGCCTGCGCGAGGGGCGGCTCCAGGTCGACGTGCCCAACCTGGCACTGGAACTCTTCGACGACCAGGCCGGCCCGCGCATCTTCTACCGCATCCGCGACGAGGACGGTGCCACCGTGACCGGCTACGACGACCTGCCGATGCCGGCCGAGGCACCGCTGCGGCTGTACCGCACCGAGTTCTACGACACCGTCTTCCGCGAGCACCCGCTGCGCATGGCGGCCCAGGCGCTGCCGGTGCACGACGTGGGCTCGGCACGCACGCGGCTGGTGTGGGTGCTGGTGGGCGAGACCATCGAGCCGCGCCAGCTGCTGGCGCGCGACATCCTGATCGGCTCGCTGCTGCAGGAACTGATGCTGGTGACGCTGGCGCTGGGCATCGTCTGGCTCGGCGTGCGGCGCGGGCTGCGGCCGCTGAACCGGCTGTCGGACACGGTGGCGCGACGCGGCACGCAGCTCGACCCGATCGAGCAGAAGGACCTGCCCGCCGAGATGAAACCGCTGGTGCAGGCGCTGAACCAGTACATGGACCGGCTCCACGGCATGGTGCAGGCGCGCAAGCGCTTCTTCGCCGATGCCGCGCACCAGCTCAAGACGCCGCTGGCGATCATCCAGGCGCAGTCCGAGCTGGCGCTGCGCGAGCGCGACGGCGAACGCGTGCGCGAGCATATGCGGGTGCTGCACGGCACCGTGCGCCATGCCTCCAAGGGCGTGCAGCAGCTGCTGTCGCTGTCGCGACTGGAGCCTGATGCGGGTTATATGCCCAAGCTCAGGCCGCTGCGACTCGATGCGCTGGCGCAAGGCGTGGCACTGGACTGGGCGCCGGTGGCGCGTGGCAGCGAGGTCGACCTGGGCTTCGAGCAGGAAGAGCCGGTGGAGGTCGCCGGGCAGGCCGAGCTGCTGCAGGAATTGACGGGCAACCTGATCGACAATGCGATCCGCTATGCGGGACATGGCGCAGTGGTCACGGTGCGCGTGGCGCTGGACGGCGGCGTGCCGTGGCTGCAGGTGATCGATAACGGCCCCGGCATCGCGCCGGCAGAGCGCGATGCGGTGTTCCGGCGCTTCTATCGCGGCGAGAGCGGGCGGGCCGTGGAAGGCACCGGGCTGGGGCTGTCGATCGTGCGCGAGATCGCGCGGCTGCATGGTGCAGCGGTGGTGCTGGGGGATACGCCGGGAGGCGGGCTGACCGTATCGGTCTGCTTTGATACGCCTGAGGCAGGCGCCGCAGACTGAGCGCTGCCGGCAAAGCAAAAGGGCGGCCGCAGCCGCCCTTCCCTTCGCTTCGGCACTTCAGTTCAAAGCTTCTCCGTCTCCCCGCTCTGCGGCTGCCACTTCATCAGCCGCTTCTCACCCCTGCCGACCATCCAGTCCAGCACCAGCGCAAACGCCGTCAGCACCACGATGCCGGCAAACACGGTATTGATGTCGAAGGTGCCTTCGGCCTGCAGGATCAGGTAGCCAACGCCGCGCGCCGAGCCCAGGTATTCGCCCACCACCGCGCCCACGAAGGCCAGGCCCACCGAGGTATGCAACGACGAGAACACCCAGCTGGTGGCGCTGGGCAGGTAGACATGGCGCAGCAGCTGCTTCTGGTTGGCGCCCAGCATGCGCGCGTTGGCCAGCACCACCGGGCTCACTTCCTTGACGCCCTGGTAGACGTTGAAGAAGACGATAAAGAACACCAGCGTCACCGCCAGCGCCACCTTCGACCAGATGCCCAGGCCGAACCAGACCGCGAAGATCGGTGCCAGGATCACGCGCGGCATCGAATTCATGGCCTTGACGTAGGGGTCGAGGATGGCGGAGGTCAGCGGGCTCAGCGCCAGCCACAGGCCCACGCCCAGCCCCGCCACCGTGCCGATGCCGAAGGCCAGCACGGTTTCGATCAGCGTTACGCCCAGGTGCAGGTAGATATCGCGATCGACGATAAACCAGCTCCAGATGCGCTGCGCCACCATCAGCGGCTCACCAAAGAAAAAGGCAACCTGCTGCGAGCGCGTGGCCATATGCCACACGCCGAGGATCACTACTAGGACGAGCAGCTGCCAGACGCGCAGCATGCCCTTGGAGTCGTTACGGAATGCCATCGTGAATTCAGGTCTTGTTGTGATGGGAAGGCTCAGGCCACCTTGAGCTGCTGGGCATAGCCCTTGAGCACTTCTTCGCGCAGCACGTCCCAGATCGCGGCGTGCAGTTCGACAAAGCGCGGATGGTTGCGGATCTCGGCCACGTCGCGCGGGCGCGGCAGGTCGATGGCAAACTCGCCGATCGGGTGTGTGCCCGGGCCGGCCGACAGCACCACCACGCGGTCGCTCATGGCAATGGCCTCGTCCAGGTCGTGGGTGATGAAGAGCACGGCCTTGCGCTTGGCGGCCCACAGCTCCAGCACCTCGTTCTCCATCAGCTGGCGGGTCTGGATATCCAGCGCCGAGAACGGTTCGTCCATCAGGATGATGTCCGGGTCCAGCACCAGCGTCTGCGCCAGCGCGACACGCTTACGCATGCCGCCCGAGAGCTGGTGCGGGTAGCGGTCGCCAAAGCCGCCGAGGCCCACGCGGCGCAGCCATTCCTCGCCCTGCTGCACGGCCTCGGCGCGCGCCACGCCGCGGAACTCCAGGCCGGCGACGACGTTATCCAGCGCGCTGCGCCAGGGCATCAGCGCCTCGGTCTGGAACATATAGCCGGCGCGCCGGTTGATGCCGCGCAGGGGTTCGCCGAACACGCGCACCTCGCCGCTGGAGGGTTCCAGCAGGCCGGCGCCAACGTTCAGCAACGTGGACTTGCCGCAGCCGGTGGGGCCGACCACGGAGACGAATTCGCCGGGCTGGATCGACAGCGTGACGTCCTGGACCGCGGTATAGCGCTGGCTGCGGTCATCGCGCGAGACAAAGGTGCAGGTGACCTTGTCGAGGGAAAGTGCGGGAGTGCTCATGGTGAACCGTCTCGGTCCCGCCGTGGCGGCGCCGGGGGGCGCGGTGCGGGCGGGTGATGATGGATTGGCCGTCAAGGTTTCAAAGCAAAGGCCCGCTGCGGACAGCGGGCCGATGGCATCGACGGCGAGGGTCTTACTTGTACTTGGCGTTGGCCTTCTGCACGAAAGCGTTGGTGTAGGTCTCTTCCAGCTTGACCGGCTTGCCCTTGAGCTCGGCGTCGAACTGGCTCAGCGCGTTGAACGCGGTGCGCGGGCCGTCGGCCGGCATGGTGCCGTCCGGCGAGATCGCTTCCTTGACCTTGTCCCACGCGGCCAGGTACAGCGCGCGGTCACCCAGCAGGTAGCTTTCCGGCACGGTCTTGACGATGTCCGACGGGCCCGCCTTCTGCAGCCACTTGAGCGCGCGCACCATGGCATTGGTCAGCGCCTGCGTGGTGTTGGGGTTCTGCTGGATAAACGCCTGCGACGCATACAGGCAGCCCGACGGCATGTTGCCGCCGAACACGGCCTGGGTGTCCTTGAGCGTACGGGTGTCCGAGGCGATGCGCACTTCGTTCTTCTGCGTCAGCATCGACACCACCGGGTCCAGGTTGGCCATCGCATCGATCTGGCCCGAACGCATCGCCGCCACCGCGCCGGCGCTGGCGCCCACACCGATGAACGACACGTCGGACGGCTTCAGTCCGGCCTTGGCCAGCACGAAGTTGGCCATCATGTTGGTCGACGAGCCCGGCGCGGTCACGCCGATCTTCTTGCCCTTCAGGTCGGCGATCGACTTGAAGTTGGGCATGGTCTTGTTCGACACCACCAGCACGATCTGCGGGGCGCGGCCCTGCAGCACGAATTCCTGGTAGCGCTGGCCCTTGGCCTGCAGGTTGATGGTGTGCTCGTAGGCGCCCGAGACCACGTCGGCGCTGCCGCCCACCACGGCCTGCAGCGCCTTGGCGCCGCCGGCGAAGTCGACAATCTCGACGTCCAGCCCTTCTTCCTTGAAGTAGCCGAGGCGCTCGGCAATGGTCAGCGGCAGGTAGTAGAACAGGTTCTTGCCGCCCACCGCGATGGTGACCTTGGTCTTCTCGGGCTTGCCCTGCGCCTGCGCCTGGCCGAAGGTGAACCAGCCGGCCAGGAACAGCGCCAGCGCGATCAGGAATTGCTTCCAGAATTTTTTGTTATACATGCGAGATCTCCTACCCGTGTGGACTGGCGCTGCGGCAACATGCGCTCGAAGGGGGCGCGCCGCGGTGCGGCAAATTGCGATGCTACCGGACGGTGCGATGCACCGCATCGGTATCAACACCTAGCAAACCCGCCAGCTTAGCGCCCTTACCTTTCGATCACCTTGCCTCAGCCCTCGCCATCATTCCGCGTGGATGTCGGCGGACTTGATCACCTTGCCCCAGCGCGCCAGCTCCGCCTTCTGGTACTGCCCCAGTTGCTGCGGGTTCATGTACTTGGCCTCGGCGCCCAGGTCCTCGGCCTTCTTGCGGAAGGCTTCGGTGCGCATGATCTTCTCGATCTCGCCGGTCAGCTTGTCGATCACCGGCTTGGGCGTGCCGGCCGGCGCGTACATCGCAAACCACGACGACACGTCCAGGTCGGGGTAGCCAGCCTCGGGCGCCGACGGCACGTCCTTCAGGCTGGGCAGGCGGGTCTTGCTGGTCACTACCAGCGGACGCAGCTTGCCGGCGGCGATATGGGCCATCAGCGGCGGCGGCGTGGTGATGGTCAGGTCCACCGAGCCGCCCAGCAGGTCGGTCATGGCCGGGCCGGTGCCCTTGTAGGGCACGTGCGTGATTTTCGTGCCGGCCATCTGGTTCAGCAGCTCGGTCGAGACGTGCTGCAGCGAGCCGTTGCCCGACGAGGCGTAGTTGAGCTTGTCCGGATTGGCCTTGGCGTAGGCCACCAGTTCCTTCAGCGACTTGACCGGCAGGCTCGGACGCACCACCAGCACCTGCGGCGCCGACAGGATATTAGCCACCGGCGCAAAGTCCTTGACCGGGTCCCACGACAGGTTCTTGACCAGCAGCGGCGTGATCACGTGGAAGCCCGAGTACTGCAGCATCAGCGTGTAGCCGTCCGGCTTGGCCCGCGCCACCAGTTGCGCGGCGATGCTGCCGTTGCCGCCGGGACGGTTGTCCACCACCACCGGCTGGCCGAGCGCCTTGGACAGCGGTTCCGCAATCATGCGCGCCGCGATGTCGGTGGTGCCACCGGCCGCGGCCGATACCACCAGCGTCACCGGACGGGTGGGATAGGTACCGTCCTGCGCCAGGGCGACAGGCGCGAACCATGCCACACCGAGTGCCGCCAGCGTGGCGGCTACGGCCTTGCGCCGTGCGGGCATGGCGGACTTGCGTTGAAGGGCTTGCTTCATGAGGGTCTCCGTTATCTGTTGGATGTGTTGTTTTTGTCTGGGTGCCGGCTATGCCTGCCCGGCGAAATGCTCTGCCATCCAGGCCGGCGGCTGGTGCGTGCGCAGGCGCGGGCCGGCGCTCAGCAGCTGGCTGTGGATGTCGCGCCCGACCAGCGCCGGCATGCCGGCCACCACGTCGAGCAGCGCGCCCAGGTCGACGCCGGTCTCGACGCCCATGCAGTCGAACATATGGACCAGGTCTTCGGTGCTGACGTTGCCGCTGGCACCGGGGGCGTAAGGGCAGCCGCCCAGGCCGCCGGCGGCCGCGTCGAAGCGCGTCACGCCGGTCTGCCAGGCTGCCAGGGCATTGGCCAGGCCCATGCCGCGGGTGTTGTGCAGGTGGATGGTCAGGCCGGTATCGGGCAGCGTGGCCTGGAAGGCCTCGCACAGCGCCGCGACCTGGTTCGGGTAGGCCATGCCGGTGGTGTCGCACAGCGTGATGCCGGCCGCGCCGGCCTCGGCAAAGCGGGTGGCCAGTGCCATCACCGCGCCGGTATCGACCTCGCCCTCGAACGGGCAGCCGAACACCGTCGACAGCGACACGTTGACCGGCACACCGGCGGCGCCCGCCGCCTCGATCATCGCCAGCAATTGCGCTTGCGACTGCTCGCGCGTCATGCGCAGGTTGGCGCGATTGTGCGTCTCGCTGGCCGACATCACCAGGTTGACCTCATCCGGCTGGCACGACAGCGCACGCTCCAGCCCGCGCAGGTTGGGCACCAGCGCGGTATAGCGCACGCCCGGGTGGCGCCGCATGCGGTGCATCAGTGTCTCGGCGTCGGCCAGCGCCGGGATGGCGCGGGCCGAGGTGAACGAGGTGGCTTCGATGCGGGCAAAGCCGCAGGCCGACAGCGCGTCGAGGAAGGCGACCTTGGCGTCGGTCGGCACCACCACCGGCTCGATCTGCAGGCCGTCGCGCGGCGCGACTTCATTGATCTCGACGCGTGCCGGGCCGCGCAGGTTGGCGGCGGCGCTCATGCGATCACCTTGCGCGCGCGCAGGTCGGCGATGGCGGCGTCATCGAAGCCAGCCTGCTTCAGCACCGCATCGGTATGCTCGCCCAGCGTCGGCGCGCGGTCATGGATTTCCCCCGGGCTGGCCGACAGCTTGGGCACTACGCCCGGCACTTCCACCGTGAGCCCGCCGGCCGAGGTCACCGACTCGATCACGCCACGGGCGCGGTAGTGCGGGTCTTCGGCGATGTCCTTGACGGTATAGATACGGCCAGACGGCACCTGCGCGTCGCGCAGCACCGCCAGCGCCGAGTCCACCGTCTGCGTGCGGGTCCAGTCCGCGATGGCGGCATCGATTTCGTCCACGCGCTTCACGCGGCCATCGTTCTGCGCCAGCGCCGGATCGTCGGCCAGGTCGGGCCGGCCGATGGCCAGCATCATGCGCTTGAAGATGGCGTCGCCATTGGCCGCCACCAGCACGTATTCGCCGCTGGCGCAGGGGTAGGCATTGGACGGCGCGATCCCCGGCAACGCGCCGCCAGCGGGCTGGCGCACCGCGCCGAAGGCCGAGTATTCCGGCAGCAGGCTTTCGCTCAGGTTGAACAGCGACTCGTACAGCGCCACGTCGATGACCTGGCCTTCGCCGCCGCGCGCGTCGCGCTGATACAGCGCCAGCAGCACGCCCATGGCGCCGTGCAGGCCGGCGATGGTGTCGCCCAGCGACAGCCCGGCGCGCACCGGCGCGCGGCCAGGCTCGCCGGTCAGGTGGCGCAGGCCGGCCATGGCTTCGGCCACGGCGGCAAAGCCGGGCTCATCCTTCTTCGGGCCGGTCTGGCCGTAGCCCGACACGCGCAGCATGATCAGGCGCGGGTTGTCGGCATGCAGCACATCCCAGCCCAGGCCCCACTTCTCCATGGTGCCAGGGCGGAAGTTCTCGATCAGCACGTCGGCCTCGGCGGCCAGCTTGCGCACCAGTGCCTGGCCTTCCGGCTGGCGCAGGTCGATGCAGATCGACTCCTTGTTGCGCGACTGGGCCTCCCACCAGACCGAGGTGCCTTCATGCAGCATGCGCCATTTGCGCAGCGGGTCGCCCTGCCCCGGCGGCTCCACCTTGATGATGTGGGCACCAAAGTCGGCCAGGGTCTTGGCGGCAAAGGGGCCGGCGATGAGTTGTCCGAGTTCGAGGACGCGAATGCCCTCGAGGATCTGTTGCGCCATGGGGTGTCTCCGTGCGATGCGGTGTTTTGTTGCAGTGCGGCAAGCCCAATGACTGGCTTGTCATACATTGCGTTCGAACGGAGTGTGCCCCAGCAGGGGCCCGCCAGGAATCGGCAATCGGAGAAGCGGGCTTTCTCGGAACGCGAAAGGCTCCGGAGGCGCCTCAGCACAGGGGCGTCAGAACGGCGCCCGGTCCCCGCACAGGTGGCTGATCAGCAGCCGCGCCGACACCGTCAGCCCGGCCGGGTCGCGCAGCCCGATCAGCAGCGAGCGGCGCGCCCAGGCGTCCTGCAGCGACACCAGCGACAGCCCCATCGACTTGACATGCGGCTCGGCCGCGATGCGCGGCAGCACGCCCACGCCCAGGCCGGCCATCACCATGCGGCACATGGCATCGAAGCTGCGCACCTGGATGCGCAGCCGGAACGGCCGGTCCAGCCGGCTGCTCTCTTCCAGCAGGCGGGCGGCCAGCGAGGTTTCCTGCGGCAGGCTGACGAAGTCGAATTCCAGCGTATCGGCGTAGTGCACCGGGCCGCGCGCGGCCAGCGGATGGTTGGGCGGCGTGATGATGACCAGCTCGTCCTGCCGGTACTCGATCGTCATCAGCCCGGCCGCGGGGGTGCGGTCGGCAAAGATGCCCACGTCGGCGCGGTTCTCGATCAGCGCGGCGACGATGTCGCGGCTGTTCTGTTCTTCCAGCTCGATGCGGATGGTGGGATGGCGCTGCATGAACGACGCCAGGTCGTCGGGCAGGAACTGCGTGATCGCCGAAGTGTTGGCGCACACCCGCACCTGCCCGCGCACGCCCGAGGCGTAGTCCGACATCACGCCGGCCATGCGTTCGACGTCCTGCAGGATGGTCAGCGCATGGTGGAAGCAGGCCTGGCCGGCCTCGGTCAGCTGCACGCCGGCGGCATGGCGGAAGAACAGCGGCGCGCCGACCGCGGTTTCCAGGTCTGAGATGCGCTTGCTGGCGGCGGCCACGGCCAGGTGCGACTGGCGCGCGCCGGCCGAGATGCTGCCCTGCCGGGCCACGGCGACGAACAAGCCAAGCGTGACGAGATCGAAGCGGGCCAGGTTCATGGGGCAGGCAGGTAGGCGGAGGAATCCGGTGATCGGCGCGCGGGCACGTGGGCGTTCCGGCCCCGCGCGATCGGGCTCAGAGGTTGCGGCGGTCCATCACCGCGCGGGCGATGGTGCCGGCATCGACGTATTCCAGCTCGCCGCCCACCGGCACGCCGCGCGCCAGGCGCGACACCTTGAGGCCGCGCGCCTTGAGCATTTCGCCGATGTAGTGCGCGGTGGCCTCGCCTTCGCTGGTGAAGTTGGTGGCGACGATGACCTCGCCGACCGGGCCGCCCAGCTCAGGCTCGGTGGCGCGCGCGAGCAGCCTGTCCAGGTGGATCTCGCGCGGGCCGATGCCATCCAGCGGCGAGAGCCGGCCCATCAGCACGAAGTACTTGCCGCGGTAGGTCAGGGTCTGCTCGATCATGACCTGGTCGGCCGGGGTTTCCACCACGCACAGCAGCGAGGCGTCGCGGCGGTCGTCCAGGCAGGTCGCGCAGATCTCCTGCTCGGTGAAGGTGTTGCAGCGCTGGCAATGGCGGATATGGTCCGCCGCGCCGCGCAGTGCATCGCCCAGCTTGCGCGCGCCCTCGCGGTCGTGCTGCAGCAGGTGGTAGGCCATGCGCTGGGCGGACTTGGGCCCGACGCCGGGCAGCACCCGCAGCGCTTCGACCAGTGCCTGCAGCGAGGTCGGGGACGATGCCTTCACAGTGGCGTTCAGAACGGCAGCTTGAAGCCCGGGGGCAGCGGCAGGCCCGAGGTCATCGAGCCCATCTTTTCCTGCGAGGTGGCTTCGGCCTTGCGCACGGCGTCATTGAAGGCGGCGGCGACCAGGTCTTCCAGCAGGTCCTTGTCTTCGCCCTCGGCCAGCAGGCTAGGGTCGATGGTGACGCGCTTGACGTCGTTCTTGCAGGTCATGACCACCTTGACGAGACCGGCGCCGGACTGGCCCTCGACCTCGATCAGGGCCAGCTGCTCCTGCATCTTCTTCATGTTTTCCTGCATCTGCTGGGCTTGCTTCATCAGCCCGGCGAGTTGACCTTTCATCATGATGGAATGCTCCTGGATTCGGTAAGAAATTCGGCAAAGTAGTTCGGTAAAGCAAACGCAGGCCGCGGATCAGGCGGCGCGCGGCTGGATCGAGCCCGGCACGATCTGGCCGCCAAAATCGCGCAGCAGGCCCTGTACAAAGGGATCGGCCTCGATCACTGCCTCGGCCTGGCGCTGGCGCTCGGCGCGCGCCTCGGCATCGGCGGCCGCCGCGGTGATGGAAACCCCGCCCACCTCGCAGACCACGCGCACCGGCACGCCAAAGTGGTCGCACAGCGCCTGCTGCAGCCGCTCGGACACGCCGTTCTCGCCCAGGGCCGCGACCGGGATGCGCAGGTGGAAGGTGCGCCCGACCACCTGGGTCAGTTCGCTCTGGTAGGCCAGCTGCTGTGCCAGGCCCTTCAAGGGCAGGCCAGCGGCCAGCACCGGCCATTCGCCGGTGAAGGCCGGCGGGGTGCCATCCTCGCCCGCCGCAGGCGGTCGCGGGGCGACGAATTTGGCGGACTCTGCCGGCGCCGTGGCTGACGGCACGGGAGCGGCCTCGCGCGCCGGCTCGGCCTCGCGCGCGGGTGCCCGGCCCGGCCGGGCCGGGCCGTTACGCGGCGCGGCGGCAGGCGGTGCCGGTTCGTTGAAACCGCTGTCGCGGTAGCCAGGATCGCTGTCATAGGGGCCTATGACCGGCAGGTCAGGCGGCAGCTCTTCCCACGGCGGCACGTCGCTGCCACCCGCCAACTCCCAGGGCGGCACGGATTCCGGCTCCACCTGGCGCGCCGCGGGCTGCGCGGCGGGCCGTGCCGGCGCTGCCGGAGACTGGACTGGCGGCTGCATGGGCGCCTTCGCAACCGGTGCCGGCGGGCGGCTCACGGCTGCGGCGCCGGGCGCGCGCAAGGGTTGGGCCGGCGGGCGCTGCGCGGCAGCCGGCGCTGGCGGCATGGCCG